>NZ_NHML01000019.1:0-185545 GCF_002165735.1 Rhodococcus sp. NCIMB 12038
CACTTGATCTGGACGTATCTACCCGACCCGCGTCACGTCCTCGCACGCTCCCACTGGCGTCGCCGCCATCAACACCGAGCCCGACAATCCCACTACCGAGCCCGAGGACACCTCCCCTAAACGCGACTGTAGTACTAGCGGCCGGAGGTACCTGCGGAGATATAATTCTCGGACCTGGTATTCACACTCAGTGACGCGGTTCCGCCGTACTCGGGGAGACGGATTGGCGCGCCCCGAAAGGAATTCCGATGTCCACTCGAAAAGTGTTGGGTCGGCTGGGAGCGGTGATCGCCGTCGCGGGCGCACTGTCGTTCGCTGTGCCCGGCGCCGCCTCCGCCGCGCCGTTCGTCCCCGGCTCGATGTCGACGTGCGCCCCCGGAGCGTGGCTCACGTTCAACGCGGAACGGGTCGGACCCGACCGGATCCGGTACACCACCGCCGCGCCGTTCGCGCAGTGGAACGGCGCCGTCGTGCAGTTCACGAACCTCACCACCGGGTTCCGGGGTGTCGCGTTCGTCAACGACCCGGTACCGGCCGCCGTGGGGTTCGGACCGGTGCTGAGTGAGATCGCCGGGCTGCTGCCGTGCTTCGTCACCTCGGGCGTCACCATGTCGTAGCCCGCCTCAGCTGGGGTCGGAGCCCCGGACCGCCGCCAACCACACGGCGACGGCCGCGGCCACGCACGTTGCGCCGGCGAATGCGGGAAGTCCGCCGCCCGCGACGTACACCCACAGTGCCCCGGCGAACGGCGCCGCCACCGCGTACTGGGCGTCGAGGACGAGCCTGCGGGCGGGCCGGACGGCCACCCGGGCGCGCACCGGACCGTCCGGATCCGGGCGCGACGGGTTGTCGATCAACCGGCCGGGTGGCTCCGAACGACGCGCTCGCCCGGACGGGAGCAGGCGACGGCCCTCCCACATCACCGCGGTGCGCCCGCCGGCGTCGTGCACCGTCGCCGCGGTCGGGGTCGGCAGGGTGAGCAGGGCGGGATCGAAGAACACCGGAATCCACCGTGAACCCGGTTTTTCGCGGACCTCGATCCAGGACCTGCTGGTCAGCCGGTGCTGCTGGCGAACTCGGTGCACCGTGGCCTGCCGTCCCGGCCCCGATGCCGCGCGGGTGGCCGCGAACCAGGTGTAGCCGGTGACCCCGAGCACCGCCGCCGCCACGACGACCAGTGCGCTGAGCTGATCGGCATCGGCGATGACGGCGAACCCGCCGCACACCAGCAGCGCGCCCACGGCGACGGCCACCGGGTAGCGCACGGCCGCGAACCCGCTAATTCAGGAAGCCGATCTTGGTGTAGTCGTAGGACGCGAGACCGGCGGCGCCGAAGTTCGCCAGGTTGTCGCGCACCGCGACGTTGCCCGGCGCCTGCATCAGCGGCAGCGAGAACCCCTCCTCGAACACTTCGGTGTCGACCTCGTTGGCCAGTTCGATCGCCTTCTGCGGGTCGAGTTCCGAGATCGTCCGCTCGATCAGCGCATTCAGTTCGGGCGAACCGATCCGGCCGTAATTGCCCTGCAGGTCCTCGGGATTGTACGCGTAGATCTGCGGGAGGCCGCTGAGCGGGAACGGATCACCCACCCAGGAGAATTGGGCGAGGTCGAAGTCGCCGGGCTGGATGACGTCGGTGAAGAACCCGGTGCCGCCGCGGGTGTCGATGTTCAGCTTGGCGCCGATCTGCGCGAGGTTCTGCTGAACGATCTGCGCGATCTGGACCCAGGTGGTCGACTGGTACATCACGTCGCGGATCTCGAGCCGGCGCCCGTCCTTCTCCCGGAACTCGCCGTTGAGTTTCCAGCCGAGTTCGTCGAGTCGCCGCGCCGCCTCCTCCGGGTCGTACGCGACGGCCGCGCTGTTGTCCTGGTAGCCCTGCTGACCGCTGAGGTAGACGTGGTTGTTCAGCGGCTTCGGGTCGTCGACCAGACCGTTCTGGATCGCGGTCGCGATGCCCTGCCGGTCGATGCCCTTGGACAGCGCCACCCGCAGTTCCGGATCGGCGAGGATCGATCCGTCCGCGCCGTTGAACGTGATGTGCGAGAACTGGGTTCCCGGCGCCCGGCGGATCGCGATGCCGTCCGAACCCTCCGCGGTCTTGACCTCGTCGATCGTGCCCAGTCCGGACGCGTCGATCTCGTTGTTCTGCAGGGCGGGAATGCGCGCCGAGTCGTCGAGCACGCTGTACGTGATGGTGTCCAGTTTCGGGGTGTTGCCCCACCAGGCGGGGTTGCGGCCCAACGTGATCCGGTTCTGCGCCTTGTCGATCGACGCGATCTTGAACGGTCCCGACGTCACCGTGATCCCGTCGCGCAGACTCGTGTTGAACGCCTCGGGGGTCGCGGTGGCCGACTTCGGGTACAGCATCGAATTGCCCGCGAACTGGCCCCGCCATTCGGCGTACGGCTCGGCGAACGTGATCACCGCCTGACGGTCGTCGACGCCGCGCTCAACCCGGTCCACCCGCTCGAACCCGGACGTGTTCGCGATCAGGAATTCCTTGTTCTTCCCGCTGAGCGCCGCGGCCTGGGACTGGATGTCCTCCCACGTGATCGGGGTGCCGTCGGACCACACCGCCTTCGGGTCGATCGTGTACGTGACCTGCTGGGGGTCGGTGCCGGTGAGCGCGACGTCGACGAAGTAGTCGTGGTTCACCGACAGCGCCCCCGAGGCGTCGGTGCCGAACGCGCGGGGCATCATCGGCTTCAGCATGCCGCCGATCTCGGAGTCGTTGCCGTCGTTGGACAGCGTGTTGAAGTTCGGGGGGAAACCCGACAGCGCCAACCGCAGGTTTCCGCCGTCGCGCAGTTCGCTGGGGTCGTGCGGGTTGATGTCGTTGGTGGTGCCGAGTGACCCGGATCCGGTCCCGGCGCCGGTGTCCGAACCCCCGCAGCCGGCGAGAACGAGGCCGACGGCCAGGAACGATGCCGCGAGGCGGGTGCGCGCCGAACGAATCCTCATGGATGTGCCCTTCCTCGAAGTTCGCTGACCCTAGTGTGCCAAATCGGTCGGATCCGGAACGGGGATTGCCGCGAGCAGCGCCCGGGTGTACTCGTGCTGCGGATCCTCGAAAATCGTCTGCGCGGCCCCCGACTCGACGATCCTGCCCCGGTACATCACCGCGACGTCGTGCGCGATGTTGCGGACCACCGACAGGTCGTGGGAGACGAACAGGTACGACATGCCCCGCTGCTCCTGCAGGTCGCGCAGCAGGTTGAGCACCCCGGCCTGGATGGAGACGTCGAGCGAAGACACCGGTTCGTCCAGAAACAGCAGTTCCGGATCGAGGGCGAGTGCCCGGGCGATGCTGATCCGCTGCTTCTGGCCGCCCGAGAAATCGGCCGGATACCGGTCGGCGTGCTCGCGTCGCAACCCGACCAGGTCGAGCAGTTCCGGTACCCGGCGGCCGATCTCCTCGCGCCCCCGGCCGTCCAGCCGCAGGGGCTCGGCGAGCACGTCGAACACCGGCAGCCGGGGGTCCAGGGACGCCGTCGGATCCTGGAAGACGACGGCCATCTTCCGCCGGAGGGCGCGCCTGCGATGGGCGCTCAGCGCCGCGACGTCGGCGCCCAGCACCTCGATCGACCCGGATTCCGGCGCGGACAGGTCGAGGACCTGCGTCAACGTCGTCGACTTGCCCGAGCCGGATTCGCCCACCAACGCCAGCGTGCGACCGGCACGGATGTCGAACGTGATGCCGTCGACCGCCCGGATCTCGCCGCGCTTGCGGCGGAACACCAGACCGCTGGTGATCGGATACGTCTTCACCAGGTCGGTCACCTGCAGCACCACCCGGTGCTCGGGCGCCGTCCTCGCGGTGAGGGCGGGCGCCGGCTGATCCCGCCGGTACGCCGTGAACAGGTCGCGGGCGCCCGTCTCGTCGACGCGGATGCACGCCGCCCGATGGGCCGGTCCGGTCGCGACGAGTTCCGGTTCGGCGAGCAGGCAGGCGTCCACGGCGAGCGGGCAGCGCGGCGCGAACGTGCAACCCGGTGGCAGCGCATGCGGGGCCGGCGGGGCGCCGGCGATCGAGACCAGGCGGCTCCGGATCGGCGCGTCCATCCGCGGTACGGACACGAGTAGTCCTGCGGTGTAGGGCATTCGGGGTTCGGCGAACAGTTCCCGCACCGGAGCGGATTCCACCACCCGGCCCGCGTACATCACCACCACGCGGTCGGCGAGGGTCGCCGCGATGCCCATGTCGTGGGTGATCATCACGACGCCGGCGCCGGTGAGATCACGGGCCTTGCGCAGCAGGTTCAGGATCTGCGCCTGCACGGTCACGTCGAGGGCGGTGGTCGGTTCGTCGCAGATGATCAGCGCGGGATCGTTCGCGATCGCGATGGCGATCACCACCCGCTGGCGCATGCCGCCGGAGAACTCGTGGGGAAAGGCCTTGGCGCGCAACGCAGAATCGGGGATCCCGACCAGATCGAGCAGGTCGACGGCGCGCTGCTCGGCGTCCTTCCTGTTGCTCGCCCGGCCGTGGACGAGCAGCGCCTCGGCGATCTGGTCGCCGACCCGGTACACCGGTGTCAACGCGGACAGCGGGTCCTGGAACACCATGCTGACCGTCTTCCCGCGCAGCGCCGACAGTTCCTTGTCACCCATGCCCAGCAACTCGCGGCCCTGCAAGCGGATGGAGCCGGTGACGCGCGCATGCTCGGGCAGCAGGCCCATCACCGCGAGGGACGCCACCGACTTGCCCGAACCCGACTCACCCACGATGGTCAGCACCTCGCCGTCGGAGACGGTGTAGCTGATGTCGCGGACCGCCTCGATCCGGCCTTCCTCGCTGGGAAAGCTGACCCGCAGGTTCTCGATGTCGAGCAGCGGCTCCCCGGTCACTGCTCGGCCTTCTTCCTGCTCTTGCGGGACCGGGCGCGCTTCGAGGTGGGGTCGACGGCGTCGCGGAGACCGTCGCCCACCAGGTTCGCCGACAGCACGGTGATCACCAGCAGCCCGCCCGCGAACATGAACAGCCACGGGTAGGTGAGGGCGGATTCGGTGCCGTCGGCGATCAGCGACCCGAGGGAGATGTCCGGTTTCTGCACGCCGAACCCGAGGAAGCTGAGCCCGGTCTCGGCGAGGATCGCGGCACCGACGTTCAGGGTGGCGTCGATGATCAGGATCGACGCGATGTTCGGGACGATGTGGCTGGTGATGATCTTGTGCGTCGGCGCCCCCATGTACCGGGCGGCCTGCACGAATTCCCGCTCGCGCAGGCTCAGCGTCATCCCGCGGACCATCCGGGCGGTGATCATCCAGCCGAACACCGCCAGCAGCAGGATCAGCAGGACGATCGAACTCGACGACTTCAGCCGGGGAGTGAACACGGCGATGATGATGAAGCTGGGAACGACGAGCAGCAGATCGACCAGCCACATGATCACCCGATCCGGCCAGCCGCCCACATACCCGGCCAGCGCACCGACGAGCGCGGCGATGGCGGTGGAGAACAGCGCGACGCAGATGCCGATGATCAGCGACTTCTGCAGCCCCCGCAACGTCTGCGCGAGAACGTCCTGCCCGATCTGGTTGGTGCCGAACGGATGTTCGGCGCTGGGCGGCTGCAGCAGCGCGGTGTAGTCGAGTTGCTGATAGTCGTAGGGGAGCAGGTACGGTCCGACGAAACTGGCCACGAACAGCAACAGCAGGATGCACACCCCGGCGATGGCGGGCTTGTTCCGGAGAAACCGCCGGAACAGCAGGGTCCGGCGACCGACGGCCGACACCGCCGCATCGGTGGACGCGATCTGGATCTCGGTCACCCGACACGCACCCTCGGGTCGAGCGCCGCGTACACGACGTCCGAGAGCAGACCCGACAACAGCACGATCAGGCCGGTGAACGACGTGATCGCGACGACGATGTTGGTGTCCTGATTGTCGATGCCGATCACGATCCACTCGCCGATGCCGTGCCAGCCGAAGATCTTCTCGGTGAACGTGGCCCCGACGACCAGCGCCCCGAACCCGTATGCGAACAGGGTCGCCATCGGGATCAGCGCCGTCCGGAGTCCGTGCTTGAGCAGTGCCTCCCGCCGGGTCAGCCCCTTCGCCCGCGCGGTCCGGATGAAGTCGCTCCCCAGAACGTCGAGCATCGCGTTGCGCTGATACCGGCTGTAGCCGGCGATGCTGCCCAGCGCCAGCGCGATGGTCGGCAGCGCGAGGTGCTGCACCCGGTCGACGAACTGCGGCCAGAACCCGGTGATCGCGCTGGCCGAGGATTCCCCGGTGTACAGGAAGATCTGGCTGCCGGTGGCCGAGTTGATCTGGAGAGCACCGTATTTCAGCAGGGTCGCCACGAGGAACACGGGCGCACTGAGAATCAGCAGCGACACGACGGTGCTGAAGTAGTCGCTGAACTTGTACTGCCGGATCGCACCCGCCGCGCCGATCAGCACCCCCAGCACCGCGCCGATGACGGAACCGAGGATCAACAATCGCATACTCACCAAGATCCGGCGGCCCAACTCGTCCGAGACCGGCTGACCCGTGATGGTGGTGCCGAAGTCGCCGTGCACCACGCCGCCCAGCCAGTTCGCGTACCGCACCGGGATCGGGTCGTCCAGGTGCAGTTCGGCGGCCTTCGCGTCGATCACCGATTGCGGCGGCCGCGGATTGCGCTGCTCCAGGCTGTCGAGCGGGCGGAAGGTGAGCGAGGTGAGGCTGAACGTCAGGAACGACGCCAGCAGCAACAGCACCACGTAGTTGAGCGCACGTCGTAGCAGGAATCCGGTCATCGATCCCCCTCGCAACTAGGGCTCAACGCTACGAAGTATAGGAGTGCGTCGCCGGCGGTCAGCCCGACTCGGTGAAACCGGTGCCGGGTTCGGGATCGCCACCCGGCACGTCGCGTCGTCGCTTGTTAGCGTTGGCGGTGTGACAATTCGTGCCGGCGCCGTCGAACCGGTGACGCGGCGCACGGCACACCACACCAGGTACGACGAGCACGCAGTCACGGTCCCGCGGTCCGGTGATCGTGCGCTGGTCGCGGTGCCGCGCGGGGTGACGCCGTCGGCGGTCGCGTACTACCTGCACGGGCGGACGGGGGACGAGCGGTCGATCGACGACCGCGCCGGACTGCGGGACGGACTACTCGACGCCGGATACGTGGTCGCGAGCCCGTACCTGCACGGCGACCGGTGGGGGAACCGGTCGGCGCAGGACGCCGTGGCCGCGCTGAACGCGTGGGTGTCCCAGCGGTGGCCGATGACGCAGCGGTTCCTGATCGGCGAGTCGATGGGCGGCAACGCCGCCGCGAACGCCGTGCGCCTGCGTGAGGTGCCGTGGGACGGTGCGGTGTTCATCGCCCCGTCGCTGTCGCTGCGCGCGGTGTGGGAACGAGGTGAGCACGGACGCGACACCGTGCGGGACGCGTTCGGCCTGTCCGCGGACGGGCACGACCTCGAACCGAGGACCGAGCACTGGGACGCCGTCCGGCACCGGCCGGGAGATTATGTGGGAGTACCCATTCGGGTGTACGCGTCGCGGGAGGACGAGGTCGCGAACATCGCCGGGGTCACGGGGCCGTGGGTCGAGATGATCCGCCGCGGCTCGGACTCCGTCGAATTCGTCGAGGTGAGCGGCCCACACGTGTCCGAAGACCACTTCCGGGCCGCGGAGATCGTGGAGTTCTTCGGGACGATCCGGTGAACGGGGGGAGGCCTTCGCGGCGAAGGCCTCCCCGGCCGTTCACGCCTCGGTGCGGTGCGTGGTGTCGAGACGGAAGATGTTGGTGAAGAAGTCCTTGACGGCCTGGATCTTCTCGTTGGTCAGGTCGAGGGCGTGACGACGCGATTCTTCGAGCGCGGTGGGCATGGCGGCTTCCTTTCGGCGAGGGGGCACAGCATGGCGATCGACAGTCTGCCCCACCATGCTGACGCCCGCATGACGAACAGGTGTCGCGCATGCAACTCGAACAGCAAGCGGGGGAGCGTGTTCGGTTAACCTGGCACGATGACGACGAGCAACGCAGACGGCCGGGTCGCGATCACCTACTGCACCCAGTGCCAATGGTTGTTGCGTGCAGCGTGGATGGCGCAGGAACTACTCGCCACGTTCGGGCAGGAACTCGGCGAGGTGGCACTCGTCCCCGGCACCGGCGGGATCTTCCGCATCACCGTCGACGACGACCTGATCTGGGACCGCAAAGAACAGGGCGGCTTCCCCGACATCACCGTCCTCAAGCAATTGGTCCGTGACCGGGTCGCGCCCGACCGCGATCTCGGGCACAGCGACCGGAAGACCCCCTGACGTCAGATCCCGACGGCACGCTCCAGTGCGCGCAGTTCGTGTCCGAGCCGGGCCGGGATCGACTTCAGGTCTGGCACGGCGCTGCGGCAGCCGGTGACACCGAACGAGATGATGTCGTCGTTGCTGGTGCACGTGATGTTCAGGCCCTGGCCGTCGACGGGCACCGACAGCGGGTAGATGGCGTCGAGTCGCGCACCGTTCCAGTACAGCGGTGAGCTGGGGCCGGGGACGTTGGAGATGATCAGGTTGAACGGCGGGCGCACCCGCGAGTTGTGCCCGAACAGCATGCTCGCGCCGACCGGTGCCGCCCCGAGCGCGCTCATCGCGAGGATCTGCGTGGCGGTCATCGAGCCGTACGCTTCCTTGCCCTCGCGCATGGAGGTCCGGATGGTCTCGAGCCGATCCGCCGGTTCGCGGAGGTGGGTGCCGAGGTTGCACATGAGCACCCCGATGTTGTTGCCGGTCGCCGCCTCGCGCTGACTCTTCAGCGACACCGGCACCATCGCGATCAGCGGCTCGGCGGGCAGGGCGTTCTGATCCTCGAGGTAGCTGCGGAGCGCTCCCGAGGACATCGCGAGCACGACGTCGTTGATGGTGCTGTCGGACAGCTTGGCGACGAGGCGGAGACGTTCGAGCGGCCACGACTGCGCCGCGAACTGGCGGGCGCCGGTGATCGGCACGTTGAACGGGGTCTTCGGTGCGGACAGGGCGAGCGGGCCGCCCTGGTCGCGGAAGGCGCGGGACACGGTGCCGGCGAGCGCGGGCACGAGGCCGGCGACCTCACCGACCGTCTCGCGGGCGGTGCGGATGGTGGTACCGGCGAGGCCCGACAGGCTGAACCCCTTCGACGGCGTCCGCTGCGGGCGCGGGCCGCGCGGCTGCCACGGCGCGGGCACGTCCCGATCGTCCGAGTTCTCGCTGAGCGCGTTGCGCAGCATCTTCATGGCGGTGACGCCGTCGGCGACCGCGTGGTGGATCTTGGTGTAGACGGCGAACCGTCCGTCGCTCAGTCCCTCGATCAGGTGCATCTCCCACAGCGGGCGGCTGCGGTCGAGCAGCGATCCGTGCAGCCGGGAGCACAGGGCCATCAGCTCGGCCTCGCCGCCGGGGGCGGGCAGTGCGTCGTGCCGGATGTGGTGACCGAGGTCGATGTCGTCGACGGTCTCCCAGCTCCACTGGCCGAGCGAGGAGAAGGACCGGCGGGCCCGCTTGGCGAGCCGGGGCGTGACGATTCCGTCGCCCTCGGCGAGCGCGCGGTCGAGCATCGCGCGCATGTCGTACGTGTCGGCGCCTTCCGGGAGCTGGAAGATCTCCACGCCGCCGACATGCATCGGGTGCTCTCGGGACTCGCCGAGAAGGAACATCGAGTCGAGGGGGGACATGGGGAGCGGCATCTATTGCCCTTTCCATCCCGTAGACGACTTCCCGGATCGCGGGAGGGCTCGTCTGTGGTCTGAGGTAACGAGAAATGGTGACGTTCCGTTTGTCGGGGACCACCACCGGGTAACTAATTGATATGGGACCGGTCACGAAAGCGTGACGTCGTATTTCTACAGGTTTCCCGTGAGCCATGCCACTAGACAAGCGTCCAGTTCGACGGTTGTCATTCGCCCGATGTACAGCCAAAGTGAACTCCGTGTGAACTGCCCAATTTTGTGCACTCAGTGCGGAATTCGCGTTTCCGAAACTGCCTAGGGCCGAAAGTCCCTACTCGGTAAGAATTGTGGCATGAACAAGCCCTGGGCAGTTGTAAAGCACGTGTCGTTCGAAGGACCGGCTCTCGTCGGTACTGTGCTGGCGGAGCGGGGATTTCGCTACACCAAGTACCTTATCTGCCGAGCGTTTGAACGGTCGGCTGCTCACGACATCGGTGGTCTGGTGGTGATGTGCGGTCCGATGCGCGCGCCCTGACGACGTTACCCACCCGCAACTTCCACGAGAGCGAAACTTCATCAAAAAAATTGTGGAGGCTGGTCTTCCGATGCTCGGGATCCGCCTCGGCGCGCAACTTCTCGCGGCCTCGTTCGGCAGTCCCATCCGCCGCGGCCGGACGGAACATGATCGGTTCGTTCCTCGACCTGGCCGAGAGTTGACAGAATCGGGCGCGCGGTCGCCGATGAGTTTCGCGCACCGCCGTGGTCTGTATCGATGACTTCCGCGCTGGGCGGAACCCGAGAAGGAGAATCACATGTCCCGGATGCTCTTCGTGAACCTGCCGATCAAGAACCTCGATGCGACCAAGCAGTTCTTCGGCGGACTCGGCTTCGAGTTCAACGCCACGTTCAGCGACGATTCCTGCACCGCCATGGTGATCAACGAGTCCACGTCCGTGATGCTCCTCGTCGAGTCCCGGTTCAAGGACTTCATCGAAGGCGGCATCTGCGACACCTCGAAGGCCGTCGAGGCGCTGCTGTGTATCTCGGCCGACAGCCGCGAGGAGGTCGACAGCCTCGTCGACAAGGCCCTCGCCTCCGGCGGGACGGCGTGGGGCAAGCTCCAGGACGAGGGCTTCATGTACGGCCGCGCGTTCCGTGACCTGGACGGCCACGTCTGGGAGGTCATGTGGATGGATCCGGCCGCCGTGCCGGCGTAGGGATCAGGCCGGCGGGGTCTCCGGCAGTCCGAACTTCTCGAACAGATCGATGTCGAAGAAGCAGACGACATGGGAGACCCCGTCGGCCGTCACGTCCAGGACGTGCAGCTGAAACGGCCGATGGACCCCCTCCTCCCCGCGCATGTACAGGCCGAGCGCCGGCTGTCCGTTCGACACCGTCGGCACCAGTTTCATGTCGCCCCGCGCCTTGGCCGGGCATTTTTCGCTGACCAGGGTGCCGATCGCGGTCCCGCCGCGGTACCAGCCCTCGAACGGCGGCATCTCCCAGACGGCGTCCTTGGTGAACAGTTCGACGATCCCGTCGATGTCGTAGTTCTCGAACGCGGCCACGTAGCGGTCGAGCAGTTCGCGTTCCTCGGGGGACTCCGGTTCGACGAGCGTGTCCGCCGACGGAGTGACCAGTTCGAGTTGCGTCCGGGCACGCTGCAGCAGGCTGTTGACCGCCGTCGTGGTGGTGCCGAGGGCCGCCGCGACCTCCGACGCCTTCCATTGCAACACGTCGCGGAGGACGAGAACAGCGCGCTGACGTGCAGGAAGATGCTGAAGGGCCGCGATGAACGCCAACCGCACCGACTCGCGCGACGTCACGACGGTGGCGGGATCACTCGCGTCGTCGTCGATGAGACGGTTGGGGAGCGGTCCGAGCCACGGCACCTCGTGCCGTTCGACGAGTTCGGCGGTCGGGTCGGAGTCGGGAGCGCCCAGACCGCTCGGCAGCGGACGCTTCGATTTGTTCTGCAACGCCGTCAGGCAGGTGTTGGTGGCGATCTTGTACAGCCACGTCCGCAGCGACGCCTGTTGCTGGTAGTTGTCGTATCCGCGCCAGGCCCGGATGAACGTCTCCTGCATCTGATCTTCGGCATCGTGAAGTGAGCCCATCATGCGATAACAATGGGCGAGCAACTCGCGCCGGTAAGGGTCGGCGAGTGCGAGGAATTCCTCGTCGAGCGACTGCGCAGCCGTCATGGTTGGAGCTTACTGCGGCCATCCGACAGATGTCGGGCCCTCGCGCCCGCCGACCCGGCGTTCAGCCCCAGTTCACCATCGGCTGACCCGTCTCGAGCAGTGTCTTCATCCCGCTCAGCACCTCGTTCCAGCCACCGCCGGCGCCCTCGGGCTCCCGCCTGCCCGCGACCATCTCGGCCAGGCCCGGTGCGTTGGTGAGGTCGTGTGTGACAGTCAGTTTCGCGACTCCGGGCCTGCTCGACTGCGCGATCTCGTAAGTCAGCGTGGTGAAACCCTCCACATTGTCGGCGTCCATCAGCATCCGCCACGTCTGGACCAGCTTCTTCGGCGGATCGGATTCGATCACCTCGCCGTCGACGATCACGTCCGGAACGCCCGGATATTCCTTCATGGCGTCGTCCGCACGCGTGCGGAACGTCCCGCCCGCGCGCAGGTCGTAGTCGACGAGGCCGCCGTACCCGTACTGCTGCGACCACTCGGGTTTCGTGATGGCCTCCCAGATGGCCTCCGGGGTCGCCTTGATGTAGACGGCGTAGATCTGGATTGCGTCGGCGGTAGTCATTTCTCTTCCTCCAGTTCGGATTTCAGCTGAGCGAGCGCCGAGGTGTGACGCTCGGTGTACTTGTCGATCCACCGGTTGTGGATCAGCTGTATCGGCACAGGATTGAGGTAGTGAAGTTTCTCCCGGCCGGAGCGGCGCGTGACGACGAGTCCCGCGTCTTCGAGCACACGCAGATGCTTCATGACCCCGAATCGCGTCATCTCGACCTGCGACTCGAGTTCGGTGAGCGTCTGACCATCCTGGGCGAACAATCGGTCGAGTATCAGGCGGCGGGTCGGATCGGCCAGCGCCTTGAAGACGTGATCGTCGTCCATGCACCTGAGAATAGGTGACCATTTGGTCACGTGTCAACGGTTGTGCGGCTTCGCCGCCCGTGAGTACTTATCAACCGCCGGCGGTTAACAAGTACTCACGGGGGAGAGTTCGCATCCGGTTCGTCACCTTGGAGGTTTCACGCAGTGTCCACTGCACCACTCAACCGCCGCGGATTCCTCGGTCGCACCGCGCTCACCGGCCTCGGTGTGGCGCTCGCCGGAAGCGTCGACGCCCTCGTCCGCCCGGCGTTCGCGTCCGCGGCACCGGGACAGGCGATCGGCTACGGACCGCTCGTGCCGGACCCGAACCGCATTCTCTCACTCCCGGTGGGCTTTTCGTACACCGTCGTCTCCCGCTCGGGTGAGACACAGCTGGACGGCGGCGTACCGGTGCCGAGCGACCCCGACGCGATCGGGGTGTTCGCGCGGCCCGGCGGTTCCACGCTCGTCACCAACCACGAGATCGGCAGCGACGAACCGTTCGGCGTGCCCGCGCTCGACGGACTGACGTACGACACGGGCGCGCGGCGGTACCACCACGACTGCGGTCGGTGCCGACGGCGCACGGCAGGGCCAGTACGTCAGCGTCGCGGGCACCGTGAACAACTGCGCCGGCGGCATCACCCCGTGGGGAACCTGGTTGACCTGCGAGGAGACGGAGGCCTGCGCGGGGGAGAACGGGTTCTTGCTCGACCACGGCTACGTCTTCGAGGTGGACCCGGCGAGCCAGGACGCGAACAGGGGCAAAAGCCCTGTGCCACTGAAGTTCCTGGGGCGGTACGCGCACGAGGCGGTGACGGTGGATCCGGCGTCGAGCACCATCTACCTCACGGAGGATGCGTCCGGGCCGAACGGGCTGTACTGCCGGTGGACGCCGCCGCAGGGCTTCCGGGGCGGACCGAACGCGTTGCGCGAACTCGCCGAGTCCCCGGGCGGCGACACCGCGGGCGCGCTCCAGGCGATGGCCTGCTTCCAGGGCGGAACCCACGTCCCCGACCTGTCGCAGGCCACCGAGCCGGGCACGGTGTACTCCGTGCAGTGGGTCGGGGTGCCGGACCGTGACGCCACGAGCACGTCGGTGCGCAAGCAGTTCGGGAACGACGCCGTCACCCGGAGTCGCAAGCTGGAGGGGCAGTGGTGGGGCGACGGCGGCGCCTACTTCGTCGCGAGCTACGCACGGACCAGTGACGGCAGCGTCGCCGAGCACGACGGCCAGGTGTGGTTCTTCGACCCGGCGAAACAGACGATCACCTTGAAGACCCTGTTCGGTGTCAACCCCGATCCCGCCGTGGACACCGGCAACTACGACGGGCCCGACAACATCACCGTCTCGCCGTACGGCGGCGTGATTCTCGCGGAGGACGGCGAAGGAATCAGCCACCTCGTCGGAGTCACGGCGGAGGGTGAGCCCTTCGCGATGGCTCGGAACGAGTTGAACGACAGCGAATTCTGCGGTCCGGCATTCAGCGCCGACGGCAGGATCCTGTTCGCGAACATCCAGTCCCCGGGGCTGACGCTGGCGATCACGGGTCCGTGGCACCGACCCCTGCCGTGAGTACTTGTTAACCGCCCGTGGTTAACAAGTACTCACAGGCCGGAGGCAAAAACCCAGCCGCGGAGGGCGAGGAACCGCAGCCCGCCGACGACGGCGCTGACGGCGACGACGAGCGCGACCTGCACGAGGCCGTCGGCGCCGGGGAAGAGCGTGTGCAGGAGTGCGAGCGCGAGGGAACTGACACCCAGCCCGATCAGGGCGAGGGTCCCGCCTTCCCACTGCGCGACGAACCAGCGGACGCGGTCCGCGGCGCGGAAGGTGAGCCGCCGGTGGAGTTCGTTGGCCAACATCGAACTGGTCACCACGCCGACCAGGTTGGCGACGAACGACCCGTACACGTCGAGGGTGAAGAACGCGAGAGCGTAGAGCACATTGCTCGCCGTGCCCACCAGGGTGAACCGGGTCAGTTGTGCGAACACGCCGCCGGCCCGCCCACGTAGAGGGGGATACGTGGGCGAGCCGACGGCGTCGTGGAACTGAACGATCATCTCATTCAGCGGATGAGGGCACCGTTGCCGGTGTCCGTCACGTGGCCGCCACCGAGGACGCCGGCCACTTGGTCTTCACTCAGTCCCAGCTCGCGCAGGCGATCCCAGACCTCGTCGAATTCGACGAGCTTGGCGTTGAGATCGTTACGCAGGCGGTTGACCTCGTCGCGGATCTTCTCTGCTTCGTCGATCGCTTCCAGCGTGCGCTCCGGCTGGGGCAGGAGCATGGACAGGAGACGGTCCCGGGCGTCCGAGCTCAACCCGGCGAAGGGCTGGTGCTGATCGGCGGGTGCCTCGTGCCTGCCGCTGCGGACGTCGGACGACGGGATCGGCGCCGTGTCGGATTCGAGTGCGTAGTCCGGAACGGGCGCGTACTCGGGTTCCTGGACGGGCTCCTGCTCGCTCGACAGGTCGATGGTGCGACGCAGCGGGCGGTTGGGGATCAGGATGACGGCGATCAGGGTGATGACGGCGACGACGGCGGCGATCAGGAAGATCCGTCCCGTTGCGTCTCCGTACGCGGCGCGGATGACTTCCCGGACGGGTGCGGGCATGGACTTCAGGTCCAGGCTTCCGCCGCCGCTGCTCGATCCGGTCGGGATGCCGAGCTTCGCGAAACCGTCGGCCGACAGGTCGGCGACGCGGGTGGCCAGCACCGAACCGAGAACCGAGACGCCGATCGCGCCACCGAAGGTCCGGAAGAAGGCGACCGAGCTGGATGCGGCGCCGATGTTCTGGACGCTGACGGTGTTCTGCACCGCGAGGACCAGGTTCTGCATCAGCATGCCCATGCCGAGACCGATGATCGCGATGTACGTGCCGACCAGGGTCAGGTTGGTTTCGTGATCGAGGGTGCCGAGCAGTCCGAAGCCGGTGATCATCAGGACGGCGCCGCCGACGACGAACGGCTTCCACTTGCCGAAGCGGGTGATGAGCTGTCCGGATCCGACCGTGCCGATGAGCATGCCGGCGACCATCGGGATGGTGAGCACTCCGGCCATGGTGGGGGTGTAGCCACGCGAGGTCTGGAAGTACTGGCCGAGGAACGTCGTGGAGCCGAACATTCCGACACCGACCGCGACGGACGCGATGATGGCGAGTCCGGTGGTCTTCTCCGTGACGATCTTCAGTGGGATGATCGGCGACTTGGCCTTGGCTTCGACGAGGATCGTCGCGACCAGCAGGAGCACACCGGCTCCGACGTACAGGGCCGTCTCACGGGAGAACCACTCGTAGTAGCCCGCCTTGCCGGCGAACGAGACCCAGATCAGTAGGATGGACACACCGGCGGTCAGCAGGAGGGCGCCGAGCCAGTCGATGGAGACGTCGTCCTTCTTCTCGGTCGCGAGGTGCAGCGTGCGCTGCAGCAGGAACAGAGCGATGACGGCGAGCGGGACGCACACGAAGAAGCACCAGCGCCAGCCGAGGGGGCTGTCGACGATGACGCCGCCGAGGATCGGACCACCCGACATCGACACGGCCATGACTGCACCCATGTAACCGGAGTAGCGGCCGCGTTCACGGGGCGAGACGATGGTGCCGATGATGGCGACGACGAGCGCTGTCAGGCCACCCATACCGATGCCCTGGATGACACGCGCGGTCAGCAGGATCGGCACGTTGTGCGCGAACCCTGCGATCACCGAACCGATGACGAAGATGACGATCGCGCTCTGGACGAGGACCTTCTTGTTGAACAGGTCGGCGAGCTTGCCCCAGATGGGCGTCGAGGCGGCATTGGCGAGCAGTGCACTCGTGATGACCCAGGCGTACGCGGTCTGGGTGCCCTTCAGGTCGCCGATGATCGTCGGGAGTGCGGTGGATACGATCGTGCTGCTGAGCAGGGCGGTGAACAGCGCTGCGAGCAGACCCGTGAGGGCTTCGAGGATTTGGCGGTGCGTCATGGCCGTCGTTTCTTCAACGGGCGGCCGAGTCTGTGTCTCGGTCATACGCTTTGTGTTCCAATCGGGTTCGAGCTCGTGACGATCCGGTGTTCTGGGTCGACGAGTGTTTCCTTCAGGTGCCTGATCGAGTCGAGGGCAGTTGCTGCCTCGGTCTCGTTCCACCCCGTCAGCAATTTCTGCATTCGTGCGGCGCGCTGGGTTCTGAATTGTTTGACGTACGTCATTCCGTCTTCAGAGACGCGTATTCGAAATGCGCGCCCGTCGGCGGGATCGGGATGGCGCGTGACGTAGCCGAACTCCACCAGATCGTTGATCTGGCGACTGAGTGACGACTGGCCGACGCACATCTCGGTGGCGAGTTCGTTCTGCCGGCATTCCCCGCGAGCTGCGAGGACGAGGAGGACCCCCGTCAGCGCGCGTGGCATGTGGCCGTCGGCTTCCGACATCAGGGCCTCCTTGAGCACTCGGCCGAAGAGGAAGACCTCGTCGATGAGCGCTTCGGTGGTGCCCAGCGATACGGAAGGCACTGACGTGATGGACATGGCAACCCCTGAAGGACGACTTACTTGATGCAAGCAACTATATACATCGTTAGTGCAAGCAAGTAAGCCCTCTCGGTGTCTGGTGCATCACAACACGAACTGACCTATTATCTGCGTATGAATGCAGATAAGCGCGTTTGCCGGCGCAGGCTCGACGAAGACCAGGTAGGGCTGGTTGTCGAGGTCTTCCGCATGCTGGCCGATTCCACCCGGGTCCAGGTGCTGTGGCAGCTGGTGGGCGGCGAACTGTCGGTGAACGAGCTGGCCGAACGGGTCGGGAAGCCGGCGCCGTCCGTCTCGCAGCACCTCGCGAAGCTCCGGATGGCCCGCCTCGTGCACACCCGGCGGGAGGGCACGTCCATCTACTACAGCGTCGCCAACGAGCACGTGCAGCAGCTGGTCACCGACGCCGTGTTCAACGCCGAGCACGCAGGCCCCGGCATCCCCGGCCACCATCGCGCGACGGGGGACCTACAGGTCCTCCACGAGGATGCGGATCTCGCCGCGGAGGAAGGTGCCTCGTGAACGGCCACGGCCACGGCCACGACCACGACCACGACCACGGACACGGCCACGGACACGGACACGGACACGGCCACGGCCATTCGGGCGGCGTCCGCGGGGCGATCTTCGAGATCTTCGCCCCGCACAGCCACGACTCCGCGGACAGCGTCGACGACACGCTCGAGGCCAGCGAGATCGGCATCCGGGCGGTGAAGATCAGCCTGGTGGTGCTGGGAGTCACCGCGCTGGCCCAGGTGATCGTGGTGGTGGTGTCCGGTTCGGTCGCGCTCGCCGCCGACACTATCCACAACTTCTCGGACGCGCTGACGGCGGTCCCGCTGTGGATCGCGTTCGCCCTCGGACGGCGGGCCGCCACCCGGCGGTTCACCTATGGATACGGCCGGGCCGAGGACCTCGCCGGGTTGTTCGTCGTGGTGATGATCGCGTTGTCCGCGGTCGTCGCGGGTGTGGGGGCGGTCCGGCGCCTGCTCGATCCCGTGCCCATCCAGCATCTCGGGTGGGTGGCGCTCGCGGGGATCATCGGTTTCGCCGGCAACGAGTGGGTGGCGCTGTACCGCATCCGGATCGGCCGGCGGATCGGCTCTGCCGCTCTCGTGGCGGACGGACTGCACGCGCGGACCGACGGATTCACCTCTCTCGCCGTGGTGTTGGGCGCGGTCGGCGTCGCAGTCGGTATTCCCCTCGCCGATCCCGTGGTGGGCCTGGTGATCACGGCCGCGATCCTGCTCGTGTTGCGGACCGCCGCCCGCGACGTGTTCCGGCGGCTGATGGACGGTGTCGACCCCGGACTGGTCGACGCCGCCGAACAGGCCCTCGCCGCCGAACCGGGAGTGGTCGGGGTGCGGAGCGTGAAGATGCGCTGGATCGGGCACCGCCTGCACGCGGACGCCGAACTCGACGTCGACCCGTCGACCAGCCTCAGCGACGCACACCGCGTCGCGCACACCGCCGAACACACGCTCACCCACGCGGTCCCGAAGCTGAGCACCGCCCTCATCCACGCCTACCCGGCGCACGACGTGGAGGCGGCAGGCCGGGCGGGGTGACCCGCCGCTACCGCGGGTCGGGGCCGGTGGCGACCGGACGTGCGGGATCGGACGACCACTGCGACCACGACCCCGGGTACAGGGCGGCGTCGATGCCTGCGAGGGCGAGCGCCGCAACCTGATGGGCCGCCGTCACACCCGATCCGCAGTAGACGCCGACCGGACGTCCGGGCTCGGCGCCGACCGCGGCGAACCGTGCGCGCAGCGCCTCGACCGCAGCGAACCGCCCGTCGGGTCCGAGGTTCTCGGACGTCGGGGCGCTGTGGGCGCCGGGAATGTGCCCGGCGCGGGGGTCGACGGGTTCGGTCGCTCCTGAATACCGTTCGGCGGCACGGGCATCGAGGAGATGACCATGGTCGGCGAATTCGGCGGCCTCGTCCGCGGTCAGCGTCGGAAGGTGGCCCTCGGTGAGCACGACGTCGCCGGGGACCCGCGCCTGCTCGTCGCCGGATCGGACGGGGCGGCCCGCCGACGTCCACGCGCCGAGGCCGCCGTCGAGCATGCTGACGTCGGTAACACCGGCCCAGCGCAGCAGCCACCATGCCCGCGCGGCGGCGAGATTCCCCGTCGCGTCGTAGACCACGACGGTGCTGCCCGCCCGGATTCCCCACCGGCGCGCGGCGACCTGGAGGTCGGCCACGTTCGGCAGCGGATGCCTGCCGAGTTCCGGGCGCCCCGGGGCGGCGAGTTCGGTGTCGAGGTCGACGAACACGGCCCCGGGAATGTGCGCGTCGAGATAATGCTGCCTGCCCTCGGTGTCGCCGAGGGCCCACCGCACGTCCAGCAGGACCGGGGGAGCGTCGCTGCGCAACAGTGCCGCCAACTCGTCGATCGTCACCACAGGGCTCATCGCACGTGTCCTTCCCGCGCCGGATTCGGAACCCGACCACTCTCGCACACGGGGGATTCGGCGTGCCGCGGAGACGAGAACCTGGCACCCTGGCACGCATGACGGGACGTCGCACGACGGCGCTGCTGCTTGCGGCCGCGCTGTTCGGGCTGGCCGGGTGCGGAACGGCCGAACCGGCGAAGACGCAGCCGTCGGTGCCGCGGGTGCAGGCGTCCGCGTCCGGGCTGACCCTCGACGGCCGGCCGTGGTGGCCCGCCGGACTGAACGCCTATCAGCTGGCCACCGACTGGTCCGTCAACCGCGGGTGCGGTGCGGAGGTGGACCTCGACGGTTTCTTCGACGGCCTGCCGGAGGGGTCGCTCACCCGGTTCAACGCGTTCCAGTGGCTGGCGATCGACAAGACGACCGGCGCGCTGGACTTCACCGGCATCGACAACGTCTTCCGGGCGGCCGAGGCGCACCGCCAACTGGTGATCCCGGTCCTCGCCGCGCAGGACGGATCGTGCGGCGACGAGATCTTCAAGTCGAGCGAATGGTACGACGGCGGCTGGCGCAACGTCGCCCCCGGTTCGGTGCTCAGCTACGAGGACTGGGTGACGACGGCGGTGAAGCGGTGGCAGGACTCCCCGTCGCTGGCGATGTGGGAGTTGATCGGTGAGCCCGAACCACTGACCCCGCTCCACAGCTGCACGGACACCGCCGGCGAGACGCTGCGGACGTTCGTCGATCAGGCCGGTGGTCTCGTCCGGAGCCTCGACGACCGCCACCCGATTACGCTCGGCATGATCGGTGGCGGCCAGTGTGGCACGGCGGGAACGGATTACGAGTTCGTGGGTGCGTCGCCCGGCCTCGACGTCCTGCAGTACCACGACTACGGCGCCGACGGCGTTCCGCTGCCGGGTGACCGGTACAACGGCCTCGCCGTGCACATCGAGCAGGCCGAGCACCTGCGCAAGCCGATCCTCGTCGCGGAGATCGGACAGTATTCGGGACGGGGATGCGTCTCCGTCGAGCAGCGGGCCCGGGACGTGGCCGTGAAGATCGACGGCCAGCGCGCGGCCGGGACCGCGGGCGCACTGCTGTGGGCGTTCGTGCCCGACCCCCGTCCCGGCGAGTGCACGTACGACATCGGTCCCGACGACCCGGTGCGGGGCGTACTCCGCGAACGCAACGGCACCCGCTGACGGTCACAGCACCCGGTACAGCCGCCAGGTGGGTTGGTCCTGGCCGTCGTTCGGGATCTCGAGTTCCAGCGTGGCGATGTCCGCGCCGGTCTCGTACAGCGTCGGGTACCGCCTGTTGACGGCATCGGACTCGCCGCGACCGGTGTTGGGGACCGCGAGGACGTATTGGATGCCGTGCTCGGCGGGCCGGTTGACGATCGACGTGAAGTCCTGGTCGGAGGGGATGACGAACGTGCGCGGATTGTCGGTCGCGGTGTACACGGCGAACCCGTAGACGGTGTCCATGAGCACCGATCCCTCGGGCAGTTTCATTCCGTCGATGTGGCGGGCCAGTTCCCGTTCGGTGCTGAACGAGGCGATGATCCGGCGCTCGGTCCGCCGCTTGTCGGAGGTGTCGTGCGGCGCGGGGAACACGACCGATTCCAGTGCGTACTGCTGATCCGAAAGGGTCGGGGACACCATCAGCGCACCGGTGGCGACGGGAGTGAAGACGACGAGGGCCACGGCGAGGGCGGCCGGGATCGACCGGGAGCCGGCGACGAGGCGCCGCGTGAACCCGTGCGGGCCGTGCCGACGCTCCACCAGCGCCCCGCCCGGCGGGACGAGTTGGAACGCGAGCACCGCCATCAGCGGAAGCGCGCAGATGTAGAACCGCAGGAACGGGAACGTCAGTCCGCGCATGTAGCTGAGCGTGGCGAACGCGATCACCGAGCCCAGCACGACGACGGCTGCCACGACCTCGAGGTCGCGGCGACGCCAGGCCAGCACCGCGACGATCGGCACCAGCAGGGGGAGCACGGGCCCGAGCACGACGGTCTCCGCGACGGAGAAGATCAGGGCGTACCCCGCGTCGGTGGATCCGCCGCCGCTCTGGGCGAGGATGCTGGAGTTTCCGTACGTGGACGAGAACTGCTGCAGGGCCTCACCCGTGATGAGCCAGCTGGTGGCCGCCCACGCCAGGAATGCCACGACGGTGGGCAGTGCCACCAGCACGGCGTCCAGCGCCGCGGGAAATAGCAGTTCCCGCTTGTTCTTCCAGCCCTGTCGCAGCAGGGTCGTCGCGAACACGAAGGCGGTCACGGTCAGTCCGGCGGCCAGCGCGTCGTACCGGGTCAGATACGCGAGTCCGAGGGCGACCGCGACGGCGACGAGGTCGTGGATGTCGTCGGTGGTGCACCAGCGGATCAGCCGGCGGGTGGCCCAGCACATCAGCAGCAGGAACGGCGCCTCGCTCATGCCGTTGCCGCCGTAGAAGACGATCATCGGGTTGAGCGCGAACAGGGCGGTGACCGCCCAGATCAGCCACGGCGGGCAGCCGCGATCGGTGCCGATCTTGTAGATCTGCACCACCGCGCCCGCCATGAACGGCGCAGACATCACCACCCCCGTCACACCCCAGGCGGTGAGGCCGGGCCACCAGTGGCTGAGCAGCACCGTCGGCAACTGGACCACCGCCGTCAGAGGTGTGAACACGAAACCGATCGCGGCGAGGTGCGGGTCCCGGCTGAACAGGACGCTGCGTGCGGCGGAAATTCGACTGAGCGCATCGCCCATCAGAAATCCGTGCCCGACAGTCAGATACAGCCCGATCACCACGTACAGTGCGGTGCAGCCCCAGAACAGCCAGCGCGTCGGCCTCACGGCGTCGCCCCCGAACTCGACTGCGCCGCATCCATTTCGGTCGCGGTTGGGGTGCTCGCCCCGCTCAGACCGTGGAACGTCTTCTCCCAGTACGACGGGTTCCGGATCAACTGGTACGTACCCTTGATCGCCGCGATGCTCATCATTACCCAGTACAGCGGGGTCGTCAGTCCCGCGATCAGCAGCGCCGAGTTCCGGGTCTCCCGGCACGCGATCAGATTCATGTAGAGCACGGCGACGTTGCCGAACAGCAGTGAGACGAGCGCCGGGAAGTACACGTACGCGGGGAACTCTTCCTGGATCACCTGTGGCTGACCGAGGATCCAGGCCAGGCTGATCAGCCAGAACACCATGTTGAGGCACGCGATCAGCGGGGTCCCCGCCATGAGGGCGGTGAACCGGAAGAACCCGACGGCGCCGAGACCCCGCCACAGGCCCACGGGTCTGCGCATGTGCACCAGCCACGTCTGCAGATAGCCCTTGTACCAGCGGGACCGCTGGCGGATCCAGTTGATGGCGTCGCTGTTCGCTTCCTCCAGCGTCGTGGAGTCGAGGACCGCGGTCCGGTACCCCGATTCGGCGATGCGCACCCCCAGGTCGGCGTCCTCGGTGACGTTGAACGGATCCCAGGATCCGATCTCGTCGAGCACGCTGCGCCGCAGGTGATTCGACGTGCCACCGAGCGGAATCGGCGAATCGCTGCGCATCAGTCCGGGCAGGATGAACCCGAACCACAGCGCGTAGTCGGCGGTGAACCACGCGGTGAGCAGATTCTGGGTTCCGTTGTGGAACGCCAACTTCGCCTGCACACACGCGGTGTTGTCGGGGAGCCGGTCGAACGCCGCGACGACCCGCCGCAGTTGCAGCGGGTCCGGGTGATCCTCGGCGTCGTAGATGGTGACGATCTCGCCGGTGGAGAAGTGCAGTCCGTAGTTGCAGGCCTTCGGCTTGGTCCGCGGATCGGCGGGCGGCACGAGGAGGATGGTGACCACGTCGCCGACTCCGGCGGCGTTCGCGGCGTCGATGGTGACGTCGTCGTCCTCCTCGAGGAGCAGGAGCACCTGCAGTTTCTCCTCGGGGTAGTTCAGCGCGCGCATGGCCGCGATGAGGTCGGCCACGACCTCCGGTTCGTTGTAGGCGGGAACCAGAATCGTGTACGGCGGCAACCGGTCGTCGGTCAGTGCGAGGGCGTCCTCGTCCGAGATGTTCACGATGGTGCTGCCGTCCAGGCCGCGGAAGAACAGGATCAGCCGGTCGGCCAGCGTCCAGACGTACGCGATGGTGCAGAAGAGAGTGACCGCCACCAGCGTGGGGATCGGGAAGAAGTACGCACAGACGATCCCCACGGCCAGAAGGGTGAGCAGCAGGTTGCGCTGCCACGGGTAGAACGCGACCGAGGCGGACGACATCGGGTGCTTCTCGCGGAGGCCGTTGACGGCGTCGTGGAGGGCGGCGGCCTTGAACTCGGTGTCGTACGTGTCGTTTTCGCGGGTCACCACTGCTGCGCCTCCACGATCTCGCGTGCCAGGGTCTCGAGCATGTCCCGGTCCTTGTACTCCGGTTCCGTGTCGGAGACCGCGGTCTTGCCCCGCAGCAGGACGGCCAGCGAGTTGGCGCCGTTGGACGCCATCGACGGTGCGGGTTCGGGGAAAATGGCGTCGGGGTCGTGATTGTCGACGGTGATGAGGCTGATCCGCTGCGTGAGTCCCGGGCCCCGCACCCACACGAAGTTGAGGTTGCTCCAGGTGAGGAGGAGATCGTCGTCGACCACGGTGTACATCTCGGCGGTCACCCCGCGACCGACGTCGACGAAGACCTTCGAGCTGACGCGGGCGTTCTGCAGCTGGTACTGGGTGTGGCTGGGGTAGACCTCGAGCGTCGTGGGCCTGCGCACCGACAACGTGTCCACCTGCACGGTGCGGGGGCGGTTCTGCACGTCCCACGCCGGGTTGGGTTCGGTGGTGCGGATGGTCTGCCGGGTGAGCTGCGACGTGGAACCGAAGTACTTGCGCGGCCAGCTGTACTCGGTGAAGTCCAGTTCCTGCCAGCCGCCCGGCACGACGATCCCCGCATGCGCGGCGGGAGCGGGTCCGGGCGAGACGGGGGTCAGGTTCTGGTCGGGGAGCGGCGTCATGAACAGCGCCGCGGCCACTACGAACACCGCGACGAACGCGAAGCCGCTGTTGATGATGGTGGGGCGGCGGACGGGCCGGTCGAACGGCGCGAGGCTGCCGCCGCGACGCTTGTGCACATAGAAGCAGGCTCCGACGATGATCGAGGTGGCCAGGGCCGGCCCCAGTTGGGTGGCGAACGTGGGCGCCGTCGGGAACATCCTGATCGTCACGTACAACGCGACGCTGCCCAGTGCCACCGAGCAGGCGAAACCGACGGCGGCGCGGCGGTTGCTCCGGCTGACGGCGATGGCGGTGGCGCCGGAGGCGAGGACGACCATGATCAGGCCGTAGTGAAAACGCTGGCCGCCGAGCATGATCGCCAGCGAACGGTATGTCAGCGGACCGAGCCCCAGCGCGAGCACCCAGACCGGCCAGAACCGGCACACCGGGCGGAGACCGAAGACGAGGACCGCGGAACTGAACACGAACACCCACGCCGCGACGACGTCGATGTGCATCAACTGGTAGTCCTCGGCGAACCGCGGCAGGAGCAGCACCTGGACCGCCAGGGTGACGAGCAGCCCGATGCCGCCGACGATCTTGTCGGTCTGGCGGTCGTGGATGGGGAGTTCGCCCTCCCGCCGCAGCGAGATGCCGATCGCTGCGCAGATGCACAGCGCCGGGACGACGAAGACGTAGCCGATGGCGGTGCCCTCGGTGGTACTGCGCCACACGTCCTGCCACGTCTTCCAGAACGCGAAGACCGTGGCCGCCACGATGAGGATCCACCGGGCGGTGAGCCGGATCGCGGCGTCGATGGCGACGTTGCCGATGATCATGGGAGTCGCTCAGCGTGGCAGCGGACGGGTCCGGCGATGGCGCATCACGACCGCCGCCGCGATCACGATGCCCACCAGCAGCAGGATGCCGGCGATGCCGAGCACCCACCCGACCGTCGTGGAGACGCCGGACGAGCCCGCACTCCCCGCGGTGTCGGGTATCGACAGTTCGACGGGGTCGCGGTTCGCGGCGGTGAAGAGGATGTCGCCGTTCAGGCTCGCCCAGGCATCCGGTGTCGCGCGCAGCCATTCGAGCGTCCGGTCGAGTTCGCCGGGCACACCGGTGGATCCGGCGACCACCACCTGCCGGGTGCCGTCGAACGCGGTCTGCAGTGACGCGAAGTCGATCGGTGCGCCGAACGTGACGGTGGTGGAGCCGTCGGTTCCCGGATCGGTCAATTCGAACGTGGAGTCCTCGGTGCTCGACAGGGGCAGCGGGACGCCGTCCGGCAGATTCCCGTCGGCCGCGATGAGGATGGCGGGCGACTCCGAACCGACGGCCTCGTCGATCGAGACCCAATGCGGGTCGAGTTCGACGGTGGTCAGCGACTGCAGTCCCGTCACCACGGCCACGGCGCGTGCGGTGTCGTCGAATCCGCCGACGGTGCCCGCGACGTCGACGCTCGGCAGCAACGACTGCGGCAGCGACTCGAAGCCACCCGGATGCGGGGTGCCCGACGGTTCGCTGGTGACCTCGCTGGCGGGGTCGATCGACAGGGTGACGGGTTGTTCGAGTCCGCACTGGTTGGTGGAGCCCGTGGTCTGCAGGGCGACGGTGAGCGTGGTGACCCGGCGCAGTGCGTCGTTCGGCACGTCGATCCAACGGTCGATCGCGCCACTGGGTTCGGCGGCCCAGCTGGCCACCTGCCGGTCGCCCGCGGAGACGGAGATCAGGCCGTTCTGATTGCTCGGCAGCGGTGTGTACGTGCCCTGCAGATTGACGCGCACGGTGTCCGAGGCCCGGCCGAGCCGGGTCTGGTCGAGTCCGAGCGCGACCTCGACGCGGCCGTGCGCGGTGGAGCTGAGGTTGGTCTGGCCGAGCCCGCGCAGCGTGGTCGACGTGGGAGCGAGGATCGGCGGGTTGTCCATCGAGCCGGCTGTCGCGCGGGCCTCCACCGCAATGCTCGCCACCTGGCTGGTGATCAGTCGGCTCTGGTTCAAAAGCGTGCGCTCGTCGCCGGTCAGCCGCAGAGCCGGGGGACCCGTGGGGGCCGGGATCAACTCGGTCGCGGCGGTGCCGCTCTCACGGATCACCACGGAACGCTCGAACGGGCTGTCGGCGGACGTCGGCGTCAACTGTCCGTCGGGGAGTCGCCGCACGTCGACCCGCACCGGTTGCGCGCCGTAATAGGCGACGACGGCCGCGCCGAGGTCGACGGCCGCCGCGCTCTCCGCCGAACTGGGATCGCCTGGAAGGTAGAGGTGCAACTGCTGCAGGACCGGCGGCAGGAAGTCCGCGACGACCGTCGGGTTCGCGGGCGTCCCGCTGTAGGCGGTGCGGACGTCGCGGAAGGTCAGGCTGCGTCCCGTCCAGTCCTGCGGGCAGACGCCGTCCAGCGGCACCAACGTCGTCCGGAGGGTCACCGCGACCGCCTGATCGGTCAGCTCCGCGCCCGCGAGGGGAATCGACACCGGCGCACTCTGAGCAGGTGCCCCCGGCAGATCCACCCGGCCGAGCGAACGACCCGCGGACTCGACATCGATCCACGCCCGACCGACATTGCCGGGAAGATCGACCACCCCGTCGAGGGATGTCGGCGTGAGTCCCTGCGGGACCGGCACCGAGATGGTCACCTCGTCGTGATTGCCGCGGAACGGCACCGCCTCACCGAAACCGAGAGTCCGCGAATCCAGAGAAACAGCCCCACCGGGCTGCGGTTCGACCTCCGTGGAGACCGGATCCTGCGCATGCGCCACCGGAAGCGACAGCAACGTCAACCCACACGCGGCGAGCACGGCGAGCAGTCGGGAAGTGTGTGAGCGGACAGGTACGGCAGCGGGCATCGGCGAATCTTTCGTGCGGCGTGTCGGGCGAAGTCTCGAATTGGCACAAATGGGACGTTCGTGCATGACGCTACAGCGCCGGGGGTGATTTCGTCCGGCAAAACACCCTTCGTCAGGTTGGCGCAATTCTGTTGTCGGACTGAGACGGTGTGTTGTGCGCGTGTCCGTTTACTCGCGCGGAAAGTTGGGTACCGGGTAATCGATCTCAGCCGCGACGCGCGGGTGCCCGGCCGTACGGTTGCCGTAGGGCCGTGGTGTTCGGCGGATCCGGGATCGGCCGTGTCACGGGGAAGGTGTCGAGAGTGAATAGGTTCCCGTGATGGGCGAGTTCGACCGGTTCGCCCGACAGCAGTCGGTAGGTTGCGGTCTTGGCGCGGATGTCGACGTGGATCTGGCTGCCCCGCACCGTCATCCGGAACGACAGGTTGACCAGCTGTGGTGGTATTCGGGGTGCGAAGGAGATGTCGCCGTCGTGGTCGCGCATTCCGCCGAATCCTGCGACACACGCCATCCACGTCCCGGCGAGTGAGGCGATGTGTAAACCGTTCTCCACGTTGGAGTGGAGGTCGTGGAGATCGGTCAGCGCGGCCTCGGCGAGGTAGTCGTACGCGAGTTGGAGTTGACCGACCTCGGCTGCCATCACGGACTGGACACACGCCGACAGTGAGGAGTCCCGAACCGTCAGGGCCTCGTAATAGGCGAAATTGGCAATCTTCTGCTCGTCGGTGAAGGCGTCGCCGCGAAGATACATCGCCAGCACCAGGTCTGCCTGCTTCACCACCTGCTTGCGGTACAGGTCGAAGTACGGGTAGTTCAGCAGCAGCGGATAGTGCTCGGGCGGGGTGCCTTCGAAGTCCCATTCGGCGTGATGGGTGAAGGCGTCGGATTGCTGGTGCACACCGAGAGCGTCATCGAACGGTATGCGCATGTGCTCGGCGGCATCACGCCACAACGCCGATTCCTCGTCGTCGACGCCGAGTTCGCGCGCCAGCCCGGGGCGTCGCTCGCAGGCGGCAGCCGCGTCACGCAGATTCTTCTGCGCCATGAGGTTGGTGAACACGTTGTTGTCGGCGACGGCGGTGTACTCGTCCGGTCCGGTGACGCCGTCGATCCGGAACTCGCCCTGCGCATTGTGGTGACCGAGCGACGTCCACAGCCGGGCGGTTTCCACGAGAAGTTCGACGCCGCACTCGGCTTCGAATTCCTCGTCCCCGGTCGCGGCCAGATACCGGGACGTCGCGACGGCGACGTCGGCTCCCACATGAAACGCCGCAGTGCCCGCGGGCCAATAGCCGGAGCACTCTTCGCCGTTGATCGAGCGCCACGGAAACACGGCGCCGGCCTGCCCCAGTTGCACAGCCCGGATCTTCGCCTTGTCCAGCGTGGAGTGCCGCCAGCGCAGTGCGTCGCGGGCCGAATCCGGCACCGTGTACGTGAGCAGGGGGAGTACGAACGTCTCGGTGTCCCAGAACGCGTGCCCGTCGTAGCCGGGGCCGGTCAGTCCCTTCGCGGGGATCGCGCGCGACTCACCGCGAGCACCTGCCTGCAGCACGTGGAACAGTGCGAACCGGACCGCCTGCTGAAGTTCCGCGTCACCGTCGATCTCGACGTCCGCCGTCGCCCAGAAGGCGTCGAGGTACTCCCGCTGCCGTTTCAGCAGGGTCTCCCAGCCGGTTTCGAGTGCCCCGGCGAGCGCTCCCTCGACCTGGCCGCGCAGGGCCGGGGTCGACCGCCGCGCCGACCACCCGTAGGCCAGGTACTTCGTCACTCTCAGGCGCTCTCCCTGCGGAATGTCGACGGCCACGGTGAGCCGGGCCAGATCCTCTTCCGTCTCGATGCTGCACCGCCCGTTGGCGGGGTACTCGATCTCGTGGTCCATACCCGCGGCCATCCGCAGTCCCGAGGCCCTCGTGTGGTGGGCGAGCACCGCGCGGAAGTCGTGAGCGGCCGCGAAATCGGGCACGAGCGGACGGTCCAGGGCGGCCGCCACTCTCGGGTCGTCCGTGCGGGTGGGGATCTGTTCGTTGGCCAGCAGATCCGATTGCAGGACGAGTTCGATGTCGCCGTCGAGTGGCTCGACCTCGTAGTGGATGGCGGCGACCGCGCGCGAGGTGAAGGACACGAGCCGCTCCGAATGGATGCGGACCCGGCGCCCGGTCGGTGACGTCCATTCGGTGGTGCGGCGCAGGGTGCCCGAGCGGAAGTCGAGGACCCGCTCGTGCGCGGGTGCGCTGCCGTACCGCATGTCCATGGGCTCGTCTTCCACGAGCAGGCGGATGATGCTGCCGTCGGTCACGTTGACGACGGTCTGCCCGTCTTCGGGGTAGCCGTAGCCGGCCTCCGCATACGGCAGGGGCCGTTGCTCGTAGAACCCGTTGAGGTAGGTGCCGGGGAGACCGCGCGGTTCACCCTCCTCGAACGTGCCACGAATCCCGATGTGCCCGTTGGACAGTGCGAAGGTGGATTCGGTGGCGTGGAGTGCCTCCAGATCCAGTCCGCGCCATTTCAGCTGCCACGGCGAGATCTCGTAGCCCTTGTCGTCCATGCTCACCTCTCCAGGAGTTCGGCCAGGTCGTTCACCACCACGTCGGCACCGTGCTCACGAAGCGCGTCGGCCTGATCGTTCCGATTCACTCCGACGACGTAACCGAATTCACCTGCGCGCCCCGATTCCACCCCGGACAGGGCGTCCTCGAACACGGCCGCCTGGTCGGGGTGCACATTGAGTGCGCGGGCGGCCGCCAGATACGAATCCGGTGCCGGTTTTCCGCGGAGACCCTGCTCCCGGATCACCACTCCGTCGATGCGGACGTGGACGTAGCGGCTGAGGTCGGCGGCGTCGAGTACGGCCTTCCCGTTCGCGGAGGACGTGACCACGGCGATCTTCAGGCCGGCGTCGTAGGCCGCGCTGATGTAGCGGACCGAGCCGGGGTAGGGGCTGGGGCCCTCCTCGTCGATGACCTTCAGCAGCAGCCGGTTCTTGGTGTTCCCGACGCCGTTCACGGTCTCGGCGCCGGGCGGATCGTCCGGCGACCCCTCCGGCAACGTGATGTTGCGGGAGGTGAGGAAGGTCCGGACCCCGTCGGCGCGGGGGCGTCCGTCGACGTAGTCGAAGTAGTCCTGGTCGGTGAAGGGCTGGAAGTTCGCGCCCTCCCGGTGCTTCAGGAACTCGTCGAATGTGCGTTTCCACGCCTTCCGGTGCAGTACCGCCGTTGCCGTGAGCACACCGTCGAGATCGAACAAGCAGGCCGAGATCGCATCAGGCAGTCCCATCACCTCCCCGACGGTACCGCCGCCGACCGCCGTTGTGCTGAGGCGCGCGCAAATCTGCACCCGCTCGACCGGCACGGGATCGTTGACTTCGAGGCGACGGCGGTCGAATACTGAGAGTTCCAACCGATTGTTGCGGAGTGCACCGTGAACATGGAGGAACCGTTCCCGTCGGACCAAGTGAAATCTCTCGCTGTCCGGTCGATCGAGCTCATGGCGAACGGAAGCCGCGCCGATCTCGACGCCGTCGTCCACCCGGACGCATTCAACCGGGAGAGTGCGACCGAACCCCCGCGGACGCGAGGGCGCGGACCCGACGCGTTCTACGCCACCGCCGAATGGCTGCGCACCGCCTTCTCCGAACTGCGGTTCGACATCGAGGACGTCGTGGTCGAGGGCAACCTCGCCGTCGTCTACACGATCATGAAGGGCAGGCACTCCGGCCCCTTCGTCGTCTACGACGAGCGCGGATCGATCGACCAGGTGTTCGCGCCGACGGGGCGAGTGCTCGCGGTCAAGCAGTCGCACTGGTTGCGCGTCGAGGACGGCCGCGTCGTCGAGCACTGGGCGACCCGGGACGACCTCGGTCAGGCAGTCCAGCTGGGCTGGGTTCCGCCGACCCCGCTGTCGCTGGTGCGCAACGCGTGGGCCAAGCGGGCAGCGCGCAGGGCCGCGGGAAGCTGAGCGGCAGTTCGTGTCGGAACGGTGACGAATTCTCACAATAAGGACAAAACATACCAAACGAACCGTATGTTCCGTTCGATCGATAGATACTCGAACGAAGGAGACGGTCCTTGAAACGCTCGGTGGTCATCGCGGCAAGTTGTGCACTCCTGACGCTGTCGGCCTGCGGGTCCGACAGCGAACCGACGCCCACATCCGAAACGTCCAGCTCGACGTCCAAGGCGACAACCACCGCCGCAGCAACCACGCCACCGGCGTCGGAGCTCGCACCGCCGGCCGTCGAACCCGAGTCGAACGGCGGCGGTTCGCAGGGGACCGGACAGGGTGGCTCGGGTGGGGGCGGGCAGGCTCCGGTCGCCGGTCAGCAGCAGGCGCCGGTGGTGGTGCCGCCGCCTGCCGTCGTCGAGAACCCGCCGGTGGCGGAGCAGACTCCCACCGAGCAGCCGCCCGTGGTCGAGGAGGAAACGCCGGTGGCCGAGGAGGAACCTCCCGCCGGGGAGAACGAGCCGCCGGCCGAGGGTGAAGAGGATCAGGAGGCCGAGGGGGAGGATCCGCCGGTGGACGAGGAACAGCCACCCACGACTCCCTGAGCGCACGCGGGCCCGGGCATGTGAGCGCCGATGCGTGCCCGGGCACGCTTTCCCACTCACGTGGGGTGTCCTCCGATCGGGGGAATCGGGATTCATCCGCTGCGCGACCTGATCGGAGGACAGACGTGAACGGCTGGCCGCGGGAGAGTTGTCCCGTACCGGGATCAGCCGTTCACAGGGACAGGAATCTTCGTCATGTCACCCATCTCCAGCCTCGATGTCGCCCGAGCCCGTCGGTCTCGCCGCGTGCTGTTCGTCGGCAATCCCACCCGCTACAACGACGTGTCGCAGTGGGCGATGGTCCGGCAATGGGTGGTACTCCACGGCCTGGAACCGATCCGCGAATTCGAGGGGGACGTGCTCTGCGTCATCGTCACCGAGGACGTGCTGGACGGGCGCTGCTCCGCGAAGGAATCGGATGCCGTCCAGCGCGCCCGCGCACTCGGAGTGCCGTGCATCAGCGTCCACGACACCACCCGGATCTGGCAGGTCACCGCCCGCGTGCGGTCACGGATCGCACGGACGCCGGTGGCTCGATAACGGCGCCCAATCCTCCGAACTGTTACTCGAATTCGTCGCCGGCTCGGAATGCCGCACCCATTCGCGGCGGCGAGATCGAATACGTCTGGCGACAACCGGCTTCGAGTATGTATTGAAGGCCTTTGTCCGCACCACGGCTCCGTCCAGGCGACTGTGCGCAGACTTGATCGGACGAAAATCGTTCCGCCTCAGCACTTGTGGTCAGTTTGTCGAAATCGACTGTGTCCAAGTCAATTCTACGAGTCGATAACCGCTGCTCAATGGGGGTTTAGTGCAGACCGCGCGGTCTGATATCTTCTGTGAAGATGCGACAGAACCGAATTGCGCTGCTAGGTTCGACACTCGTTGTGAATGTTCGATGTCGTCCAGCCACATGGCGGTGCTCGGGGCAGTTTGGATCGTTACTCGTAGGACATCAGTCACCTTCGTGTAAAGGCCGCACGGCACGCAAGGCGTTGCGCCATGGGTGACGGCGGCACTGTTGTACGTCCTGAAATCCGCTGTCGCGATACGGCCGACTCGATCATCACTCTGCCGGCGATCGGTTCGACAGTGGAGGGGATGCATGGCGACGTTCAACTCGACTGTGGAGCGAGCGTCGGTTGTACACGGCGTTGCGGCAGTTCCGGCGCAGCGCGGTGTCGCACGGCGGCAGTGGCTGGCCGTGTACCTGAGGCGAATCCTCCTCACCGACACCCTCGTCGTCGTGGCAGCGGTCGCTCTGGCCCAATGGGTGCGCTTCGGCGGCTACGGGACCCTCGTCGACTCGCGCACGCTGAGCAATGTGAGCTACGGACTGATCTCCGTCGCCCTCGTGACCTCCTGGCTCGGCATACTCGCCGTTTTCCACGTACGGTCGCCGCGTGTGGTCGGGAGCGGCCCCGAGGAGTATCGGCGCATCGCCACCGCGACGCTACGACTGTTCGGGCTCATCGCGATCGCGGCGCTTCTCCTGCACGTGGAATTGGCGCGGTTGTATCTGGCGATCGCGTTTCCCACGGGCCTCCTCGGTCTTCTGCTGACCCGGTGGATGTGGCGCCGCGTCCTCGCCCGCAAGCGTGCGCGCGGACTGTGCCAGACGTCCGTCCTGGTCGTTGGAGCCGAACACTCCGTGCGCAACCTCGCGCGGACGTTCGACCGTGGAACAGCCGACGGATACAACGTGGTCGGGGTCTGCATCCCGGCGCACCACCGGGCGACCGAAGACACGATCACCGTGGACGGACGGCGGATACCCGTACTCGGCGACGAGCACGACGTCGTCGACGCGATCGAGCGATCCGGCGCCGACACCGTCGCGGTCACGGCGACCGAGCATCTCGGCCATCACGGGCTTCGCGAAATGGTGTGGGATCTCGAGCAGTTGAACGTAGACATGGTGGTCGCTCCCGGAATGATGGATGTTTCCGGGCCACGCCTCGAGATGCGGCCCGTCGCAGGCCTGCCCCTGATCCACGTGGAGAAGCCGCGCTACCACGGAGCCAAGCGATTCGGGAAGACTTCGTTCGATCTGATCTTCGCGATCGTCGCACTCGTACTGGTCAGTCCCCTGATGCTGTTCGCGGCCGCCGCCGTCAAGCTGACGAGCCGGGGACCCGTGTTCTACAAGTCGGAGCGAATGGGATTGGACGGCAAACCGTTCCCGATGCTGAAGTTCCGGTCGATGGTAGACGAGGCAGACCGGCACAGTGCCACCTTGAGCGGCCCCAACGAGGGCGCCGGCGTGCTGTTCAAACTGCGAGACGACCCGCGTGTCACCCGGGTGGGCCGCATCATGCGCAAATTCAGCATCGACGAATTGCCACAGTTCATCAACGTGCTGCGACGAGAAATGAGTGTGGTGGGACCGAGGCCCCCGCTGCGTGTCGAGGTCGAGTCGTACGAGAACGAGGTGCATCGCCGGCTCCTGGTGCGGCCGGGTGTCACCGGCCTGTGGCAGATCAGCGGGCGCTCGGACCTCTCGTGGGAGGACTCGGTGCGTCTCGACCTGTCCTACGTCGAGAACTGGTCGATGGTCGGCGACATGCTGATCATCGCCAAGACCCTGAAGGCGGTCGTGCGTGGTGACGGTGCGTATTGATCCACAATGACGTCAATCGTGCGGTGCCCTTCTCGAGATGTGTTCCGGTGCCCACCGACACGGGGAAGCTGGTGAACTGGTAGTGAGAATCCTGGTCGATGCCTATTGGTGGGTCGATGGACCGTATTCGAACCGGCTCGTGTTACGTGAGATCGTTCGTAGATGGCGGACGGCGTTTCCAGACGATGAACTCGTCCTGGCGATTCCGTCCAAGTGGAGTGATTCCGAAGCGGACTTGCCCGCAGGGGTCGGGCGTATATCGACGCGAATGAGGCGCCATCCGGCCATCAATGCGATTGAGCTCCCCCTTTTCTTCAAGTCTGGGCGGGACTTCGACGCACTCTTTCTCCAGAATTTCGGTGCACCGACCTCGAACGCGGCAGTGCTCGTGCACGATGTTCTCTTCCAGAGCAACCCGGAGTGGTTTACGGCGATCGAGCGAATCTACCTCTCGGCAATTCCGTTCCTGGCGAAGCGCACCGGCCGTGTGCTGACGACCACTCGCAACGAGGCGGAGCGCGTTTCTGCGTACAACACCATCTCTTCCGAGGTGACCGTGACGGGCCTGGGACTGTCGACAACGCTGCTGGAAGCGCGAGCACGAAGGCCGCAGTACCCACTGAAGACCCGCGGGTTCCTGCTCACCGTCGGGAGACTGAATATTCGCAAGAACCTCGAGAACACGATCGTCGCCGCGATCGAGTCGGGTGAAGTCTCGGAGCGCTTCCCCCTCGTCGTTGTCGGTCAAAGATCCGGTCGCTTCTCGGAGTCGAGTGACGCTGTCAGGTCGGCTGTCGTGTCGGGTGCCGTTGTGTTCATCGAGTTTGCGACAGATGAGGAACTGCGATGGCTCTACGAGAACTGCGCGCTGTTCTGCTTCCTCTCGCTCGGTGAGGGGTACGGTCTGCCGCCGGTGGAGGCGGGCTACTTCGGCGCGCGCGTCCTCGTGAGTGACATACCGGTAATGCGAGAGAATTTGGCCGAGTACGCAGAGTACGTCGATCCACACGATGTGTCCGCGATTTCGAACGCGATCACCGGCCTCGTGGCCGCCGGTCACGAGCGACGCCAGGACGGTGCCTCACCGTCAAGCGTGGAGTCTCGAAGAACCGGAGATTGGGATCTCACCGTGGAAACCATCCGAACAACCATTTCAGAGCTGGCGGACAGCAAATAGGCCGAACCACACAGCCGGTGAACAGCGTGGTTTTCGACAGAAAGAACAGGGATTTGATGACGTCAGCGGGTCGTTCGGTTGCAATCATCGGCACGAGGGGCTATCCGAGTTACTACGGTGGCTTCGAAACCCTCATTCGACATCTCGCTCCGTGCCTTGTGGAGAAGGGGTGGGATGTCACCGTTTATTCGCGCCCAGGCGCGACGGTTCCTACCGATCCCGCACGTGACCCGAGAGTCGTTGTTCGCAATACGGTAGGGCTCGAGTCTCGATCCCTCAGCACCCTGTCCTACGGGTTGACGTCCTGCCTGGATGCGGCGGTGAAGAAGCCGGACGTGGCACTGGTCCTGAATGTCGCGAACGGATTCTGGTTGCCTGCGCTCAAATCGCGCGGGATCCCCACAGTGGTGAATGTGGACGGGATCGAGTGGGAACGAGCGAAGTGGGGGAGCGGCGCAAAGCGGGTCTTCCGGGCGGGGGCCACTCTCACGGCGCGTTACGCGACGCGGTTGGTCGTCGATTCCCTCGAGATCAAGCGTCGGTGGGAAAACGACTTTCACCGTGAGGGCGATTTCATCCCGTACGGAGGGGACTTCGTCGACCCGCTCCCGCCGGTCGAGGGACTCACTCCCAACAAGTACGTACTGATGGTGGCACGTTTCGTGCCGGAGAATACCGTCGTGGAGTTCTTCGAGGCTGCGGAGGAATTGAGTCGCGATCGCGACGTTGTCATCGTCGGTTCCTCCGGATACGGCGGCGAGCTGGATGAGCAGGTGCGAGCGATGGCCCAGCGAAATGAGCGGATCACGTGGATGGGTCACGTCAGTGACGACCGGAAACTGTTCTCGTTGTGGCAGAACGCCGGAGCCTACTTTCACGGTCACAGTGTTGGGGGAACAAATCCGGCGTTGGTTCAGGCCATGGCGTGCCAAGCGCCCATCGTCGCCCGGGACACCGTGTACAACCGCGAGGTCCTCGGTGACGCAGGAAGATTTGTCGCGGCGGAACCCTCTGAGATCGTCACCACGGTGAACGACGTCATTGCCGATTCGGCAGGCCAGCAGGTAATGCGCGATCGGGCACTTCAGCGGGCGTACGACTACTACACCTGGGAAGATGTCTGCCAGCGTTACGAGGATTCTCTTCTCGCGGCGATCGGTCAGACCAGTTCGACGAATCTCCAAGGACCTTGATTGATGATTGCTCAGTCCACTGAACCCCGACTTGTCGCGGGTTGGCGCACCCTCCTGCACGGGCGCGACAGGCATGAGGTGGTGACCCTCGCCCTGGTGGTCGCTGTTGTCGTCTCTTCGTTCCTCGGTCAATACGTTGTGACGATAGCGGGGTACAACGTCCGAGTTGAGCAGGTGGTTCCGCTGCTCCTCGTGGGGTGGTTGACTACGTGTTCACAGTCGAGGGCCGACTTCCTGCGCGCCCTGACACATCCGGTGGTGCTTGTCTTCGGTGCGTTTGTCGCATGGAATGTCGTCGCCACGCTGATGTTCTCTCCGAGCCTCGGTAAGAGCGCATCAATCCTGGTCTGGTTGATCATCGATCTCTTGCTGCTCGCGGGAATCATCTCGCTCGGCACGCGTGCGGTTTGGGCCGAGAACACGGGAATTCGTTGGGTCGTTCCCTGGGGACTGGCGGGATTCGCCGCCTTCATCGTCGCCAACGTTACGCATGGCGGCTTCACACCCGGTACGGATTTCGACGGGATGTACCACGTCTACGTGGCGCGCATGACGTCGCAGGAAGCCAACATCTATGCCTCCATCCTGGTGTTGTGGACTCTTCTCCTCGTCGCGCGAGAAGGACGCAACCGAATCTGGATGATCGCGGCCGCCATTGCCGTCCCTCTGGGCGTTATCGGTTCACAAACACGCACGGCCGTCTTCTGTCTGGTCGCAGGACTGATCGTGTATCAGGCGTATCAGTTGGTGCGTGCGTATCGGAGCCGCCGGCAATCCACGGGGCTCTGGTTCGGTCCGGTGGTCTTGATCGTCGGGATTGTGGTCGCCTACGGCGCTGCGACCTTCCTTCCCGCCTTCGGTGAGAATGCCGAAAAAGCGGAACAGGCGGCTGCCTCGTCCTCCGCCGAGGACTCGCCGACCGAGCCGTCGGGGAAGTTGGGTGACATCGACTTTCAGGGCGGAAACATCGGTTTCAGGATCGAGGTGGCGAAGGCTGCCGCCGAGGACATGCACGGAGCGAACCTGTGGCTCGGCAACGGCACCAACACGTTCAGTTTGCGCCACGACCAGCCGGGATCGCCCGGCGTTCCCGGCCACATCATCATGCTTCCGGTGCAGATTCTATACGACGTGGGCATCGTCGGTTTGTTGTTGTTACTGGGGCTCGTCGTCACGGTGCTGCGCTACGTGCCGTGGCAGAGGCGACCGATCGCCTACGCGGTCGTGGTGGCGTTTGCTGCGGCAGCGACAATGACCAGCATGTTCTGGTTCAGCGTTACCTGGATCGTCATCGCGTCGCTGATCCGTCCGCTGACCGACGAGGATGAGAGGGCGGATCCCGACGGGGATTCTGCGGTGTCGCAGCACGGCGACAGATCCACGACGGCATTCCCCGTACCGAGGGGCCTCTGACTCGTGCACAGGAATCTATTACACACCGAGATCGCGGAGGTCGTGCGGCGCGGAAATTGTTCCGGTTGTGGGGCATGCGCGCTACTCGACAAGGACGTCGTCCTGGCACTTGCAGACGACGGATTCATACGTCCCCGTATCAGTTCGTCCGATTCTCCGGAGGCCGACCCGACGGCCCTGGGGGAGTTCCGTCAATCGTGTCCCGGTATTTCCGTGCAGGCACAGCGTCCGGCCGAGTCCACACGTCACGACTTCTTGGGCCCGATCGTGTCGATATGGGAGGCCCACGCACTCGACGAAGACCTCCGATTCAAGGGAAGCAGTGGTGGCACCCTCACGGCTCTCAACGAATGGTTGCTCGCCACCGGGCAGATCGACAGCGTGGTTGTTGCCGCCGCGTCCGCGTCGGAACCTGAGAGGACCGAATCGAGCGCCGTTCGGACAGGATCGGACGTCGTCCGGGCCGCAGGGTCACGGTACGCACCCACAGCGAATGCGTCGGTGGCGGATATCGACAATCCAGGATCAGCCGTCGTCGGGAAGCCCTGCGAGATAGCCGCGCTGAGAGCACTTGCGAAGTCCCGCGATCAACAGCCTCCACTGCTGCTTTCCTTCTTCTGCGCGGGTGTACCGAGTCAGCACGCGACCGACTCCTTGATCCGCGAACTCGGTGTGGACGAGGACACCGAGTTGGCGGCAGTGCGATATCGAGGACACGGCTGGCCAGGCGACTTCTACGCGGAGGATGCGCAGGGCAACTCGGTTCGGACGTCGTATGACGACTCGTGGGGGAAGCATCTCGGGCCGGCGGTCCAGCAGCGTTGCAAGCTGTGCCCGGACGGCGTGGGTGAAAGCGCGGACATCTCTGCCGGTGACTTCTGGCGAGCGGACGCGAAGGGTTACCCCGACTTCACCGAACAGGATGGGCTCAGCGTCCTGATCGCGAGGACCAGGCGGGGAGAGGACGTCATTCGGCGCGCCGCTCAGGACGGCGTGATCTCGGTCCGAGCCGTCGACCCGGACGTCGTTGCGGCTGTGCAACCGTTCCAGGTGGTTCGACGCGCCACCCTGCTCGGACGTCTCGCGGGAAGCAGGCTTGCGGGACACCCGACACCTCGATATCGAGGGTTCCGCCTGTGGCGGTTGTCGTTGAACACACCCGTTCGCACCCTGCGCGCTATGGCTGGAACGTTTCGGCGGGCCAGGCGATGGTAACCGACAGCGATGTGCGGATGAAGATTTCGGCAGTGGTCCAGTCGCCGAGCATCATTGCGTTGACGCGACTGATCGTTCAGCTTTCCCCCCTGATTACTGCCCCGGTGATCGCGCGCGAATTGGGACCCGCAGGGCGAGGGCTTTATGCGGCTTGCTTCGCCGCCATGATCCTCGCACCTGTCATTTTGGGGATGGGGCTACCGCTCGCGGTGCGACGACGCGCGTCGACAGGTGCTCCTGAAGCGACACTACGGACGATATACATCGTTCTGCCGTTCCTGGTCCCCGTGGCCGTTGCGATCGGCTTCCTGATCGAACGGTATGTCATCGCCGAACTCGATCCCACCAGTGCCAGGGCATTCATTGTCGGGATGGGTTGCTCCGTCGGATTCATCGCAACACTCTGCTTTCAGAGCGTGTTGATCGGGGGCCGGCGGTACGGCGCAATTGCGCTCCTGCAGTCGACGCAACCAGTTGCGCTCACCTTCGGAGTTGCCCTCGGTTGGATACTCGGAAGCCTGACCCTGCCGTGGGTACTGACCTGCGCGGCTGCGAGCACACTACTGTCGACGCTGGTCGGGGTATACCTCACGCGAATTTCGCCGCGCGGACCGAGATCCCGTTTTCGTCCACTTGCGCGCGAGAGCGTTGCCTTCGCCGGGAGTCAAGCGGCGGAGACGGCGTCGAATACGCTTCCGCAGATCGTCGCAGTGGTTGCGATCGGAGCTCACGATGCGGGATTGTTTGCAATCGCGATAACCGTTGCGAGCTTGCCGATGACGGTGGGACACACGATTGCGTCCGTGATGTTCCGGGACGCCGCTTCCTCGGCCGGGGAGGCCAGCAGGCGCCTGTCGGCGTTGTCGATTCGTATCACCGCCCTGACCGCATTCGTGCCTGTCGTGGTGCTGGCATGCACCACGCCCGTACTCATTCCGCTCATCTTCGGTGAGGGCTTCCGGGGTTCGGTTCCGATTACGCTGATATGTCTGTGCGGATCAGTCTTTCTCACCGTGAACTATGTTGCGTCCCAGATGCTCGTGGCGCAGGACAGAGGGATGCTCATGACCGCGGCGCAGCTTGTCGGGCTGGGTCTGAGCGTCGCGTTGATGTTCGTCATAGGGCCCGTTCTGGGCGGTGCAGGCGCGGCGCTGGCGTCCGTTGTGGGCTGGCTGGTGACCACTATCGCGAGCCTGCGTGCCCTTCGGCTGAGTACCGCGTCGTTGCTATTTGACGCCAGTGACATCCGTCAGTCTTTCAACGTGGTGACCAGGGGCCACATCGATCACGGGGCTGTCTGACGGACACCGATGTCGCCGAGGGTGGCACCGAGTTCGTTCATCCTCGAATCGGTTCCGACAAGGAGTTGCCGCACCCGGTTGCGAGCCACGGTGAAGTCCGTCGAGTCGATGAGCGCCAGTGTCTCGCGTGCGGGATCCGGTGTCGTCCTGAGGTCGACGTGCGTATGCCATCCCAGCGCATCCATCAGAGGCGCGAACTTGCGAGAGTATGCCCAGGGAATCGCCGGCGTACCCACGGACAACGAGTTGAGGCAGGCGTGCATGCGCGCGCCGATGACAACGTTCGCCGTGGCGAGAATGCCGCGGACTGTGGTCAAAGAGTCCGGAACGAGGATCTCGACCGAGTTCCCGAACTGCCTCCCGAGTTCTCGGACTGCTGGTACATCGTTATCTGTCACCGTCGAATCGAGTACGTGTGCAAGCAAAGCGACCCGGCGATCGCGTTGCAGCAGCCCATCGATCAGGGCTGTGACGGATCGACGGTAACTTTCGTGGTCGACGTGCGGATTTTCGCACCAGAGGAGCCCCGAGACGTTGATCACGACGTCCCGTTCGATCGGGCCGGTGTGATCTGGACGCGGCAGCGCGAATACCAGGTCTGTCGACTCGGAGGCCGACCGCCGTCCCAGCTGTTTCGCATACTCGACGCTGACTGGATCGCGGGCGAACACGCTGGTGGCCTGTTGAAGGGATCTCGCCGCGATCATCCGTCCGAGCGTGCTGTCGAAAGGGCCGATCGTCTGCGGCATGAGGATGACAGGGACGCCCGCCCGGGCGGCGGTACGCTGTACATAGGCCATCAAGATGAGGCGTCGCAAGCCGTAGATGTCCGTGAAGCTGTCGCCTGCGCCGGTATCCAAAATCATGTCGTATCGGGAGAGTTCCCGTTTGATCGGTCCGCGTGAACGGAAGACGTCACGGAGTACGCTGCGCTTGCTGAGCGGGGTATCTGGACTGTCCTGGGTATGGAAGGTCAGTTCGGCCTTCGGCCATCTCCGTTCGACAATCGACTCTGTTCCCTCCGCCAGAGCACGGAGGCCGAGATTCGTGGAAGTCCGATCGGCCCAGAGCACGAGGATTCGCGGATTCGGTGAGGTCATGGTGCCGCCTCACCGATTCTGCTGGACTGCGTGAGTAGTGAGCGGGAATACCAGAGGAACTTGTGTGACTCGGACCGCCACAGTTCGGACCGCTCCGGTGCGCCGAGCGATCTCACGTAGAACGCAACCGATCTCGACAGAAGGCCCGCAACGACGAAGCCCTTCCACGCGACACTCTGCACCCGGTTCCGGGCCATCTTCCACTTGTACAGATCGTAAAGATTGATCACCCAGGCAGGATTCGGCCGTCTCGATGCGGTGGCGCCCGTACTGCCCCCGACCGCGTGGGTTCCTGTTTGTTCGGCGCTCATGACGATCCGCATGCCGTGTTGGTGGGTGCGAAGACAGAACTCCAGGTCTTCCGCGTACATGAACCATCGTTCGGTGAGCCCGCCCAATTCGTCCCACGTCTGCTTGCGAACCATCATGCAGGCTCCGGATACCCAGTCCAGCTCGCGCGTCGCGAAATCGTGGGTGTGGAGAAGATACAGACCTTCGAAGCGAGGATGCTTGTGCGACAGTCGTGACAGGCCCGAAAAGTGGTTGAACACGCTGACGGCGTCGGGTCTCCTGCCGCCTTCGCGGATCTCGAGGCGTCCTGCCGGTTGACTGAGTGTCGGCGCGACGATTCCGACATCCGGCGATCCGTCGAAGATGGCCGCCAGGGCGAGCACGTCTCGAGGGGAGACGCGGGCATCGGGATTGAGCAGGAGTATTGCCCGCCCCTGTGCATGACGCGCTGCGCGGTTCACGCCACGGGCGAAACCCACGTTCTCCTCGTTCCGAACGATGACCGCGTCCGGTGCCGCCTCGGCGAGAACGGCGAGAGTGCTGTCCGCGGAGGCATTGTCCAGCACGATGAGTTCGATTCCGTCCTGCCGGGACAGCGGGCGAACACAATCGCCGATGACGGCCTCGCTGTTGTACGTGACGATGATCACGGAAACCTGCGTTTCGCTCATTGCTGTCCTTCGATTCGTGCGTGGCTGAAACATGGCCGACGAGCGGAAGGGTCACTCACCGCACACTGGCGCATTGACCGTCACCTTCGGATCATCGACGAGTGGCTGGACCGGCACCCGTGCCTCACCCGGTGCGGTGGGCTCGTTCAGTTCGTATCGCAGTTCGACGGTTGCGCCCTTCGGGATGGTGACGGGGACCGTGAAGACGGGGTGGCCCAGTTCTTTTCCCTGGATGGCGAACGACTGCTTGCCGTCGATGCTTGCCTTCGTCAGGGTCGCGCCGTTGGTCGACAGTAGCGAGACCATGGCGACGTTGGTGCCGTACGGCAGGGGCTTGTCTTTGAACGTGCCTGCGACGATGCGAGGAAAATTGCTGTCCGGGGTGTTGTTGGTCAGTCGCACGGTGACTGTTGACGTGCGGGTGTCGCCCGTGCAGTCGGCGGCGGTGTAGTCGATCTCGCGGTCGAGGTAGTAGTCCAGCTTGTTGCCGCCGTTGTTGTTGATGACGACGCCGGCGTAGGGGGCGGAATCTTCGGGCACCGTGTATCCCAGTGTGGTGTCGGCGAGAATTGCCTGCTCTTCCGGGTGGGAACTCCAGACCGCGATGCGGCGCTCCCCGGCTGCTCGACCGACCGCGTCGAGCAGTCGCTGAGGGGATTCGATCTTGCCGGTCATCTTCTCGACGACCTTGCCGGCGATGGTCTGCAGGTATTCCTTGCGTTCGGCGTTGTCTTCGGTGTAGTTGGCCTCGTTGGTGATGAAGCGGGTGTAGGCGGTGGATTCGGTGAGTTCGACGACGTTGCTTGCGTCGACGACCTCGCCGTCGGGCAGGGTGACCGGGCCGACGGCGGACAGCACGTAGCTCAGCGCCACCGGGTCGGTCGCGATCGCTCCGTCGACTCGTTCGCCCGACTCCTGCGCCCACATGGACTGCCAGATCTGGCCGGCGTACGGAAAGTGGGAGCTCAGGTTGCTGTTGCGGATGTCGACCGAGGGGTTGTAGTTGCCGTACATGCTCTTGTAGTCGGGACCGAGGTCGAGCGGCCGCTTGTCGTAGGTCACTTCGGTGTTCTTGCCGAGTTTCTCGATGCCCAGCTTTCCGTCGCTGGCCCGGATGACGCTGTAGCCGCCGACGAGTCCGCCGGTGCCGCGTGCCTCCGCGTTGGTCTGAAAGGCGAGGAAGTAGCTTCGAGGTCCGTCGAGCCCGAGCATCGCCGGAAGTACCTTGGCGCCGATCGTCGTGTTCTCCAGGAGTTTCGCCACGTCGTCGGTTTGATTCTGCAGTTCGGTGCGCGCATCGTCCACCAGGCCGACGTATCCGGCGCCGCGAATGGCGTGCGCCTGGGTGGCCAGGTTCCGTGCCGCGATCGACGTTTCCTGCAACGCCGGGGCGGCGTCGCGCAGCGGTTGGAGTTGCACGCTGCCGCCTTCGCCGATCAGATCCCGGGGCGACAACGCGACGCCGACGTCGACCGCGGGCGTGAGAACGTCACGAGTGAGCCCGACTACGACATCCGACATCTGCTGCGCCGACTCGAAAGGTGCTCCGAGCCCGGGGACGGCTGCGAGGGAACTCCAGGGGGCCGAGTGGAGGTTGTCCTGGGCGTCTTCGGCCCGTTCCCGGGCTTCGGCCGCCGCCCGCTGGGCACCCTCGGTGTTGCCGTCCAGCAGCGAATTCTTGGCGAGCTGCGCGTTGTCCCTCGCGCCGGTGAGGTTGTGCTGGACCTGCCAGGCCGAGAACCCGAACCATGCGAAGACAGCGACGGCGGCAACACCCACACCGATCAGTACCCGCCGTCGAACGGTGGAGCGGCGCGGTTTCGTCGGTGTCTCAGCGGGTGTCGAACCGTCGCTGTGGGAGTTGTTGGGCGACTTCGCGTCCATTCGGGTCTGCTCCTAGCTATCGAGGATAAGGTTTCTGGTCGCGTAGCTGAACTGTCGGTCGCGGGAGGGCTGCCCGGGAGGGCTGCTGATCGTGTCATGACAGCAGTTTCCGCTGTCGCCGTCCCGTTTCCGGCGAAGTTCGTGAACCTGCGGCACGCCGTATTCTCCTCTGTCCGTGTCTGTTCCGTTAGAAGAGTAAGGGTATGTGCTTTCACGTTCCTGTTCGGAGGTGGTTGGATGCAGTATTGCGAGTACGCGCGGGAGTGCTGCCGGTAACCGCCACGTGAGCGCTGCGAACGTGCTGGGACTGCGAGTAGGGTCACTGTAACGATTTCCGCTGCAACACCTATACGTATACGGCCCGCGTTCGGGCGGTTCGGCAAGTGGCAGATCGGGGGGACGGATAGTGGGCTCGGAGTTCCCGCGCAAGACTGCAGGTGAACTCGATTCACGTGCCTTCCCGCTCTCGCATGCCCAAAAGGGGTTGTGGTTCGCGCAGCAGTTGGACCCGAACGTACCCATTCTCGTCGCACAGTACGTAGAGCTTCGTGGACCTGTGGACGTCGGCGCGTTGAAGTGGGCGTCCGAGCAGGGCTCGTTCGACATCGAGTCACCCGGGGTGCGGCTCGTCGACCATGCGGGTGAGCCGTACCAGTTGGCGGACGAGACGATCGACGACGAACTCGCGTACATCGACCTGCGGTTCCACGAAGATCCGGTGGCCGAGGCGCACCGGTGGATGGACGAGCGCCGCCGCAGGCCGATGTCGGTGTACCGGGATCGGTTGATTTCCGCGACCCTGCTGCACGTCGGCGACGACCATTACTTCCTCACCACATTCGCGCACCATCTGATCCTCGACGGATACGGCGCCATGGTGCTGATGAACCGGGTGGCCGAGCTGTACTCGCATGCGGTGGAGCGCACGGAGGCTCCCGCGTCGAAGGCCGTGCCGCTGCGGGACCTGTACGAATCCGAGGATGCCTACCCGCAGTCCCGCCGATTCGAGATCGATCGAAAGTACTGGTCCGAACGGACAAGGGATCTGCCCGAGCCGTCCCGGTTGACCGACCGGGAGAGCGCCCCGTCGGCTGTGTCGCTGCTCGCTGGCGAGGTGATGGACCCGGGCGTCGTCGACGGGCTGAAAGCGCTGGCGCAGGAGTGGAATTCGTTCGAGGTGCCGATCGTGGTCGCGGCGTTCGCGGCCTTCCTCGCGCGGATGACGGGCAATTCGGATGTCGTGCTGAGTCTTCCGGTGTCGGCTCGCACCACCGCGGGCGCGCGCCGTTCGGGTGGCAGCGTGGCCAATATCGTTCCACTGCGGATCGAGGTGGATCCAAACGGAACCACACACGACCTGGTGCGTCGTGTCCAACTGGAACTGACCGGCGCGCTGCGGCACCAACGTTTCCGGTACGAAGACATACTCCACGACATGCGGTCGACGTCGCGTGTCGGCCGCGGCTTCGGTCCGATGGTCAACATCATGATGTTCCACACCGAGACGTGGTGGGGCGACGTACTCGGTGAATTGAACGTTCTCACGGCCGGTCCCGTCGACGATCTCGCGGTAGCGATCTATCCCGGTGCGGCCGGGCGGAACGTCCGCGTGGACTTCGAGGGCAACCCGGCCGTGTACGAGCGCGACGAACTCGCCGGCCACCACGCGAGATTCCTGGACTATCTGGGTGGATTCGTGGGCGCGGACGCCGACGCGTCCGTGGGTAGCCTTCCGCTGCTCGTCCATGACGAACTCGACGCGCTGGTCCCGCTCGACGGCCCTGCGTCGGTGGCCCCGCGCACCCTTCCGGACTTGTTGGATCTGACAGCGGATTCCGACGCGGTCGCAGTCCGCTGCGGCGACGTCGAGTTGACGTACCGGGCTCTGCACGAGCGATCGAATCGGCTCGCGCGCAGACTGCTCGCGCAGGGTGTCGGCGTCGGCAACCGCGTCGCGTTGATGCTGCCGCGCTCGATCGAACAGGTGGTGGCGGTGTGGGCCGTCGCGCGGTGTGGTGCGGCGTTCGTTCCGCTGGACCCGGATTATCCCGCCGAACGCATCGCGCACATGATCGAGGAATCCGGTGTCACGATTGCCGTCGCCGTCGATCCGGCGGTAGTGCCAACGGGTGTCCGCTGGGTGGACGTCGCCGACGCCCCGGGGGACGGCACACCGGTCGCCGATATGGAATTGGCACATCCCATCAGGCTGGACAACGCCGCGTACGTCATCTATACGTCCGGCTCTGTGGGTGCGCCGCGCGGAATTACGATGCCGCACCGGGGACTTGCGAATCACGCAGCGGCATTGCGACGTCTCTACGCAGCGGATTCCCGGTCGCGGGTGCTGATGTGCGCGTCGCCCTCCTACGACGCCTCGATTCACGAATTGCTGGTCGCGGTCACCTCGGGCGCCACGCTGGTGATCGCGCCGCCGCCGGTGCGCGGCGGAAAGGCCACGGCAGACCTGCTGCGCAGTGAGCGGATCACCCACTGGACCACGACACCGGCCGTCCCGGCGCAGATGGACCCGGCCGGATTGCCCGACCTCCAGGTACTCGCCGTCGCGGGTGAGGTCTGCCCGCCGGAACTGGTTTCGCGGTGGGGCGTCGGCCGCACAGTCCTGAACCTGTACGGGCCGACGGAGGTCACCGTGTGGGCCACGGCCACCGAGGCGTTGCTCCCCGGACACCGCCCCACGATCGGGCGACCGATCGAGGGAGTGTCGGCAGTCGTGCTGGACCGTTTCCTGCAACCCGTGCCGACGGGGGTGGTGGGCGAGCTGTATCTGTCCGGTCCCGGGGTGGGGCGCGGATACCTGGAGCGGCCGGGCGCGAGCGCGACACGCTTCGTCGCGAACCCGTTCACGACCGACCTGCAGCGCATGTATCGGACCGGCGATCTTGTGCGATGGTCGAAGAATCACGAGTTGGAATTCGTCGACCGCGCCGACGATCAGGTGAAGATCCGCGGATTCCGCGTCGAATTGGGCGAGATCACCGCGGTTCTCGGCCGGCATCCAGGGGTCGACACGGCGATCGCCGTGGCCCACGACCGGAACGGCGAATTGGCAGTCGACGGCTACGTTCACGGCACCGGCCTGGATCCCGACGAGGTGCTCGCCGGGGTGGCCGAGCGACTGCCGGCGTACATGGTGCCGTCCACAGTCACCGTCCTCGATGCCGTGCCGCTCACGCCGAGCGGCAAGGTCGATCGATCCGCGTTGCCGATTCCCGCACCGTACGACCGCGAGTTGCGCTACTGGACAAAGCAGCTCAGCGGTCTGCCGCCGTTGGCGCTGCCGGCGGACCGTGAAGTCTCGGGCAACGATACCGGCCTGGTTCCGTTCGCCGTGGATCTCGATTTGTACCGGCGGGTGCACGAACTGGCGGTCGCACAGGCTGTCTCGCCGTTCACGGTCGTCCACGCCGCCGTCGCGGTGTTGCTGTCCGTCGTGAGCGGTGCCGACGACCTCGCCATCGGAGCGATCCTCCCGGACGGCCACACCGGCGACGACTCCGAGCCGCTGGTGTTGCGCAGCAGACTCGATCCGCACCTGACGTTCGACGAGTTCCTGGTGGAGACGCACCGCGTCGAGCACGCCGCCCGCGCGCACCGCGAGGTGCCGTTCGCGAATGTGCTCGACGTTGCCGGGCAAGAGATTTCGTCCGGCCGCCACCCGCTCTTCCAGGTGATGCTGTCGGTGGACGCGGAGACGGAACGGGAGTTCGACGGCCTCGATCTGGTGGTGTCGCTGCGTGGTCGACTCGACAAAGACGGCGACCGGTTCGAGGGGCTGTTGCGCTACGCAGCGCACCGTTTCGCGCGGCGGACGGTGGAGCAGTGGGCCCGGCGGCTACACCGACTCTTCGTGGTGGTCGCGGAGAACCCGGGTGTCGCGCTCAGCGCGATCGACCTGCTGACACCGGAAGAGCGGGCCCTGGCCGTCGGGGGAACGGAGGATTCTGCGCACGACGTCGCGTCGCTGTCCGAGGTCTTCCGCCGGCGAGTTGCCGACACCCCGGACGCCGTCGCCGTCACGTGCGGTGGGGAGGCAGTCTCCTATGCGGAGATCGACCGCCGGTCGGCCGTTCTGGCGCGGGCGCTGAACGGCTCCGGGATCGGTGATTCGAGCATAGTCGCTGTCGGACTGTCGAATCCGGTCGACAGCGTGGTCGCCCACATTGCCGTGCTGCGGTCGGGTGCGACCTGCCTGCCGCTGAGCCCCGACCATCCGACCGAACGCATTCGGTACCTGCTGGCCGACGTGGTGCCCACCCTGTTGCTGATCAGTCGCGCCGACGCCGACGCGATTCCGCACGGCGGATACCCGACCGTCCTGCTGGACGACGTCGACTTCGGCGCACTCGACGTCCCGGTATCGGAACCGGGACCGATCCACCCGGACCGGGTCGCGTACGTGCTCTGCCCCGTGGGCTCCGAACCGGTCGCCGTGACCCACGCGAATGTTCTGGCACGCGCGCGGTCGGGCAACGACGGCGACGGCATCGTTGCCGACCTGTGGGCGCCACTCCTCGACGGCCGCACGGTCGGCCACCGCCACCACGGAGAGCGGCAATCCACCTACCTCGATGCCGGGTCTCGCGTCTATGTGCTGGACCGGGCGTTGCGCCCCGTCCCACCCGGCACGGTCGGGGAACTGTATGTGGGAGGGCAGCAGGTCGCCCGGGGATTCCACCGTCGGCCCCCGAATACTGCCGGTCGGTTCGTGGCCGACCCGTTCGTGCCGACGGGTGCGGGGGACGCCGGGGGAGTGCGGATGTACCGCACCGGGGACCGCGGGCGGTATGTCGACGGGCGATTGGAGCGGTTGCCCCGCTCTCCGGGGGACAGCAGTCTCGCACGGTGGCAGCGGGCGCTGCGCGGAGTCGGTTCGTCCTCGCCGGTGCCGACGGACCGGATGGTCGGGGGAATTGCGTCTCCGTCGGACTGCGTGCACGAATTCTCGATCGGTTCCGATCGGCACGAGGCCGCCGCACGGCTGGCGCGCGACCAGGGCGTGACGCTGTTCACGGTATTGCGAGCCAGTCTCGCAATCCTTCTCGCCCGCATCGGTGTGCACCGGGACATCGTGATCGGCGGCGAGGCGGGGCTGACGGGAGACCGCGCGAACACGGTGGCGTTGCGGACCCGCGTCACCCCTGCCATGTCGTTCCTCGAGGTCCTCGAGCAGGTCCGGGGCTTCGACGTTGCGGCGTTCCAGCACGCGGACGTGCCGTTCGAGGCACTCGCCGACCTGCTCGGCGGCGAGCGACCGCAGGTGTCACTTGCGCTCACGCCGTCGTCCGAGAACGGCACCGTTCCGACGCCGTTCGATCTGGCGTTCACGTACTCGGAGCGCTGGTCGGATCACGATCCCGCCGGAGTGGACGGTGTGGTCACCTACACGCCGTCGCTGTTCGACGCCACCACCGTCCGGTCGCTGGCCGAGCTGTTCGTGGATGTTCTGGCCGCAGGCACCGATCGCCCCGAGATCGAAGTGGGCAGCATCGGCCTCGCTGCCGGCGCCGTCCTCGACGGCGGCGAACCCTCCGCACCGAGAACTCTGTCCGACATTCTCACCGGCACCGCCCGCGACTTCCCGGACGCACACGCGCTCTCCGACGGAACGGTGACCCTCACCTACCGTGATCTCGACGCACGCTCCGATTCTCTGGCGCGTGTCCTGATCGACGCGGGTGCGCGCCCGGGCCGCGTGATCGCGCTCGCCCTGCCGCGGTCGGTTGACTTCATGATCGCGCTGTGGGCCATCGCCAAGACCGGTGCCGCGTTCGTCCCGGTGGATCCGACGCATCCGGCGGAACGTCTGGAACGGGTGCTCACCGAGGCCGACGTGTGCATCGGCGTCGGGGCGATGTCGGTGGGCGGTTCCCGGATCACGTGGCTGCCGGTCACGGCGGGCGACTATCGGAACGAGGTTCCACCGGTGTGTGTTCCGGTGCACCCGGACGAGGTGGCGTACATCATCTACACGTCGGGTTCCACCGGTACGCCCAAGGGTGTGATGGTGCCGCACCGCGGGGTGTCCTCGCTGACCGGGGAAGCGGTGCGCCGGTACCGGGTCACGCCGGATTCACGGGTACTCCACGCCTACAACCCCACGTTCGACGCCGCGCTCCTGGAGGCGCTGCTCGCGTTCGGTTCGGGTGCCTGCCTGGTGGTCGCCCCCGCCGAGGTGTACGCGGGACCGGATCTGCAGCGAGTGCTCGTGGAACACCGGGTGAGCCATTACCTTTCGACGCCGGCAGTGCTGTCGTCGCTGAGTGTCGACGGGCTCGAGCACATCGAAGTCGTCGCAGTCGGCGGTGAGGCGCTGCATCCGGATCTCGCTGCGGCGTGGAGCGACGGCCGGCGGATGCTCAACGCCTACGGGCCGACGGAGTCGACCGTCGTGGCCACCCTTGCCGCGGTCGACGGCCACGTGACCATCGGCGGGCCAATTGCCGGGACCACCGGGCGGGTCCTCGACGACCGGCTACGTCCGGTTCCCGTCGGTGCGATCGGCGAACTGTATCTGTCCGGTGCCGGGCTGGCGCGCGGCTATGTCGGCGACCCCGGGCGGTCCGCGGTGCGTTTCGTCGCGGCGGCAGGCGGTGCCCGCATGTACCGCACCGGCGACCTGGTGCATCGCCGCGCCGACCGCAACCTGCAGTTCATCGCGCGTGTGGACCGCCAGGTGAAGATTCGTGGTGTCCGCATCGAACCGGGGGAGGTGGACGCGGTGATCAGCCGGGTCGCCGAAGTCGACGGTGCGATCACGGTGGCACGCCCCAACGCGGCGGGCGCCGACGCACTGGTGTCGTACGTCGTTCCCCGCGGTTCCCTCGATGTGGAGTTGTTGCGCAAGCGACTCGAAGACGTGTTGCCGCCGTACCTGGTGCCGTCCGCCATCGTGGTGCTCGACGCGTTTCCCCTGAACCCGTCGGGCAAGATCGACGTGAAGGCGCTGCCGGCACCGGTACTCGAGTCGCGGGTCTTCCGGGCACCCGAGTCGGCGGTGCAGGAGGCCGTCGTCGCCGTGTTCGCCGAGGTCCTCGCCGTGGAGCAGGTCGGGCTCGACGACGAATTCTTCGCGCTGGGCGGCAACTCGCTGATCGCGACGCAGGCGGCCGCCCGATTGGGTGAGGCGCTGAACGCGCACGTACCGGTCCGGATGCTGTTCGAGGCATCGACGGTGGAAGCGCTGGCCGAACAGGTTGCTTCGCTGCTCGGCACGGGCAACCGTCCGGCCCTGTCACAGCGGCATCGACCGGAACACGTTCCGCTGTCGCCTGCGCAGCAGCGGATGTGGTTCCTGAGCCGCTTCGACCCGGCATCCCCGGCGTACAACATCCCGCTGGCCGTTCGGGTGACCGGAGACCTGAACGTGCCCGCGCTGCAGCAGGCGTTGCGCGACGTGTTGGAACGGCACGAATCGCTCCGGACGGTGTTCCCGGAACACGACGGCGAACCGGTGCAGGTCGTATTGCCCGCAGAACGCGTCGAACTGGACCTTTCCCCGATTGCCGTCACCGCGGACGTCGTGGACGCTCAGGTGCTCTCCGTTCTCGCCCGGGGGTTCGACGTCTCGGCCTCGGTCCCGATCCGCGCGCGGCTCCTGCACGTGAGCGAACACGAACTGATCGTGGTCGTCGTGGTGCACCACATCAGCGCGGACGGCGTCTCGATGGCACCGCTGGGCCGGGACGTGGCGACGGCGTACCTGGCGCGGACGCGGGGGGAGAGACCCGGGTGGGCGCCGCTCGAGGTGCAGTACGCCGACTTCGCGCTGTGGCAGCGGGAGGTGCTGGGTGATGAGCGTGACCCGGAGTCTCTGGCGGCGACCCAGTTCGACTACTGGACGCGCACGCTCGCGGGTATCCCCGAAGTCCTCGAACTACCGACCGACCGCCCCCGCCCCGCGGCGCGCACCCATCGGGGTGCCGCCGTGCCCGTGGCCATCGGCGCCGACACCCATCGACGTCTCGGTGAGATTGCGCAGCAGCACAATACGACGCTGTTCATGGTGGTACACGCCGCCCTGTCGGTGTTGCTGGCGCGGGTGACGGGAACCTCCGACATCGTGATCGGCACACCGGTCGCCGGCCGCGGCGAGCGGGTGCTCGACGACGTGGTCGGCATGTTCGTCAACACGCTGGTGCTGCGGACGGACGTCGATCCCGGCGCCTCCCTCCTCGACGTGCTGGAACAGGTGCGCGCGACCGATCTCGAGGCGATGGCCCACGCGGACGTGCCGTTCGAGCGTCTGGTCGAAATTCTGAATCCGGTCCGTTCGCAATCGTATTCGTCCCTCTTTCAGGTGATGCTCGCGTTCCAGAACCAGGCACCGGCGGTACTGGAACTGCCGGGTCTGACCCTCGCGCCGCTCGCGATCGACACGCAGGTCACCAAGTTCGACCTCGACTTCTCGCTCACGGACAACTACGACGCGAACGGTGCCCCCGCCGGCATCGCCGGAAGCCTCACGTACTCCACCGAACTGTTCGACACCGAGACGGCGGAACGGTTCGCGCAAGGTTTGATGCGCGTCGTCGAGGCGTTCGCAACGCAACCGCGGCAGCAGGTCTGCGACGTGCCGCTGCTGACGGGCGACGAGACCGTCCGGATGCTGACGACGTGGAACGCGACGGACGCGGCGTCGGACGCGGCGACTCTGGTGGATCTCCTCGATGCTCAGGTGGCCCGCACCCCGGGCGCGGTCGCCGTCGCGTTCGAGGACGAAGTGCTGACGTACGGCGAACTCGACGCGCGAGTCAACCGCCTCGCGAGGCTGCTCATCGCACGGGGAACGGGCCCCGACTCCCTCGTCGCGCTCATGCTCGAACGGTCGACGGAGATGATCGTCGGAATGTGTGCCGTCCTCCGCGCCGGCGGCGGCTATGTGCCGATCGACCCCGAACACCCGGCCGAGCGCATCGCGGACGTGCTGGACTCCGCGGCACCCGATCTGGTGCTCACCACCTCGTGGACCCGCGACTGCCTGCCGCCCGGCGTCGCGTACGTCGACATCGACACCGTCGACCTGTCCGGGTTCGAGGCGCACCCGATCCGCGATGCCGACCGGGTGCGCCCGCTGCGGCCGCAGAACACGGCCTACGTTCTGTTCACGTCGGGATCCACGGGCCGGCCCAAGGGGGTGACGGTCAGCCACGCCGCGATCGTGAATCAGCTGCGCTGGCTGGCCGACGAGTACGAGGTCACTGCGGACGATCGCGGAATGCTCAAGGCGCCGTACACCTTCGACGTGTCCGTGTGGGAGGTCTTCCTGCCCCTGGTCGTGGGTGCCCGACTGGTGGTGACGCGCCCGGGCGGGCATCGTGAACTCGACTATCTGGCCGGGATGATCCGCGAACACCGGATCACCATGATGCATTTCGTGCCGTCGGTGCTGGCCGCGTTCCTCGCGATGGGCGAGGGGGAGTCGCTGTCCTCGCTGCGACATCTGTACGTGGGCGGCGAGGAGATGCCGGCCGAGCTGGCGGAGGACGTGATCGCTCTGCGGCCGGGCGCAGTCCACAATACGTATGGTCCCACCGAGGCGGCGATCACCACGACCGCGTTCGAGCTGGGCGAATCCGTGGAGGCGCGGGTGCCGATCGGTGCGCCGGTGCGGAACACCCAGGCGTACGTGCTGGACGCGCGGCTGCGTCCGGTCCCGGTCGGGGTTGCCGGTGAGCTCTACCTCGGCGGCGCGCAGGTGGCGCGGGGTTATGTGGGGCGGAGCGCGCTCACCGCGGACCGCTTCGTTGCCGACCCCTTCGGGCGGCCGGGAGCCCGCCTCTACCGCACCGGTGATCGCGTGAAATGGGCCCGAACGGGTCAACTGGTGTATCTGGGCCGCACCGATCTCCAGGTCAAGCTGCGTGGACTGCGAATCGAACTGCGGGAGGTCGAAGCGGTGCTGGAGGCGGCCGCCGGTGTGTCCCGGGCAGCCGTGGCACTGGTCTCCGACGAACGGGGCGGTGATCACCTCGTCGGCTACGTCGTCGCCGAGCCGGGCCGGCAGATCGATACCCACGACGTGACGGCCTCTGCGCGGGAACGGCTCCCGTCGTACATGGTGCCGTCGCAGATCATGGTTCTGGACGAGCTGCCGTTGGCGTCGGCCGGCAAACTCGACAGGCGTGCGCTCCCGAAACCACACTTCGAACCGCGCGCCTACCGTGCCCCGAGCACGGATACCGAGATCGCGGTGGCCACCGTCTTCGGTGAATTGCTGGGCGTCGAGCGGGTGGGTGCGGACGACAACTTCTTCGAGCTGGGCGGAAACTCCCTGACGGCGGTGCGGGTGGTGAGTGCCCTCGAGGCGTCCACGGGTGTTGCGGTGTCGCTGCAGACCGTGATGACGGATCCGACGCCGAGTTCGATCGCGGCCCGCATGAGTTCCGCCGAGCCGGAACGGGACGGGGCGCTGGACGTGGTCTTCCCCATCAGGACTGCGGGGGAGGGACGCCCACTGTTCTGCATCCACCCGATCGTGGGCCTCGCCTGGTGCTACACCGGTCTGACGTCCAGGATCGATCCCGATCGGCCGATCTACGGCCTGCAGTCACCGGCCATCGCGGGCGAGGACACTCCGCCGTCGTCGATCGACGACCTCGCCGCGAGGTACGTGCAGGAGATCCGCCGGATCCAGACCGACGGTCCGTACGAACTGCTGGGCTGGTCGCTCGGCGGCGTCCTCGCGCATGCCGTCGCGGTGCAACTTCAGGCGGTGGGAGACGAGGTGGCGACCCTCGTGATGCTCGACAGCTACGCACAGCAACCGCACGCGCCGCACACCCAGGTTCCCGTGAGCGTGGGCGACCTGCTGGCGGCGATCGGGTCGGACGGTGACGTGCCGGCATCCGTCGCGGAGATGGCACCCGAATCTGCGGTGGACCTACTGGCCGCGGCGGGTGGGCCCATGGCCGTTCTCGGCCGGGACCAGATCGAGTTGCTGATCCAGAGTGCGGCGCACACCTGCGCGTTGCTGGACCGCCACACCCCGGGGGTCTTTCGCGGCGACGTCGCGTTATTCACCGCGGGTCGCGACGACCCGACGGGATCGGCGGCGGCCACGAGTTGGGCGCCCCATGTGACGGGCGCCGTCCGGAACCGTGTCGTCGACAGCGCGCACTGGCACATGACGTCACCTCGCGTGCTGCGGGTGGTCGGATCGTCGTTGAGGCGCAGATAGCTCTCGAGGCGCAGTCGGCCGCTCAGTACCGGGAACGCAGTAGCTTCCGGCGGCGCCGCATTGTTCGGCGCGCCCACGGTCGGTCGCCGGTGGTCGAGAACGTCCACACGGCGACTCCGAGCGCCGCAACGGACAGCAGATCGGACACCGTCAGGCCGTGGGTGGCGTCGAATTCCCAGAGCACCTGGCCCTCGAGGGGACCGTTGCCGAAGATCCAGACCACCGCGGCGACGACGGTGACGCCGGCGGTCAGGCGGGAGGGGCGTGCAAGGCACAGGGTGGTCGCCGCAAACAGGAAGTTCATGAAGACGAGGGGATAGAAGGGCAGCGCCATCCCGTCATTCTTCCAAGCTGCGCCGGGTGCGCGCACGGCGCGGTCACGCAACGGTGCGGTCGGGCGGGTCGTTCTTGCTGGTCGCGTTCTCGGTGGCGGGCAGTTCGTGCAGGTCTTTCTGCCGAATCGCTCGGCCGATGAGAATAGCGAGGGGCACCGACAGTGCTATCCACGCGAGCGCGACCCCGACAATCCACCACACACTTCGAGTATGCCCGTCCCTGGACGCCTGCCCAAGGTCGGCTGATCGTCGTCGTTCGTGGGGACTGGTCGGTAGCTGGGTGTTCGGAAAAATTACCTGGTCATCGCTGGTTTGCCGCACCGAGTTCGGGGCACCCCCTCGATAGGGATTGGTTCTCTTTTCTAGGAGGTGGGTGATGACGACACCAGGTATGTCGATCGAGAGACACCCTGATATCGCCGAGTTGCGGGCTCGCTACGACCGAGTCTCGGAACAGCCGATGACGCAGGTCACCGAGGGCCTGATGTTCATGGCGGGCCTCTACATGGCGGCATCGCCATGGATTGTCGGGTTCGCAAGCCAGTCTGGCCTGGCGACGTGCAACCTGCTGTCGGGTCTTGCGGTGGCACTGCTCGCGGTCGGTTTCACGTCGGCCTACTCACGCACGCACGGCATGGCGTTCGTCGCGCCGCTGCTCGGACTGTGGATGATCGTCAGCCCGTGGCTGGTCGTCGGAGTTACCACCACGGCGGGAATGATCTGGTCGAACGTGGTCTGCGGCATCATCGTGTGTCTGCTGGGTCTCGGTCTCACCGCCATGGGTATGGCGGACGGCGGCATGAGGATGAGGAGGAGGTAGGCACGCACGTGCCCGCATGGGGATGGGGCACGAGCCGAAGAAGCGCCCGCCGGACCGGTGGGCGCTTCGACTGCGTTCAGCTGGTTCTGCGTTCGGCTAGTTCTGTTTGAGGAACGCGTCGTGCTCTCCGTGGGCGCGTTTGATGAGGTCCAGGAGTGCGGTTTCCTCGCGGACCATCTTCTTGAATTTCGGGTCGAGCTTCTTGAGTTGTTCTTCCTCGTTGATCAGCCTGTCGTACATGCGTTCGCGCTCGGCGAGGTCGGCGGTGTAGTCGAGGTCGAGGTAGTTGACGGCGTGCCGCCTCGCGCCGGCGATGGTGGACTGTGCCCTGCCCTTCTTGCTGGCGAGGGACGCGATCACGGTGATCACGAGGATGCCGATGATGACGCCCAGTGACACGAACGTGCTGATCTCGATGACGTCGACCGGTTCGCCGCTGTTGACGAACGGCAGGTTGTTCTCGTGCAGTGCGTGCAGGATCAGCTTGACCCCGATGAACGCGAGGATCGCGGCCAGCCCGTACGACAGGTAGATGAGGCGGTCGAGGAGACCGTCGAGCAGGAAGTACAGCTGCCGCAGGCCCATCAGTGAGAACACGGTGGCGGTGAAGACGACGAAGACGTTCTGGGTGAGGCCGAAGATCGCGGGGATGGAGTCGAGGGCGAACAGGAGGTCGGTGCCGCCGATGGCCACCATTACCAGCAGCATCGGCGTCATCATCCGCTTGCCGTTCTCGACGGTGAACAGCTTGTCGCCGTCGTACTGCTCGGTGGTGTGGATGAATTTCTTCGCGATGCGGATGATGAAGTTGTCGGCCGAGTGCGACTCCTCGGTTTCGGGCCGCAGCAGGTTACCTGCGGTGATCAGCAGGATGAGGCCGAAGAAGTAGAACACCCACGCGAACGAGTTGATGAGCGCGGCGCCCAGGAAGATGAACCCCGTCCGGGCGAAGATCGAGAACACGATGCCGAACAGCAGGACTTTCTGCTGGTCTTCGCGCGGCACCCGGAAGCTGGACATGATGATGAGGAAGACGAAGAGGTTGTCGACGGACAGTGCCTTCTCCGTGACGTAACCGGCGAAGTACTCTGTGCCCATGTCGACGCCGCCGAAGATCAGGACGGCGACACCGAAGAGCAGCGCGAGTCCGACATAGATCGACGACCAGATCGCCGCTTCCTTCAGCGTCGGGATGTGCGCGTGGCGGACGTGGAAGAAGTAGTCGAACGCCAGCAGAGCGACGATCACCACGATCGTCAGAATCCAGGCGAAGGGAGTTACATGCACCATGTCTGCCTCTCCGTCGAAGCGGAACGCTCTGTTCGTCAGCGTAACCCCGCGCACGGCGCGACTTGGCAGAACCGGCGCGGTCGCCGGGACGGCAGACAGGCTGCCGCCCCGGCGACCGGGCTCAGAGTCGGTGGCCGAACACCGTCCGGTGCCAGTCCTTCCTGGCGGTTCCGGTGATGTCGGACATGACGTGTTTGACGTTGGTGTACTCGTCGAGCGAGTACGTCGACATGTCCTTGCCGTAACCGGACGCCTTGTACCCGCCGTGGGGCATTTCGCTGATGATCGGGATGTGGTCGTTGATCCACACGCAGCCCGCCGCGATGTTGCGGGAGGCGGTTTGCGCCCGGTACAGGTCCCGCGTCCACGCCGACGCCGCCAGCCCGAAGTCGGTGTCGTTGGCCAGCGCGATACCGTCCGCGTCGTGCTCGAACGGGAGGACGACGAGCACGGGACCGAAGATCTCACGCCGCACGATCTCACTAGACTGGTCGGCGCCCACGACGAGCGTCGGCTCGTAGTAGAAGCCGGACGCGAGGTCGCCGCCGGGGACGCCGCCGCCGCGGACGATCTTCGCCCCCGCGTCGCGGGCGCGGTCGACGAACCCGGCGACGTGCTGCTGCTGCCGCCGCGACACCAGCGGACCCATGTCGGTGCCGGGATCGGTCGGGTCGCCGAGGCGGACGGTGTCCATGAGCGCGGCGACGCCGGCGACGAAGTCGTCGAACAGCGGACGCTGCACGTAGGCGCGGGTGGCCGCGGTGCAATCCTGGCCCGAGTTGATGAGGGCGCCGGCGACGGCCCCGTTGATCGCCGCCTCGAGGTCGGCGTCGTCGAACACGACGAACGGGGCCTTCCCACCCAGTTCCAGGTGCAGTCGCTTGCCTGCCGCGGCGGCCGCGATCTGCCGCCCCACGGGAGTCGATCCGGTGAAACTGACCATGCTGACGTCTCGGTGCGACACCAGTGCCGCACCGGTGGTCGCGCCGCGGCCGGTGATGACGTTGACGACGCCGTCCGGCAGTCCGGCGCGGGTTGCCGCCTCGGCGAACAGCAGCGACGTCAGGGGAGTGATCTCCGCGGGCTTGAGCACGATGGTGTTGCCGGCCGCGACCGCGGGCAGGATCTTCCACGCCGCCATCTGCAACGGATAGTTCCACGGCGAGATCGACCCGATCACCCCGACGGGTTCCCGGCGGATGCTGGACGTGTGGTCGGGCGAGTACTCACCCGACGCCTTTCCCTCCAGATTGCGGGCCGCGCCGGCGAAGAACGACACGTTGTCGATCGACCCGGGGACGTCGAACTCGGTCGACAGCTTGATCGGCTTGCCAGTCTGCCGGGTTTCGGTGGACGCGAGGTCGTCGGACATCTCCGTGAGTTCGGCGGCCCACCGTGTGAGGACGGCGGAACGCTCGCCCGGGCTCGTGGTCGACCACTGCGCGTAGGCGGCTTTCGCGACGGCGACCGCGTCGTCGACGTCGCCGACCGAGGCCTCGGTGCGCGACGAAACCACCTCACCGGTGGCCGGATCGAGCACCTCGTACCGTTCGGCCGCTGCGCCGTCCCGGTAGCGGCCGCCGACGTACAGCCCGGGAAGGTCCTGGTGGTTCACAGCAGGGTCCAGGCTTCGGTGAGGACGCTGCGNAGGATGCTTTCGATCTCGTCGAATTCGGNCTGCCCGCAGATCAACGGGGGTGCNAGTTGGATGACCGGGTCGCCGCGGTCGTCGGCNCGGCAGTACAGNCCGGCGTCGAACAGGGCGGTGGAGAGGAACCCGTGCAGGATCCGCTCGGCCTCCTCGCCTGTGAACGACTCCTTCGTGGCCTTGTCCTTGACCAGTTCGATGCCGTAGAAGAAGCCCTCCCCGCGCACGTCCCCGACCATCGGCAGATCGGTCAGCTTGTCGAGGGTGGCCCTAAACGCCGGCGCCTGCTCCGCGACGTGCGCGTTCAGGCCTTCGCGTTCGAAGATGTCCAGGTTCGCCAGCGCCACCGCNGCGGAGACCGGGTGCCCGCCGAAGGTGTAGCCGTGCGCGAACATCGACGTCCCGTCCGCGAANGGTGCGAACAACCGGTCNGAGGCGATCATCGCCCCGATCGGCGAATACCCCGACGTCAGGCCCTTGGCGCAGGTGATGATGTCGGGCACGTACCCGAAGTCCTCGCACGCGAACATCGACCCGATCCGCCCGAACGCGCAGATCACCTCGTCCGAGACCAGCAGCACGTCGTACTCGTCGCAGATCTGCCGGACCCGTTCGAAGTAGCCGGGCGGCGGCGGGAAGCAGCCGCCGGCGTTCTGCACCGGNTCGAGGAAGACGGCGGCGACGGTGTCGGGGCCCTCGAATTCGATGGCCTCGGCGATCCGGTCGGCGGCCCAGATCCCGAACGCCTTCGGNTCACTGCCGAGGGGGTCGGGGGCGCGGTAGATGTTGGTGTTGGGGACCCGGAACGCGCCGGGGGTGAGCGGTTCGAACGGGGCCTTGAGGGCGGGGATGCCGGTGATCGCCANNGCNCCTTGGGGGGTGCCGTGGTAGGCGATGGAGCGGGAGATGACCTTGTGTTTGCCGGGTTTGCCGACCCGTTTGAAGTANTGTTTGGCCAGTTTCCAGGCGCTTTCGACGGCCTCGCCGCCGCCGGTGGTGAAGAACACCCGGTTCAGATCGCCGGGGGCGTAGCCGGCGAGGCGTTCGGCGAGTTCGATGGCGGGTTCGGTGGCGTAGGACCAGAGCGGGAAGAACGCGAGTTGTTCGGCCTGTTTGGCGGCGGCCTCGGCGAGCTCTAGGCGGCCGTGCCCGGCCTGGACGACGAACAGCCCGGACAGNCCGTCGAGGTAACTCTTGCCGGTGGAGTCGAAGATGCGGGCGCCGTCGCCGCGGGTGATGATCGGCGGGGTGATGTTGTCCCCGTGCCGGGAGAAATGCCCCCACAGGTGGCGCGCGGCCGAGCGTTCGAGTTCGGTCGTGGTTCTTTCGGTGACTGCAGTCATCAGAGTCCTCAATTGTATTTCGGTTCAGTCGAATTCGGGCCGGTCCAGCTTCGGAGACCGAATCCGGGATGATCACCTCGACAGGTCGTCGAACGCCGAGGTCCGATCCGGCATGCGTCAATGGTGACGCCTCGCGCCCGCGAATTCAAGTAGTAATTGGATAAATCTTGACGCAATGCGCAGAATATCTTGCATTTCGATGACTGAATTCGTGGCGATGGCTAGCCAACGCGAGTGCGCTCTTCTACTGTGAGTGAATCTTTTCGCCCCCGTCTTGGAGTGATCTCATGACCGTCTCGGTCCCTTTTCCGCCGTCCACCTCGCTCGACCTGCCGGCCACCGTGCCCGGCTGCTGGATCTCCGGATCCCCGGCCGAGGGCTCCGGCGCCGTCCACCGCATCATCGATCCGGCGACGGGCACCCCCGTCACGACGCTGACCCTCGCGACCGCGGGGGACGTCGACGCCGCCGTCCGGTCGGCGCGTGCCGCCTTCCCCGGCTGGTCGGGTGCCGCCCCGGCCGAGCGAGCGGCGGTCCTCACCGCGCTCGCCCGCGCACTCGAGCGCGACGCGGAACTGTTCGCCCGCGAAGAAGTCGCGCAGACCGGCAAGGCGATTCGGCTCGCTCGCGAGTTCGACGTCCCGGGCAGCATCGACAACATCGACTTCTTCGCCGGAGCGTCCCGCAATCTCGAGGGCAAGGCCTCCGCGGAGTACTCCCCCGACCACACGTCGAGCATCCGGCGTGAAGCCGTCGGCGTCGTCGGGTCGATCACGCCGTGGAACTATCCGCTGCAGATGGCGATATGGAAGGTGATTCCGGCGCTGGCCGCCGGGTGCACGGTCGTGCTCAAACCGAGTGAGCTCACGCCCCTCACCACGCTGCGTCTCGCCCGGCTGGCCACCGAATCCGGGCTGCCCGACGGCGTGTTCAACGTGGCGACGGGCACCGGCGCCGAGGTGGGCGCCGCGCTCGCCGGACACCGCGGAATCGACGTGCTGACCTTCACCGGGTCGACCGCCGTGGGCCGCACGGTGATGGCGCAGGCTTCCACGAACGGCACCCGCGTGCAGCTCGAGCTGGGTGGCAAGGCCCCGTTCGTCGTGTTCGACGACGCCGATCTCGAAGCGGCGGTGCACGGCGCGGTAGCGGCGTCGCTGATCAACGGCGGCCAGGACTGCACCGCGGCGACCCGCGCGATCGTGGCGGACTCGCTGTACGACGACTTCGTCGCCGGCGTGGCCGCACTGATGGAACGGGTTGTGGTGGGCGATCCCTACGACCCGGACACCGACCTCGGATCGCTGATCACGCTCGCGCATCGCGACCGGGTCGACGGCATGGTGCAGCGCGCCCGCGCCGCCGGCTTCCGGATCGTGACGGGCGGATCCGCCCCCGACCTGCCCGGAGCGTTCTATCTCCCCACCCTGATCGCCGACGTCACCGAGGACGCGGAGGTGTACCGCGACGAGGTGTTCGGACCGGTGCTCACCGTGAGTCGCCATTCGGGCGACGACGACGCGATCCGCCGCGCCAACGACACCGACTACGGTCTCGCCGCGTCGGCATGGACGACGAACCTGTACCGCGCGCAGCGCGCATCACGGGAGATCGACGCGGGTTGCGTGTGGATCAACGATCACATCCCGATCATCAGCGAGATGCCGCACGGCGGGGTCGGCGCGTCCGGGTTCGGCAAGGACATGTCGACGTACTCGTTCGAGGAGTACCTGACCGTCAAACACGTCATGAGCGACATCACCGGTGTGTCACGGAAAGCGTGGCACCGCACGGTGTTCGGCGCGGCGCAGTAGGACTACTCCCTCGAGGGCGTGCCGTACCGCAGCTTGTGCACTTTGCAGATCGAGATGGTCTCCGTGGTGCGCACGCCCTCGATGGTGCTGACGTGCTGATTGAGAAAGGCCCACAATTCGGCGTTGTTGGCGCTGCCGACCTCGGCGCAGATGTCGCTCCGCCCCAGCAGCGTCGAGACGTACGTGATCTCGGGCATCTCGGTCAGCGTGTCGACGACGGCCTGGTGCCGGGCGGGGTCGACGGTGAGGAACACGAGCGCCAACTGGGAGTCGCCCAGCCGCTCGGGATCGGCGAACGCGACGATGCGCAGGATGTTCAGGTCCTGCAGACGCTTCACGCGGGCCCGTACCGTCGCCTCGGACGAGCCCAGGTTGCGGGCGATTTCCCGGAACGCTCGCCGCCCGTCGTCCTCGAGTTGCCGCAGGATCGCGCGGTCCAGTTCGTCCAGAGTGTGCTGAGACATGGACCGACTCTATCCAGAACGACGAGATCAGTGGCGTTGCGGGCACAAAAGACTGCATTTCATGGATGTTAAGCCTTGATTAATACGCATTGCGAGGTGAATTTCACCTTGTGCGACGCATTGCGCGGTGTTAGTGTCTTGAATCACATACTTGCGGCGGCCCATCGGCCTCCACCCAGCTCGACTCGAGTCGCCGAGGGCCGCATTCTGAATACACACACTGCGCCGACAAGGCCCAGAACTGGAGAATCCCGTGAGCCTGCACGATTCCTTCGCCGACGACCACACCTATGAGAAGAACCTGCGGTGGTGGGACGGCTTCACCATCAGCCTCTCCATCCCGGCCGCACTGTTCGTCGGCATGGGCTACGCAATCGGCCTGATCGGTGCCTGGACGACGCTCGTCCTCCTCGGCGCCGTCGCCGTCCTCGCATGCCTGCAGAATTTCATCTACTCCGAGATGGCCAGCATGTTCGTCGACAAGGTCGGCGGCATTTCCATGTACGCCCATCAGGGCTGGCGAACCCGCTCGACCCTCGTCGGTCCGCTCGCGACCTACGGTTACTGGTTCTCGTGGTCCAGTTCGCTGGCCATCTACGGCCTGCAGATCGGGAAGCTGGTCCAGGCGGAATGGTTCCCCGAACAAACGTGGACGTTCTCCACGGGCCTGGCCACCATCGGACTACCTCACGTCATCGCTCTCGGCGTGCTGTTCATGGGCTGGGGACTGAACGTCCTCGGGATGCGTCCCGCGATGTGGCTGATGTACGCGACCGGCGCCCTCGTCCTCGTCCCGATCGTCGTCTTCGCGGCCGCCCCGCTCCTGTCCGACAGCTGGTCGATGAGCAACCTGCACTGGGACATCGCCGCCAGCGGTGAAGCGGGCTGGCGCACCGCGATCGCCTGGATGTTCGTCCTCGCCTGGTCGGTCTACGGCATCGAGGCCGTCGCCTCGTTCGTGCCGGAGTTCCGCGACACCATCCGCGACAGCCGAATTGCATTGCGACTGGCCGGTTTCTTCGTCATCGCCGTCTACATCCTCGTCCCGTTCGGCGTCGGCGGACTCGTCGACCAGGCGAACGTCGCCGAGAACCCCGTCTCCTTCTACCTGACCGTGTTCGAGAGCCTGTTCCCCGGCGGCGACATCGTGATGGCGATCTGCCTCATCGCCGGCCTCGTCCTCCTGATGGTGATGACCACCGCCGACGGCGGACGCGTCCTCCACGGCAGCGCCCGGGAGGGGCTCACCGTCAAGCAACTCGGCGAGCTCAACCGCTTCAAGGTTCCGGGACGCGCGATGTCGCTGGATCTACTCGTCAACGTCGTCCTGATCCTGTTCGTCGGCGAGGCCCTCGCCGTCATCGTCGCCGGCATCGTCGGCTACCTCATCTGCCACATCCTGTCGCTGACCGGCTTCCTCAACCTGCGCCGCGACGAACCGGACGCCCATCGCCCCATCAAGCTCGGCAAGCAGTGGGTGTACATCGCCGCTGTCCTCGTGGTCGTCGACACGATCATGGTCGTCGTCGGCGCTCTCAGCGCCTCGATCACCGGCTACGGCAGCACGAAGGAACTGATCGTCGGCGTCTTCGTCCTGTCACTGTCGATCGTGCTGTACGCCTACCGGCGCGTCGTGCAGGACGGTCAGCCGTGGGTCTGGAAGGAACCGGCGTCCGCCGTCGAGGCCGATTTCGTGCCCGACGACGACGAGGACGACGCTCCCGCCGATCCGGCCCGCACCCTGTAGGACCCCCACCAGGGGCGAATGTATCTCTCGACGCGATGGAAACGCCGAGAGGTACATTCGCCCCCATTTTGTGCGTGGAATCAGTGCCCGTCGGCCATGGACCGCACGTGGCGCGCCGCGACCGACAGCGACGCGAGATCGTGGGTGGACGCGGCGTCGATCTCCCCCAGGGTCCGGCGAGCACGCTCGATCCTCGCCCGATTCGTGCTCTCCCACAGCAGAATCCGGGAGTCCGCCGAATCCCCGGGTTCGCCCGAGGACAACACATCGCGGGTCAGGAGCCGGACGGAGCGGTACAGGTCGTCACGCAGCGCCACCCGGGCGAGCGTGTGCCAGCGTTCACCCCGCGGAAGCGCCGACACCTTGATCAGCCACCGATCCACACCGAGGTGATCGGACAGCGCGAAGTAGAGCGGTGCCACCTCGGCGACGTCGTGGTCCAGTTCGCGGGCGACGTCGGCGATGTCGAGCAGGCTGAACCGGTAGAGGCCGTCCGCGATACGCCGGGCGATGGACGTCTCGACGCCCGCCTCGTCGTAGATGCGCCGCGACTCCTCCATCGCCAGCGCCTCTGCGCCGCGGAGCCATCCGCCGACATCACCGGAATGCGTGTGGACGGCACGCCGGAACTCGGCGATCTCGGCGTCCACCGACAGCGGCTGACGTCGGTTGGCGAGGAACCACCGCGACGCCCGGTCGAGCAACCTGCGGGCCTCGACAACCAGTTCGTACTCCGTCGCCGGTGGCAGTTTCGCCGCGGCGATGTCGGCCCAGAGTTCCGCGAGCCCGAACACTTCCGACGTGATGACGAACGCGCGCACCACATCCGCGGGCCCGGCCCCCGTCTCTTCGCGCAACCGGTACGCGTAGGTGAGACCGCCGCGGGCGAAGATGTCGTTGACGATCTCGGTGGCGAGGATCTCCTGGCGGAGGGGGTGCGCGTCGACGGGGAGAACGGACCGCAGTGCGGCCGGGAAGTACGCGCCGAGCCGTCCGGAGAAGTACCCGTCGGTGAAGACGTCCGAATCCTCCAGTTCCGCTTTCAGATCCAGCTTGGCGTGTGCGAGGAGGGTCGCGAGTTCCGGTGAGGTCAGCCCGAGCCCCGCCTCCGACAGTTCAGTGAAGCCCTCGGCGTTCGGCAGCGCCTCCAGTGCGCGGTCCAGACCGCGCTTGTCGACCAGGGCGCCCACCATCCGTGCGTGCACGTCCACCATCCGGTGGGCGTTCGACCGGGCGTCACCGAGAACCCGGTTCTGCGCGCAATTGTTCGCGAGGACGAGTTCCGACACGTCGTCGGTGAGCGTCCCGAGCAGGTCCGAGCGCCGGGCCGGATCGAGCCTCCGGTCGACCGGCAGGGAGTCGAGCAGGATTTTGATGTTCACCTCGTGGTCCGAGCAGTCCACTCCGGCCGAGTTGTCCAGTGCGTCCGTGTTGACGCGTCCACCCGTGCGGGCGAATTCGATGCGGGCGAGTGCGGTCAGGCCCAGGTTGCCGCCCTCGGCGACGGCCCGTGCACGCAGCCGGCCGGCGTCGATCCTGACGTTGTCGTTCGCCTTGTCCCCCGCGTCCGTGTGCGACTCCGACGCAGCCTTGACGTACGTCCCGACTCCGCCGTTGAACAGCAGATCCACCGGGGAGGCGAGGATGGCGCGGATCATCTCCGGCGGCGTCAACGTCGTCACCGACGGCGCCAACCCGAGTGCAGCCCGCATCTGGCTGCTCACCGGAATCGACTTGCTCTCCCGCGACCAGACACCCCCGCCCTCGCTGATGAGGGTCCGGTCGTAGTCGGCCCACGACGACCTCGGCAGTTCGAACAGCCGGCGGCGTTCCTGGAAGGCCTGCTCGTGGCCGGGAGTGGGGTCGACGAAGATGTGCCGGTGGTCGAACGCGGCGACCAGTCCGATGCCCGGCGTCGCCAGCATGGCGTTGCCGAACACGTCGCCACTCATGTCGCCGATCCCCGCCACCGTGAACGGGTCACCGTCGACGTCGATTCCGAGTTCGGCCAGATGCCGGGTGACGCTCACCCAGGCGCCCTTCGCGGTGATGCCCATCTTCTTGTGGTCGTAGCCGACCGAACCGCCGGACGCGAACGCGTCCCCGAGCCAGAAGTCGTATTTCCGGGCCACCTCGTTGGCGGCGTCGGAGAACGTGGCCGTGCCCTTGTCCGCCGCCACCACCAGGTAGGGATCGTCACCGTCGCGGCAGACGACGCCGTCCGGGTGCACCGATTCGGCGGTGTCCGAACGGTTGTCGGTGACGTCGAGCAAACCGGAGATGAACTGCCGGTAGCAGTCCAGGCCGGTGGACGACGGGTTGCGCACGACGAAACCGCCCTTGGCGCCTGCGGGCACGATCACGGCGTTCTTCACCGCCTGCGCCTTGACGAGTCCGAGGATCTCGGTGCGATAGTCGTCGGGGCGGTCGGACCAGCGGAGGCCACCGCGCGAGACGGGTCCGTATCGCAGGTGCACGCCCTCCATGTCCGGTGAGTACGCGAAGACCTCGTAGAACGGCCGCGGCCGCGGAAGCTCGTCTATCTCGCCGGAGCGGAATTTCAGCGACAGCTGGGGCCGGGTCGGACCGAGCGTCCCGTCGCGGTAGAAGTTGGTGCGGGTCGTCGCAGAGACGAGATTCACGTACGCGCGCAGGATCCGGTCGGCGTCGAGGCCCTCGACCTCTTCGAGCAGTGATTCGACTCTGGCTCGGCGGGTTTCGACGTCGTCGGCGGAGTGCCCGCGCGGATCGAAGTGCGCGTGGAACAAACCCACGAGCGCAGACGCGAACTCGGGACGCGACAGCAGCACCGCCTCGATCCGGCCCTGGTCGTAGGGCAGAGCACTCTGCCGCAGAAAGCGCGCGTAGGCGCGCAGGAGCACGACCTCCCGCCAGTCCAGGCCGGCGGCCAGTACCAGCACGTTGAACCGATCCGCCTCCGCCCGGCCCGACCACATCGCCCGAAACGCCTCCACGACGGCCTCGGGTTCGACGGATCCCGCGGCCTTCGCCGACGCGACGAGCGGTCCCGCGGACACCCGGAAATCGTAGAGCCGGCAAATCAGACCGTCGGCGCGGCGGAATACGGACGTCCGTTGGTCGTCTACCTCGAGGTCGAGACTTCCGAGAAGGCGGAGCACCCGCTCGAGCGACACGGTCGAGCCGCCGCTGTAGAGCGTGACCCGGAACTGCGGATTCTCACCGGTTCCGGCGGTGCCGACGTGCAGGTCGAAGGCGTCTGCGGTCAGTCGGTCGAGGATGGCGACGTCGGGAACCGGCGGCCGATCCCGTTCTTCGACATAGCCTTCCGGCAGGGACGGGGCGAGCGTGGACGTAATCGAGCTCATAGATTCTCTCCGTTGAGATCCGGGCGCCGAGTGATTGTCGGGGAAAAGAGAAAGATCCGCCCCGCGGGCGCCATTGACCGCGGGACGGATCGAGTGTCGGGACACGGGTGTGTCGTCGGACGGGGTGTGTCAGGAGTTGCGGTGTGCGTCCGCGATGTCGAGAACCGTGTCGAGGATCGCGAGACCCTCACGGACCTCGGCCTCGGTGACGGTGCACGGCGGCACCGCGTGAATGCGGTTGAAGTTTGCGAACGGCAGCAGTCCACTTGCCTTGCACGCCGCGATCACCTCGTTCATCGCCGGGCTGGACGCGCCGTACGGGGCGAGCGGTTCCTTCGTGGCACGGTCGGCGACGAGTTCGATCGCCCAGAACACGCCGAGCCCTCGGACTTCACCGATCGACGGATGCCGGTCGGCGAGGCCACGCAGTCCGGGACCGAGAATCTCGCTACCGATCCGGGCCGCGTTCTCGACGATCCCCTCGTCCTCCATCGCAGTGATCGTCGCGACCGCGGCGGCGGTGGCGAGCGGATGTCCCGAGTAGGTGAGTCCGCCCGGGTACGGCCGGTTCGCGAACGTCGCCGCGATCTTTTCGCTGATCGCGACACCGCCGAGCGGAACGTAACCGGAGTTGACGCCCTTCGCGAACGTGATCAGGTCGGGTACGACACCGAAATGGTCGATCGCGAACCACTTTCCGGTCCGCCCGAACCCCGACATCACCTCGTCGGCGATGAACACGATGCCGTAGCGGTCGCAGATCTCGCGGACGCCCGCCAGGTAACCGGGCGGGGGCACCATGATCCCCGCGGTCCCGGGAACCGATTCGAGCACGATCGCCGCGATCGAGTTCGGCCCCTCGAGACGGATCAACTGGTCGAGGTGCTCGAGCGCGCGCTCGGTTTCCTGCTGCTCGTTCTCCGAGTGGAACTGCGACCGGTACAGGAACGGTCCGTGGAAGTGGACGACTCCGCTGTTGCCGTAGTCGTTGGGCCACCGGCGCGGATCTCCGGTGAGGTTGATCGCGGTGTCCGTGCCACCGTGGTACGAGCGGTAGCGGGAGAGCACCTTGTAGCGGCCGGTGTGCAGGCGGGCCATCCGCACGGCGTGCTCGTTGGCGTCGGCGCCACCGTTGGTGAAGAACACCTTGTTCAGATCGCCCGGGGTCCGTTCGGCGATCAGCCGCGCAGCCTCGGAGCGGGCGTCGTTCGCGTACTGCGGTGCGATGGTGCACAGCTTCGCGGCCTGGTCCTGAATGGCGGCAACGACTTTGGGGTGCTGGTGCCCGATGTTCGTGTTGACCAGCTGGGACGAGAAGTCCAGCATGCGGTTCCCGGCACCGTCCCACACGTACGAACCCTCGGACGCGAGGATCGTCATCGGTGTGATCTGCTCCTGCGCCGACCACGAGTGGAACACGTGCGCGCGGTCGAGCGCATAGGCGCGCTCACCCTCGGCACGGGCCGCGTCGAGGGGCTGACCGGTGGGCAGGAGTTCCTGGGAGACTGTCGTCGTCATGGCCGTGGGTCCTTTCCTGCTCAGTTGTTCTGGGGGAAGCCGAGGTTGATGCCACCGTGGCTCGGGTCGAGCCAGCGGCTGGTGACGACCTTGCCTCGGGTGAAGAAGTGCACACCTTCGGCGCCGTGGGCGTGGGTGTCACCGAACAGGCTGTTCTTCCAGCCACCGAAGGAGTAGTANGCNNTCGGAACCGGAATCGGCACGTTGATGCCGACCATGCCGACCTCGACCTCGTTCTGGAACCGGCGNGCCGCGCCGCCGTCGTTGGTGAAGATGGCGGTGCCGTTGCCGAACGGGCTGGAGTTGACCAGTTCGAGGGCCTCGTCGTAGGAGTCGACGCGGATGACGGAGAGGACGGGTCCGAAGATNTCGTCGGTGTACACACTCATGTCGGTGGTGACGTGGTCGATGAGGGTGGGTCCGAGCCAGAATCCGTCGGCGCCGCCGTCGGGCTGTACCTGCCGGCCGTCGACGACGATGGTGGCGCCGTCCTTCTCGCCGGCGTCGATGTAGGAGGCGACCTTGTCGCGGTGCACCTTGGTCACCAGCGGGCCCATGTCGGAATCTTTGGTGCCGTCACCGATCTTGAGCGTGTTGGTGCGTTCGGTGATCTTCGCGACCAGTTCGTCGGCGATGTCCCCGACCGCAACCAGCGCGGAGATCGCCATGCAGCGTTCACCGGCGGATCCGAAGCCGGCGTTGACCATGGCGTCGGCGGCGAGGTCCAGGTCGGCGTCCGGGAGGACGATGGCGTGGTTCTTGGCGCCACCCAATGCTTGGACGCGTTTGCCGTGGGCGGTGCCGGTGGCGTACACGTACTGCGCGATGGGGGTGGACCCGACGAAGGAGATGGCCTTGATCGCGGGGTTGGTGAGGAGTTCGTCGACGGAGGTCTTGTCACCCTGCAGGACGTTGAACACCCCGGCGGGAAGTCCCGCCTCGGCCCAGAGTTCGGCCATCCAGATCGCGGCGGTCGGGTCCTTCTCCGACGGCTTCAACACCACCGTATTGCCGGCGGCGATCGCGACGGGGAAGAACCACATCGGGACCATCGCGGGGAAGTTGAACGGGGAGATGATCGCGACCGGGCCGACGGGTTGGCGGATCGAATGCACGTCCACGTTCGTCGACGCGTTTTCGGTCATGCCGCCCTTGAGCAGGTGCGCGATGCCGCAGGCGAATTCGACGACCTCCTGGCCGCGGCTCACTTCACCGAGGGCGTCGGAGACGACCTTGCCGTGTTCGGAGGTGATGATCTCGGCGAGTTCACCCTTGCGCTCGTTGAGCAGTTCCCGGAACTTGAAAATGATCTGCGTCCGCTTGGCGAGGGAGGTGTCGCGCCACCCGGGGAACGCCGCCGCGGCCGAGTCGATGACNGCGCGGGCGTCCTCGACACTGGCCAACGCGACCTCACCGGTGACGGCACCGGTGGCCGGGTTGGTGACCGGGGCGGTGTTCCCGCTGGTGCCGGCGAAGCTCTTGTTGTCGAACCAGTGCGAGATGATCCGGCCTTCGCCGGAGTGCGAGATGATCCGGCCTTCGCCGGAGTGCGAGATGATCCGGCCTTCGCCGGAGTGCGAGATCGTTCGGGTCTGCGCGGCGCCGTCGTTGTGTGTCATGAAATGGGTGTCCTTACCGAGAGAGCGGATACCGGGGCGATCCGCACGGATCGCGTGATGTCTCCACTCTGGTCCGTGCACCAGCCCCCAGACCCCGACGATCTGTATAGCAATCCGCCTTCTGATTTACACTGCGTAAATGCTGCCCACCATCGTCGACATCCTGGCGCTCCCGGTCGTCCAGGCCGGAACGCCCGAGGTGGTCGGCGGCGGACCACTCGACCGGCCGGTGCGGTGGGTGCACGTCAGCGATCTGCCCGACCTGTCCAACCTCCTCCAGGGCGGCGAACTCGTCCTCACCACCGGGCAACCCCTCGCGGATGACTCGTCGAGCGTGGAATACCTGGAAGGACTGGCCGCGGCGGGCGCAGCGGGACTCGTCGTCGAACTGGGCGTCCACGTCGACACCGTCCCGGACGGGGTCGCGCGCGCCGCCGACAGACTGTCGTTCCCCGTCGTCGCGCTGCACCGTCAGATCAAGTTCGTCGAGGTCACCGAGGCAGTACACCGGTCGATCGTCGCGGAGCAGTACGACGAGGTCGCCTTCGCACGGCACGCCCACGAGGTCTTCACCGACCTCAGCATGAAGCGGGCGTCGCTCGGCGAGATCGTCGACGCCGCCGCCGGCATGCTCGGCGCCCCGATCGTGCTCGAAGACCTCAACCGGCAAGTGCTGGCGTTCGCGGCGCAGGGCACCGCGACGGCGGATCTCCTCGCCGAGTGGGAACGCCGGTCTCGGCTGACTCCCGTGTCGCATCAGACGGCGGTCGACGGCCCGGAGTCGTGGACGACGACGCCCGTCGGCGCACATCGGCAGGAATGGGGACGACTCGTCGCCCCCCGCCCCGTCGCCGCGGAAGGTCGCGCGCGGATGACCCTCGAACGCGCGGCCCAGGCGCTCGCACTGCACCGCATGGTCGAACAGGACCGGACCGCGCTCGAGCAGCAGGCCCAGAGTGGACTCATCGACGAACTCCGCCGCGGACGCATCCAGGACGAGGCCGAGGCGACCGCACGCGCCCACGCCCTTGGCCTCCGGCCGGCACTGACCTACCTGCCGATGACGGTCCGGGTCAGCGAAACCGCAAGCGCCGACCAGGTTCTGGCGCAGCGACGCCGGGTCAGCATGCTCGACGCCGTGCGTCACGCGGTCCGGACGTCGCGGCAGACGGCACTGACCGCGAACACCCGGGCAGGGCAGATCGACCTGCTCCTGTCCCATCCCCCGGCGTCCGCCCCCGGCGCGCTGACCGAACTCTGTCGGGCGATCCGCGCCGCACTCACCCGGCTCGACGGCGTCCTGCACTGCACCATCGGCGTCGGCCCCGAATCGACCCGGCTCCTGGACGCCGCCGGCGGCCTCACGGAATCCGCGCACATCGCCGACGTCGCGCTGTCGTTGCCACCGGACGACAAGGCCTTTCACCGGGCAGCCGATATCCGGTTGCGCGGGCTCCTCGCCCTCATCCGGACCGATCCGCGAGTGCAGGCGTTCGCCGAAACCGAACTCCGCGGCCTGCTGGAGCATCGGGCGCGACACGGCGGCGACAGCGTCGAAGTCCTGCGGAGCTTCCTCGAAGTCGGCGGCAACAAGACGGAACTCGCGAAGAGGCTCCACCTCTCGCGCCCCACGCTCTACGCGAAGCTGGCCACGATCGAGCGACTGCTCGGTGTCGACCTCGACGACGCCGAGTCCCGGACGTCGCTGCACACGGCGATGCTGATCCTGCAGCTCCGCCGCCCGTGAGTACTTATTAACGTCGGGCGGTTAACAAGTACTCACGGGGCGAAGCCGAAGATCGTTCGACGAGGACCGCCCCGGTGACGCCACCTCCGAATTGCCGCACGCAGTGGCGGCAATTTTGAGAATTATCTTCAGAACTGTTGGCATGAATGATCGCTTTCTTCACTATTGGCACCTACCAATCGAATTTCCAACAGCACGGAGTTCTCATGAAGATCGGCATCCCCCGCGAAATCAAGAACCACGAATACCGCGTGGCCATCAGCCCCGCCGGTGTCCACGAACTCGTCGGCCGCGGCCACGACGTGATCATCGAAGCCGGTGCCGGCGTCGGATCGTCCTTCGCCGACGCGGACTTCAAAGCCGCAGGCGCGCAGATCCTCTCGACCGCCGACGAGGTCTGGGAGAGCGCCGACCTGCTGCTGAAGGTCAAGGAACCCATCGCCGAGGAATACGCCCGACTGCGCCAGGACCAGGTGCTGTTCACCTACCTGCACCTCGCCGCGTCGAAGGACTGCACCGACGCACTGCTGGCGTCGAAGACCACCTCCATCGCCTACGAAACCGTCGTCGGCGCCGACGGGTCCCTGCCGCTGCTCGCCCCGATGAGCGAGGTCGCCGGACGCCTCGCCCCGCAAGCCGGCGCCTACCACCTGATGCGCCAGGGTGGCGGCCGCGGCGTCCTCATGGGCGGCGTCCCCGGCGTGCGCCCGGCCAAGGTCGTCGTCATCGGTGCCGGCGTCTCCGGCAAGAACGCCATCGCCGTCGCCTACGGCATGCACGCCGACGTCACCGTCCTCGACCTGTCCATCGCGCGTCTCCGCGAGATCGACGCCCAGTACGACGGCCAGGTCAAGACCATCACCTCCAACACCCTCGAACTCGAACAGGCCGTCCTCGACGCGGACCTGGTCATCGGCGCCGTCCTCGTCCCCGGCGCGAAGGCCCCCACCCTCGTCTCCAACAACCTGGTCTCGCGGATGAAGCCCGGATCGGTGCTCGTCGACATCGCCATCGACCAGGGCGGCTGCTTCGAGGACTCGCGGCCCACCACCCACGCCGAACCCACCTACCAGGTCCACGACTCGGTGTTCTACTGCGTCGCCAACATGCCCGGCGCCGTCCCCCGCACCTCCACCTACGCCCTCACCAACGCGACCCTGCCGTACGTCGTCGCGCTCGCCGACAAGGGCTGGAAGGAAGCGACAGCGACCGTCCCCGGTCTCGCCGAGGGACTGTCCACCCACGACGGCAAGCTGCTGTCCACCGAAGTCGCTGCCGCGCACGGCTACCTGGTCGCGACACTGCCTGCCTGAAACTACTGCCTGCCTGACCGACTGCCCGCCTGAGCAGGCTAGGCGCCGAGGCCGAACGCGACGAGGAACCCGAGCGCGGTGGACAACCCGACCCACCACCCTCCTTCCCGGTAGGCCTCGGGCATCAGCGAGTCCGCGAGCACGGCGATGGTCGCGCCACCGGCGAACGCCTGGATGGTCGCGATGGTGCCGTCGGAGATGGTGTCGGACACGGCGTCGGCGCCGATCACGACCAGCACCAGCAGGACGGCGGTGGCCACCCACACCGACAGGGCGCGGCCGTGGCTGAAGTGCGGCTGTGACCGCATGGACGCCGCGCCCGCGACCGCTTCGGGCACGTTTCCGACCGCGATGGCGACGAGGAGTACCACCCCGCCCGCACTGCTGCTGATCGTCACCCCGAGGGCGGTGTTCTCGGGGATGCCGTCGAGCAGCGCACCGAGCATCAACGCCCAGCCGAGAGCGCCTGCACCGAGTTTCTTCTCGATGAGCCGGTCTGCGACCACATAGACGAGTGCCCCCGCGAACAGGGCCGCGCCTGCCGTCCAGATCCCTTCGGTCTCGAACGCGGGCTGGAACAACTCGGTGGACACGGCGGCCACCATCGTTCCCGCACCGAACGCCATGAGCGCAGCGAGGACCGGCCGCGGCAGGTCGTAGCGCAGGCCGATGACGGCACCGATCAGGAGGGGCAGGGCCGTGCCGAGGCCGTACAGAGTCGCGGTCAACATGGACCAGAGCGTATCCAGACGGCGCGGGGATGCGGGACAATCGGACGATGGCTTGGCTCGAGGTCGTGCGCACCGGACCGTTCACCACCGTGCAGGATCGCGGCCGTCCCGGGTACGCGTCCATCGGTGTCGGCGAGTCGGGTGCCGCCGACCGCGACGCGCACGACAGCGCAAACAGGTTGGTGGGCAACCACTCCGACGCAGCCACATTGGAGGTCACGCTCGGTGGGCTCGCGGTGCGGGCGGCCGGAACCGTCTCCGTCGCCGTCACGGGCGCCCGCAATCCCGTCACCGTCAATGCCAAACCCCGACCCGACTACACGATGCTGCACCTGAACACCGGGGACCTGCTGGAGATCGCATTCGCGCAGGAGGGGCTGCGCAGTTACGTCGCGGTGCGCGGAGGTTTCGACGTGCCCGCGGTGATGGGCAGCCGGTCCACCGACACGCTGTCGGGCCTCGGCCCCGATCCCGTCGCCGAGGGTGACCGGTTGCTCGTCGGCGCGGATGTAGGCGACTGGCCCGCCGACGAGATCATCCCGCCACCCGTCGCATCCGAGGACCCGATGACGATGCGTGTCCGGCTCGGACCGCGGGACGACTGGTTCACACCCGCATCCGTCGACGCTCTTCTCCGCGAGACGTGGACGGTCAGTTCCGACACCAACCGGGTGGGGGCACGACTCGAGGGCCCGGGAGCGCTGCACCGGTCGGTGCGGGACGAGATGCCGAGCGAGGCCATGGTGGCGGGTGCCCTGCAGGTGCCGCCGAACGGTCAGCCGATCCTGTTCCTCGCCGACCATCCGGTGACGGGCGGCTACCCGGTGATCGCCGTGGTCGCCGAGGCCGACCTGCCGCGCGCCGCGCAGTTGCGGCCCGGGCACCGGGTGCGGTTCCACCGTGCGGTGGCGTCGCCGCTCCCGAGGTGACTGATTCAGCTCCGGCGGCGGGCGGGGACTCAGCTCCGGCGGCGCCGGGCGATGTCGGCGAGCACGACACCCGCGGCGACGGACGCGTTGAGCGATTCGACGGGGCCTGCCATCGGGATGCTGAGGATGGCGTCGCAGTTCTCGCGCACCAGACGCGACAGTCCCTTACCCTCGGAGCCGACCACGACGACCACCGGGCCGCTGCCGTCGAACTCGTCGAGCGTGGTGTCGCCACCCGCGTCGAGCCCGACCACCTGGACGCCCTTGGACGCCCAATCCTTCAGCGTGCGAGTGAGATTGGTGGCGCGGGCGATCGGCAGACGCGCTGCGGCGCCGGCGCTCGTGCGCCACGCCACCGCGGTGACCGAGGCACTGCGACGCTCGGGGATGACCACACCGTGACCACCGAACGCGGCGACCGACCGCACGACGGCACCGAGGTTGCGGGGGTCGGTGATGTTGTCGAGGGCCACGAGCAGCGGCGCCTCCTGGTGCTTGCGGGCTTCCGCGATCAGGTCGTCGGGGTGCGCGTAGCGGTACGGCGGCACCTGCAGCGCGATGCCCTGGTGCATGCCGTTGGCGCTGAGCCGGTCGAGATCGGTGCGGGGAACCTCGAGGATGGAGATGCCCGCGTCGGCCGCGCGCTGGACGGATTCCTTCAGACGGTCGTCGCTCTCGGTCCCGACCGCGACGTACAGCGCGGTCGCGGGGACACCGGCGCGCAGACACTCGACGACGGGGTTGCGGCCCAGCACGTTCTCGGGACCGTCGACCGCCTTGCGGCCTGCGGTCTGACGGCCGCGGCCCGGCTGCTTCTCGGCGTCCCGGGCGGCGCGGGCGGCACGCTTGGCGGCGGGGTGCTTGGTGCGGGCCTCCGCGGGCGGCGTGGCGCCGCGGCCTTCCAGCCCCTTGCGCCGCTGGCCACCTGAACCGGCGACCTGCCCCTTCTTGGTGCCGGCCTTGCGGATGGCTCCGCGCCTACTCGAATTTCCAGCCATTACTACTGTCCTGCCTTGAGAGACCACTCGGGCCCGTTGGGGGTATCGGTGACCTCGATGCCCGCCCGGATGAGACGGTCACGCACCTCGTCGGCCACAGCCCAGTTCTTCTCGGCGCGGGCAGTCTGCCTGCGCTCGAGTTCGGCCCGGACCAGAACGTCCAGGGCATCGGTTGCCGCGGACGCGTCCGCGGTCTCCTGAGTCCAGTGCTCGTCCAGCGGGTCGACGCCGAGGATTCCGAGCATGGCCCGGACCTGCGACGCGATCGCCCGCGCCCCCTCGAGATCTCCGCCGTCGAGCGCGATGTTGCCCTCGCGGACCTTGCCGTGCACCTCGGCGAGTGCGGCGGGGACGGCGAGATCGTCGTCGAGCGCGCGCGCGAATGCGTCCGTCCACCGGCCGACCTCGACCTCACCGGCGCGCTCCTGCGTGCGCGTGACGAACGATTCGATGCGGCGGTACGCGGCCGCGCCCTCGTCGAGCGCGGTGTCGGAGTACTCGAGCATCGACCGGTAGTGGGCACTGCCGAGGTAGTACCGAAGCTCTTGCGGCCGAACCTTTTTCAGCACGTTCGGCACAGAGAGAACGTTGCCGAGCGACTTCGACATCTTCTCGCCACCCATGGTGACCCAGCCGTTGTGCAGCCAGTACTGCGCGAAATCGTCGCCTGCACACTTGGCCTGCGCGATCTCGTTCTCGTGGTGCGGGAACACCAGGTCCAGGCCACCACAGTGGATGTCGAACGCACCCCCGAGATAGAACTCGGCCATCGCGGAGCACTCGAGGTGCCAGCCCGGCCTGCCACGGCCCCACGGCGTCGGCCACGACGGCTCGCCCGGCTTCTCCGCCTTCCACAGCGTGAAGTCGCGGGGGTCGCGCTTGCATTCGCCGGCGCTCTCGCCCTGGTGCACGTCGTCGAGTTTGTGCCCGGACAGGCTGCCGTACTGCGGGTAGCTGCGGACGTCGAAGTAGACGTCGCCGCCCGCCGCGTATGCGTGGCCGTTGTCGATGAGGCGCTGCATCATCTCGACCATCTGCGTGATGTGCCCGGTGGCGCGGGGCTCGACGGACGGCGGCAGCACACCCAGTTGCTGGTAGGCCCACGTGAAGGACCGCTCGAACGTGGCGGCCCACTCCCACCACGGCCTGCCCGCCTCGGCGGCCTTGTTCAGGATCTTGTCTTCGATGTCCGTGACATTGCGGACGAACGCCACGTCGTAGTCGTGGGCGAGCAGCCAGCGTCGCAGCACGTCGAAGGCGACGCCGCTGCGTACGTGGCCGATATGGGGGTCGCCCTGCACTGTGGCGCCACACAGGTACACCGATGCGTGTCCAGGGGCCAGCGGAGCGAAGTCACGCAAGGCCCGCGTCTCGGTGTCGAATAGGCGCAGGGTCACGACCAGCGATCCTACCTGGCGCTTCGATCGGGAATGACCAATGCGGTGGCCATCGCGGCAATCCCCTCGCCGCGGCCGGTGAGACCGAGCCCGTCCGTGGTGGTCGCGGACACCGAAACCGGGGCTCCCAGGATGTCGCTGAGCACCTTCTGCGCCTCGTTCCGGCGCGGTCCGATCTTCGGCCGGTTGCCGATCACCTGGACCGCGGCGTTGGCGACACCGAAGTCGTCCTCTTCCAGCAGCCGGCGGACCTCCGCGAGCATCGCGGCGCCGCTCACCCCGGACCACTCGGGCCTGCCGGTTCCGAAGACGGAGCCGAGATCGCCGAGGCCGGCGGCGGAGAGCAGGGCGTCGCAGAGTGCGTGGACGGCGACGTCGCCGTCGGAGTGACCCGCGCAGCCGTTCTCGTCCTCGAACAGCAGGCCCGCCATCCAGCACGGCCGTCCCAGCTCGATCGGGTGGACGTCCGTCCCGATTCCGACTCGCACTAGTGCGCTCCCTCTTCCACCAGCGCGCGGGCCAGCACGAGGTCCAGCGGCGTGGTGATCTTGAATGCTGTGGGTTCTCCGACGATGCTGCGGACCCGCTCGCCGAGCCGTTCCACCAGGCCTGCGTCGTCCGTGGCGATGCCGTCGGCGGCGGCGTACGCGCGGCGGAGCAGTTCCGCGGTGAAACCCTGCGGCGTCTGCACGGCCCGCAGTTCGGACCGTTCGGGGGTGCCGGTGACCGCGCCGAGAACGTCGACGGTCTTGATGGTGTCCGCGACCGGGAGAACGGGGATGACTGCGCTGCGGCCGCACCGCAGTTCCGCGACCACCCGTGCGATGAGCGACGGCGGCGTCAGAGCGCGGGCGGCGTCGTGCACGAGGACGTATTCGGCGTCGTCCGCGACGGCGAGTCCGGCGCGAACCGAATCCGTCCGCTCACTTCCGCCGGCGACGACGGTGACGTCACCGGGGAGGAGGCTGCGCGTCGACTCGACGAGTTCCTCCGGCACGATCACGACGACGCGGTCGACAGCCCCCGACTGCAGGAGCCCGTCGACCGCGCGTGTCAGCATGGTCGTCCCACCGAGATCAACGAATGCCTTGGGCTTGTTCTCGCCCAAACGCACGCCCTGACCTGCGGCGGGAACCAGCGCGACTACAGGACCTTCTGCCTCGGCCACTGTGTGAATCGCGACTGTCTAGGACGCGGCCGCGAGGACCTCGTCGAGGATGGTCTCGGCCTTGTCGCTGTCGGTGCCTTCGGCCAGTGCGAGTTCGCCGACGAGGATCTGCCGCGCCTTCGCGAGCATGCGCTTCTCTCCCGCGGACAGGCCGCGGTCCTGCTCACGACGCCACAGGTCACGAACGACCTCGGCGACCTTGTTGACATCACCGGACGCGAGCTTTTCGAGATTCGCCTTGTAGCGGCGTGACCAGTTGGTGGGTTCTTCGGTGTGCGGAGCCCGCAGTACCTGGAAGACCTTGTCGAGACCTTCCTGGCCGACGACGTCGCGTACGCCCACGTACTCTGCGTTGTCTGCGGGAACCCGGACGGTGAGATCGCCCTGAGCAACCTTGAGAACGAGATATTCCTTCTGCTCACCCTTGATGGTGCGGGTTTCAATAGCTTCGATCAGCGCCGCACCGTGATGGGGGTATACGACGGTGTCTCCGACCTTAAAAATCATCTGTCCCGTGCCCCTTTCGATCATTCGAGTTTAACACGTGTCCGGATCCTGGTCGCATCAACGGTGCAGGTCAGGGGCATCATGGCCTGACCCTAGGGGTTGACAGGTGTCCCGATACGTGCATTCCGGACACCCCGATCGGGCCGTTCTCCGGCGCCGAAACCGCACGCAGACAACCATTGTGAGTACCCAGCGAGCAGGCCACGCGGGCGAACTACTACTCTGCCTAGTTGAAGTGCGAACCTGACACCGGAGGACAACTCGTGACTGCTCTCGACAAGTCGACTCGCCGAGTCGCTACCGCCGTCGCTCTCGCTGCCGGCGCAGCCCTCGTGCTGTCCGCGTGCAGTGCGGGCCAGATCACCCAGACGTCGAGTCAGGTCGCCGCGGTCAACGGCAACAGCGCGGAGGCCGGGTCGATCGCCCTGCGCAACGTGCACGTCGTCTACCCCAACTCCGCCGAGTACAGCCTCGAGCCGGGCGGCAACGCCGTCCTCGCGTTCACCGCGATCAACAACAACGAGGACACCCCGGACAAGCTGACCCGCATCAGCACCGACTTCGCGGGGTCCGTCACCCTCGGCGAGAAGTCCGGCGGACTCGAGATTCCGCCGCAGAGCGCGCTCGTCGCCGGTCTGCCGGTCGGGGACGCCGAAGCAAGCGCGGACGCCACCGCCGAGACGGACAAGACCGCCGACGCACCGACCGATGTCGTTCTCGTCACCCTGAACAGCCTGAAGGAAGGCGTCCGCCCGGGCCTCACCTTCCCCGTCACGTTCGCGTTCGAGAAGGCCGGAGACATCACCGTGTCCGTGCCCGTCGACGCGGGCCACGAGACGGAGCGGCACGTCTCCGACAAGTCGGCAGGCACCGAGGCCGAGGGCGGCGGACACTAGCAGCAGGCCCGGGTCCGCTGTCGGACCCGATACCTAGGCTGGCCGGGTGGCCAAACTCAAATCCAGCTTCCGCTGCTCGTCGTGCCAGTGCACGGTTCCCAAATGGGTCGGGCGGTGCCCCGAGTGCGGTAGCTGGGGCTCGATGGACGAGGCCCCGATCGTCGCTTCCGTCGCGAGCCGACCCGGCGCGTCGCTCGCGAAAGCGGGGGCCGGAGCCGTCCTTCCGTCCACCCCGGCCACTCCGATCACGAAGATCGACAGCACGTCCACCCGAGCCAAGCCCACGGGCATCGACGAACTCGACCGTGTTCTCGGCGGCGGCGTCGTGCCCGGTTCCGTCGTCCTCCTCGCCGGCGAACCCGGCGTCGGCAAGTCGACCCTGCTCCTCGAGGTGGTCCACCAGTGGGCCCGACGCGGCCCGGACGACCGGTCCCTCTACGTCACCGGCGAGGAATCCGCCGGGCAGGTGCGACTGCGGGCGGACCGCACCGGCGCCGTCCACGAGCGGGTCTATCTCGCCGCCGAATCCGACCTCGCGACCATCCTCGGCCACGTGGAGCAGGTGCGTCCCACCCTGCTGATCGTCGACTCCGTGCAGACCATGCTGGCCGCGGACGTCGACGGCGTGGTCGGCGGCGTCACCCAGGTGAAGGCCGTGACCAGCGCCCTCACCTCCCTCGCGAAGGCCAGCGGGGTGCCGGTGCTTTTGATCGGCCACGTCACCAAGGACGGCGCGGTCGCCGGTCCGCGGTCGCTCGAGCATCTCGTCGACGTGGTGCTCCACTTCGAGGGCGACAAGCATTCCACGCTGCGGATGGTGCGCGGCGTGAAGAACCGTTTCGGTGCCGCCGACGAGGTCGGTTGCTTCGAACTGCGCGAAGACGGCATCGCCGGTATCAGCGACCCGTCCGGGCTGTTCCTCCACCACCGTGCCGAAGCCGTTCCCGGAACCGCCGTCACCGTCATGATGGACGGCAAACGGCCCCTCCTCGGCGAGGTGCAGGCCCTCGTCGCCGCCACGTCCATGCCCGCACCCCGCCGCGCCGTCAGCGGACTCGACAGCGCCCGGGTGGCCATGGTCCTGGCCGTGCTCGATCGCCGGTGCGGGGTGCCGATCGCGAAGAACGACGTCTACGCCGCCACCGTCGGCGGCATGCGGATGACCGAGCCGTCCGCCGACCTGGCGCTGGCGCTCGCCGTCGCGTCCGCGGTGAGGGACCGTCCCGTTCCCGACGGGCTCGTGATCCTCGGCGAAGTGGGACTGGCCGGCGAAGTGCGCCGCGTGCCCGGCGTCGGGCGACGGCTCGCCGAGGCGCACCGCCTCGGATTCACCCGCGCCATCGTTCCCCTCGACTCCGGGGCGGCGCCGAAGGGAATGAAGATCACCGAGGTGGGGAACCTGGCAGCGGCGATCGCGTCGCTGCGGTGACGCTCAGTTGTACTGTGTCGCTGCGGTGATACTGCTCAGATCGACGACGTTCCGAACGGGCGCTCCGGCACACCGTCCACGAAGTCCTTCGTCTTCTCGAAGTGCTCGGCCGTGACGGTGAGGAACAACCCCCGCGACGTCGCCACCACCACGTCCGGGTCCGCCGTCGGTCCCTCGACGATGCGCGCCTCGGCACTCGTATACACCTTGCGGCGGATCGACCCGTCGACCCGCGCGTGGAATTCGAGGACGGAACCCAGCGGGATGGGCCTTGCGAAGTCGATCTCGAGATGCCCGGTGACCACCGGTCCGTCGACGATCGACCGGCACACCATGCCCTGCGCCTCGTCGAACGCGGTCGAGAGGATGCCGCCGTGGATCACCCCCGGACCGCCCTGGTAGCGGGGTGCCACCTCGAGGCGCCCCCACACGTCGAGACCCTCCCCGGCGGTGAAGCTCATCGACATCCCGGCGGGCGACTGGTCTCCGCACCCGAAGCACCTCGACCAGTGGTGCGGCACCGGCTGACCTGCGGCGGGAAAGCTGTCGACCAGTCCGGGCAGTGTCAGGTCGTCGGGCAAAGTCCAGGTACCACTCATGGATAGGTAATCTAAACGCGGGTCCGGACGTGTTTCCGCGGCGGTCCCCGACAAGTGACGTCTACCTCAGCGGGAGTATTGCGCGATGAACGATGCCGAGTCGTCGTCTGCACTGCGCGAAACGATTGCCCGGCTGGCTCCCGGAACTGCACTTCGCGACGGTCTGGAACGCATCCTGCGCGGCCGGACGGGTGCGTTGATCGTCCTCGGCTACGACGAGCAGATGGAAGAGATCTGCGACGGCGGCTTCGAGCTCGACGTGGAGTTCGCTCCGACCCGTCTGCGTGAGCTGTCGAAGATGGACGGCGCCGTGGTCCTGTCCACCGACGGGTCCCGCATCGTGCGCGCCAACGTCCAGCTGGTGCCCGACCACAAGATCCCGACCGTCGAGTCCGGCACCCGTCACCGCGCCGCCGAGCGGACGGCCATGCAGACCGGATACCCGGTGGTGTCGGTCAGCCAGTCGATGAGCATCGTCAGCGTGTACGTCGGCGGCATCCGGCACGTCATCGACGGGTCCGCCACGATCCTGTCGCGCGCCAATCAGGCGGTGGCCACCCTCGAGCGGTACAAGGCGCGGCTCGACGAGGTGACCCGCCAGCTGTCGGTGGTGGAGATCGAGGATTTCGTCACGCTCCGCGACGCCCTGACCGTGGTGCAGCGCCTGGAGATGGTGCGGCGCGTGTCCGTCGAGATCGAGCAGGACGTGCTCGAACTCGGGACGGACGGGCGGCAGCTCGCACTGCAACTCGAGGAACTCGTCGGCGACAACGACGTGGCGAGGGAACTCATCGTGCGCGACTATCTGGCCGGTTCCGGCCCGGCGCCCGCCGAGGACGTCGAGAAGTCGCTCACCGCGCTCGACAGGATCACGGACGCAGACCTTCTCGACCTCACGACGCTGGCGCGGGCGTTCGGCTACCCGGGCACCATCGAAGCGCTCGAGGCGCCGATGAGCCCCCGCGGCTACCGCGTCCTCACTCGCGTTCCCCGGTTGCAGTTCAACCAGATTCACCGGCTCGTCGGCTCGTTCGGAACCCTGCAGTCGCTGCTGGCCGCGACGGCCGCCGACCTGCAGTCGGTGGAGGGGATCGGCGGCCTGTGGGCACGCCACATCCGCGAGGGCCTGTCCCGGCTCGCCGAGACGTCGATCTCCGGCCCGTACGACTAGCCCTTACGCCTAGTAGGACAGCCGGAGCGCGTCCAGTCGGGTGCGGATGGTCAGTGCGCGTGCGAGTTGTGGTCGGTCGCTGCCGCTCCGGACACCCGAACCGTCGGCACCGAGGCGGTCGATCACCTCGTCGGCCCATGCCGCGTCTTCGGCGGACGGGCTCAGTTCGCGGTTGACGTCGCCGGTGTGCGCGGCGTGCATGCAGAGTTTCCCGGACATCCCCATCGACCGCGTGACGGCCAGGGCCTCGACCCGGGTGTCGCGATCGTCGACGAGCGTGGGTCCGTCGATCGGTGCCGCGATTCCGGCGGCGGCGCTCGCGACGACGAGGCGTCCGCGGGCATAGGCGAGCGCGTCCGGCTCGGCGCCCGCGCCCGTGTCGCGCCGGAAATCGCCGCTGCCGAAGGCCAATCGCAGCGTGGCGGCCTCGGACGCGATGTCGTACGCGAATTCGATGCCGAGCGCGGACTCGACGAGGGCGAGCACGGGAACCGCCGCGCCGAGCCGGTCGGACGTGTCCCGGACCTGTTGCCCGGATTCGCTTTTCGCGAGCATGACGCCCTGCAGTCCGGGAAGTCCGCGGAGCGCGTCCACGTCGGCCGGCCAGTCCTCGGTGGTCGCGGCGTTGATCCGGACCCAGGCGGCTCCGTCACCGGACAACCACTCGGCGACCGACCGCCGGGCGCCTGGTCGTTCCGCGGTGACCACACCGTCCTCGAGGTCGAGGATGACGGCGTCGGCGTCGCTGCGGTCGGCGAGGTCGAAATCCTCGGTCCGCGAAGCGGATACCAGGAGCCACGATCTTGCGTGCCGAGCGTCGAGGGGATTCGCTGTGAGAATGATTCCGGTCCTTACTGTCGATCGTCCGGGCCGGCTTCTCCGACCACGGATTCCAGTGCGACCCGCACCGCGTCCAGGTGTTCGGCCATGGCGCGGGCGGCCTTGTCGTAGCTTCCGGATGCGATGCCGTCCACGATCCGGTCGTGCTCGTCGTTCGACTTCTGCTGCCGGCCCGCAACCAGATTCAGCGTTTCCGACTGCCGGGTGAGGGCTTCACGGATGTCGACGATGACGGATTCGAACACGCGGTTCCGGCTGGTCCGGGCGATGAACGCGTGGAACTGCGCATCCAGCGACACCCACACGAGCGGGTCGTCCTCGTCGCGCATCTGGTCCACCAGGCCGCGCAGGGCGGCCAGGTCCTCGGCGGTGTGCCGCTGCGCCGCCCATCCGGCGGCCGGAATCTCCACGTGCGGGCGGGCCTCGACGAGTTCGTTGGCCGCGTAGTTCCCGAAGTCGAGGTCGCGGGCGATCGAACCGCTGACGACGAACGTCCCGAGGCCCGACTTCGTCTCCGTGAGCCCGAGCGCGTGGCAGGACCGCAGGGCCTCCCGGATCACCGACCGGCTGACTCCGTGCCGCGCCGCGAGGGACGCTTCGGACGGAAGTCGTTCACCGACCGACAGCTCACCCGAGGTGATCGCGTCGCGAAGGTCCGCGAGGACGGCCTCGGCGGCACTGACCCGCGCCGTGACAGGGCGCCTGGCTGCCCAGCTGTCTGACAGGTTCATGGGGATATTCTGCGCACGCCCCGGCGGCGGCGTCAACACGACGCGGGCCCCCGGGTTGACGACCGCGAGTGAGCGAGGTAACAATTGCACCTGTCTGACAACCTGGCAGGTGGATAGCCGGGTGGCTCGACCGAGAATCTACCCTCTTCGAGCAGCAGACTCCGTCCACCGCATCCGTGCAGAGCAACAGCGCGCGAATCCCCGTGAGGAATTGATCAAGTGCTCGAAACGCGAACAGAACACGATCTGCTCGGCGACCGCCAAGTACCTGCGGATTCCTACTGGGGAATCCACACGCTGCGGGCCGTGGAGAACTTCCCGATCACCGGCCGCACGATCTCCACCAACCCCTACCTGATCCGCGGACTCGCGTACGTCAAGTGGGCCGCGGCGAGCGCCAACGAGAAACTCGGGATCCTCGACAACCGCCGCGCCGACGCGATCGGACAGGCATGCCGGGAGATCGTCGACGGCCGCTGGCACGAGCAGTTCGTCGTCGACGTCATCCAGGGTGGCGCCGGGACGTCGACCAACATGAACGCCAACGAGGTGATCGCCAACCGGGCGCTCGAGATCCTCGGCCACGAACGCGGGGACTACGCGGAACTCCACCCCAACGAGCACGTGAACCTCAGCCAGTCGACCAACGACGTCTACCCCACCGCGGTCAACATCGCGACGATCTTCGCGATCGACGACCTACTCGACGCACTGCGGGTCCTGCAGGACGCGTTCGCGACGAAGGCCGTGGAGTTCGCCGACACCGTGAAGATGGGGCGCACCCAACTCCAGGACGCGGTACCGATGACACTCGGGCAGGAGTTCGCCACCTACTCGGTGATGATCGACGAGGACCGCGCCCGCCTCGGCGAGGCCGCTCTCCTCGTCCACGAGATCAACCTCGGCGCCACCGCGATCGGCACGGGCCTGAACGCACCCGCCGGCTACGCCGAGGCCGCGTGCGACACGCTGCGGGACCTCACCGGACTCCCCCTCGTCCTGGCCACGGACCTCGTCGAGGCCACCCAGGACGTCGGTCAGTTCGTCCACCTCTCCGGCGTGCTCAAGCGGATCGCCGTCAAGCTGTCCAAGGTGTGCAACGACCTCCGCCTGCTGTCGTCGGGACCGCGCGCGGGACTGAACGAGATCAATCTCCCCCCGGTACAGGCCGGTTCGTCGATCATGCCCGGCAAGGTCAATCCGGTGATCCCGGAAGTCCTCAACCAGGTGGCCTACGAGGTCATCGGCAACGACGTCACCATCACGATGGCCGCCGAATCCGGTCAGCTCCAGCTCAACGCGTTCGAGCCGATCATCGTGCACTCCCTTTCCGAGGGGATGCGCCACCTCGGCGCCGCCTGCCGGATCCTGGCCGACCGCTGCGTGCTCGGCATCACGGCCAACACCGACCTGCTGCGCGCCCGGGTCGAGGACTCCATCGGGCTCGTCACCGCGCTCAACCCGTACATCGGGTACACCGCGTCGACCCGGATCGCGCAGGAGGCCTTGATCTCCGGCCGCAGGGTCGCCGACCTCGTGATCGAGGCGGGACTGCTCGACCGGGACGAACTCGACCGGCTCCTGAGCCCCGAGCATCTCGCCAACCTGAGAGCGTCCGGTGCGCCGCGGCAGACGCCCGTCGCCGCCGCCGCGGAGGTTGTCTCGTGACGATCGAGAAGGACGACACCTCGGGAGACGTCTTCGTCGAGGAAGACCTCGGCTACCGGAAAGCACTCGGCCCGAGACAAATCCAGATGATCGCGATCGGCGGAGCGATCGGCACCGGCCTGTTCATGGGCGCGGGCGGACGCCTCCAGCAGGCCGGGCCCGCACTCGTCCTCGTCTACGCACTCTGCGGGTTCTTCGCGTTCCTGATCCTGCGGGCCCTCGGCGAACTCGTCATGCACCGGCCCACCTCCGGGTCGTTCGTGTCGTACTCCCGCGAATTCTTCGGCGAGAAGATGGCCTTCGCCGCGGGCTGGCTGTACTGGATGAACTGGGCGATGACGGCCGTCGTCGACGTCACCGCCGTCGCGCTGTACATGAACTTCTTCAAGAAGTACTGGGCACCGCTCGGGAACGTCGACCAATGGGTCTTCGCCCTGGCCGCCGTCGTCCTCGTCCTCGGGCTGAACCTCTTGTCCGTCAAGGTGTTCGGCGAACTGGAATTCTGGTTCGCGCTGATCAAGGTCGTCGCCCTGGCCGCGTTCCTCGGCTTCGGAATCTACTTCGTACTGTTCGGAACGCCGATCGAAGGCCACACCTCGGGCTTCAGCATGATCGCCGACAACGGCGGACTCTTCCCCAACGGCCTGCTGCCCGCCGTCGTGGTGATCCAGGGCGTCGTCTTCGCGTACGCCTCGATCGAACTCGTGGGCACCACCGCAGGCGAGACGAAGAACCCGCAGAAGGTCATCCCCAAGGCGATCAACACGGTCATCATCCGGATCCTCGTCTTCTACGTCGGATCCGTGCTGCTGCTGTCGCTGCTGCTCCCGTACACCGAGTACCACGCGGGCGAAAGCCCGTTCGTCACGTTCTTCGGCTCCATCAACGTGCAGGGCGCCGACGCGATCATGAACCTCGTGGTGCTCACCGCCGCGTTGTCGTCGCTCAACGCCGGCCTGTACTCCACCGGGCGAATACTGCATTCGATGGCCATGGCCGGGTCTGCGCCGTCGTTCGCCGCCCGGATGAACAAGGCCGGAGTGCCGTACGGCGGCATCGCCCTCACCGGATTCGTCATCCTGCTGGGCGTCGGACTCAACGCCGTCGTTCCCACGCAGGCATTCGAGATCGTTCTGAACCTCGCCGCACTCGGGATCATCAGCGCCTGGGCCGTCATCGTGCTGTGCCAGCTGAAACTGTGGAAACTCGCGAAGGACGGCACCCTCACCCGTCCCAGTTTCCGGATGTTCGGCGCCCCCTACACCGGGCTCCTGACGCTGGTCTTCCTCGGATGCGTCGTCATACTGATGGCATTCGATCACCCCGTCGGAACCTGGACCGTCGGGTCCATCGCGATCATCGCCCCGCTGCTGGTGATCGGGTGGTACGGCGCGAGGAACCGCATCCGGACCCTGGCCTCGGACCGCCCCAGCGCCTAGCAAGAAAGGACAACAGTGCCGAAAGTCGCCGTCGTCACCACCGGAGGCACCATCGCCAGCAGGCGGGACGGGCAAGGTGTCAGCAGGCCGGTGGTCGCAGGCTCCGACCTGCTGGGCACTGCCCGGACCGGGACGGAAATCCGCGTCGTCGACGTGATGTCGAAGGACAGTTCGAGCATGACGTTCGCCGACATGGACCGGGTCCGCGACGCCGTCACCTCGGAACTGAGCGATCCCGATCTCGACGCGGTGGTCGTGCTGCACGGAACCGACACCATGGAGGAGACCGCGTTCCTGGTCGACCTCCACCACGCCGACCCGCGGCCGGTGGTCTTCACGGGTGCGCAACGCACCTTCGACCATCCGGAATCCGACGCCCGGACCAACCTGGCCGACGCGATCGCCGCGGGAACGGACCCCGCCCTGCGCGGAGCGGGTGTCCTCATCGCGTTCGGAGGCGCCGTGCACCGGGCGTCGGGGACACGCAAGGCGGACACGACGTCCCTCGACGCGTTCCGATCCGTCCACCCCAACTCCGTCCAACCCACCGGCGACCTGCGGCCGCAACGCCTCGATCCGCTGCCGTGGCATCCGATCGCCGGAACCCGCGTCGACATCGTGGCCGCCTATCCGGGCGCGGACCGCGTCCAGATCGACGCGTGCCTCGCCGCCGGGGCCCAGGGGCTGGTGCTCGACGGACTCGGATCCGGCAACGCGAACCCTGCGATCGTCGAGGCGGTCCGCGACTGCACGTCCGCCGGAATCCCGGTGGTGGTCACCACCCGGGTGCCGCACGGCCCGACCTCCGCCACGTACGGCGGTGGAGGCGGCGGACACGACCTCATCTCGGCGGGGGCACTGTTCTCCACCGACCTCAGGGCAGGTCAGGCCCGCATTCTGCTCGCGGCGCTGCTCGCCGACCCCGACCTCACCGACCTCGACAAAGAATTCGATCGGCGCTCACGCGTCGACCCCGCACCGAGGATCAGCTGAGGTTGAACGGCTCCGGCGCGCTGCGGAGCTGACCGAGCTGACCGACCACCGTGTACGCGCCGGGCCCCACCGGATCACGCTGGGGTTCCGGCTGCGTCAGGCAGTCGGGAGCGGACGTCTTGGCCGACCACTTCACGGTGAACTGGGCCTGCTCGCCGGCGGCGAGGGTGCGCACGTCGGCCGCGGACTGCGGGAAGCAGTCGATGTTCGACCACAGGCGCACGGCGCCGTCGATCGTGTAGACGAGGACCTGCTGCAGGCTGCTGCCCAGATCGCGTTCGCACGGCGTGGTGCCGATGTTGGTGACGACCGTCGTGAAGCTCGGTTCCTCACCGGGCAGGTACGTCGGCTTGTCGGCGGCCACCTTGATGGCCAGCGACTGGTCCGGGCACTGTCCCGCGGCGACCGGCTGACCGCTGGGAGCCGCGCTGCTCGAGGCACCGCTGCTCGACGCCCCCGACGAACCGGACGTGCCCGACGACGCCTCGCCGCCGGCGGCAGCGGCGCCACCGCCGCCACCACCGGACCCGCCCGAACCACCGCTGGACGTGGACGAACCCGAGGCTGTCGGGGAAATCGACACAGGAGTGGTCAGCGACGAACTCGCTGCCGCCGGATCCGTCTCGGAGTCACCGCCACCACGCAGTGAGTTGATCAACCACACCACGAGCAGCAACGCGACCACGGCGCCGCCGATCGCCAGCGCCCTGCGGCGCCAGTAAATCTCGGGGGGCAACGGTCCATTCGGTTCCAGCACGACGTCAACGGTAGTTCGGCGTCGCGCGGCTACGGCTCAGCGGGCGCGGCGTGTCGCGGTCAGTCCGTGAGCTCACCGATGTCACCGACGGCGCCCTGCAGGTGGGTGCGGCCGTCGGACAGCTTGTACGTGACACCCGCGATGGCGCACGCGCCGCTCTCCACCTTCTCCGCGATGATGCGCGAACGCTGCATGAGCAGCGCACCGGTCTCCACCACGTGGCGACCTTCGAGTTCGTCGACGGTAGTGAGTCCCTCTCGGCGTCCCATGAGGATCGACGGGGCGACGCGTTCCACGATGCTGCGGATGAATCCGGGCGGCACGTTGCCGTCGTCGAGGGCGTCGAGCGTCGCCTTCACGGCACCGCAACTGTCGTGACCGAGCACGACGATCAGCGGCACGTTCAACACGCCGACGGCGTACTCGATGGACCCGAGCACGGCGTCATCGATGACGTGACCTGCGGTGCGGACGACGAACATGTCGCCCAGACCCTGATCGAAGATGATCTCGGCGGCGACGCGGGAGTCTCCGCAACCGAACAGGACGGCCGTGGGGTGCTGGCCGCCGACGAGCTTCGCCCGATCGGCGACGCCCTGGCTGGGATGGAGCGAGGTGCCGCTGACGAATCTGTCGTTACCCTGACGCAGGGCCTTCCACGCGGACACCGGGTTCGAATTAGGCATGGGATCATTGTGCACCGGGCGTGTGGCACCGTCGCGACGGGATTATGACGACCCCGGAAATTCTGTTTCACCAGTGAACGAAGGGACTTGTGAGGACGAAGTGGCCGTTGACTCCTCCGCGCTGATCAACTGGTACGAGGTCCAGGCCCGGGATCTGCCGTGGCGCCGCGACGGCGTCACCGCCTGGCACATCCTGATGAGCGAGATCATGCTGCAGCAGACACCCGTCGTCCGGGTGGCCCCGATCTGGGAGGAATGGGTGCAGCGCTGGCCCGTCCCGTCCCGCATGGCCGCCTCCAGCCAGGCCGACGTCCTGCGCGCATGGGGCAAGCTCGGCTACCCGCGTCGCGCGCTGCGACTCCACGAATGCGCCGGTGTGCTCGCCGCCGAACACGGCGATGTGGTGCCGAGCGACGTCGACACGCTCCTCGGCCTGCCCGGCATCGGCGCCTACACCGCGCGGGCCGTCGCCTGCTTCGCCTACGGACAGCGGGTCCCCGTCGTCGACACGAACGTCCGCCGGGTGGTCGCCAGGGCCGTGCACGGAAGCGCCGAGCCCGGCAACCCGTCGACCACCCGCGACCTCGCCGACGTGTCCACCCTGCTCCCCCGGACCCGCGCCCGCGCCGCCACGTTCTCCGCGGCCCTCATGGAACTCGGCGCCACCGTCTGCACCGCCCGCACCCCCGACTGCACCCGCTGTCCGCTGCCGGACTGCGCCTGGGTCGACGCCGGACGCCCCGCGCACACCGGCGAGCGCCGGAAAGTCCAGAAATTTGCAGGCACCGACCGCCAGGTGCGCGGCAAGCTCATGGCCGTGCTCCGCGACAGCACCGCCCCCGTCGAACGCGTCCGGCTCGACCAGGTGTGGCTCGACGACCCCGGGCAACGCGACCGCGCCCTCCACTCCCTGCTGATCGACGGACTCGTCGAGCAGACCGACGACGGACTCTTCGCCCTCGCGGGCGAGGGGAGCTAGCTCACACCGGAACCGCTTCGATGACGGACGACCGGGGACCTTGCGTGATCGAATCCAGCGTGAATCCGTGGTCGGCCAACAGTCGGCGCCATTCGGTGATCGTGCGCTCACGACCTCCCAGGAGAACCAGCATGTGGAGATCCAGCAGCGCCATGGGGTGGGTTGTCGCTGCCTCCGGCAGGACCTGCTCGACAATCATCAACCGTCCGCTCGGCGGGATCGCTTGCCGGCAACTGCCGAGGATCTTGCCGGCGGACGCGTCATCCCAGTCGTGGAGAATCTGAGACAGCACGTACACGTCACCATTGCACGGGACGTCGTCGAAGAAACTTCCGCCCACGACTGTCGTTCGTTCACCGATGCCGGCCGAACGAAACTCCGACGGCGCTTCCGCGACCACATGAGGCAGATCGAACAGAATTCCGCGTAGATGCGCGTGCCGATCGAGCAACCGGGTGATCAGCGCGCCGGTCCCGCCTCCGACGTCGACGACCGTTCCCACGTCAGACCAGTCGTGTTCGAGCAAAGGCAGCAAACGCAACTCGACCAGCCCTGCTTGGCCCCGTGCGAACTCATCCGCTGCCGACGGATTCTCGGACAACCATTCGAAGTACGGCTTGCCGAACGCCGAAGAAAACGATTCCTTCCCCGTTCGAATCGAATGCGCTGCGTGCCCCCACACGAGGTAGGCCTCGTTCGACATCAAGCCGACCAGGTGACGAAGCGAGCCCGGAGTGTCCGCGCGCAGAAGCTCACCGGCCTCCGTCAACGCGAATCGTCCTCCACCGTCTACCGCGAGCAAGCCTTCCGCGACGAGTACCCGCAGGAATCGACCGAGTGCATCGGCGTCGGCACCCACGCCCGCCGCGAGATCGCCGAGCGAGCACGCATCGTCCGCCAACCGGTCGGGCACACCCAGTTCGCACACGGCTGAAATAGATTGGGACACGATGTATCCCATGATCTGCTTTCTCACTCGGTGGTTGACGTCGCTCATGTTCACGCCGCCTCGGACAGCCGCGGGAAGAGTGACATCATGGCAGCATTTTTCAGATACGACGCGCCTGCCGTCCCGCCGGTGCCAGGTACCGTTCCGATGACTTTCAGGGTGATGCCCCAGTGGCCGCGCTTCATCGCAACCCACGCGCGGTCCAGGCGCCGCATCGACTCCTCGACAACGCCTGCATCCGGATGAGATTTCCGCATCGCGAGATAGACGTCCTGCAACGTGTCCTCCCCGACATCGATATTCCCCATGCGCTCAAAGTCACGGGGATCGATTGGAGCGCAGGCGAATTCGATCTCACGAAACGCGCGCGACTGCACCGCACTCCGCCCATGGGTGAAGCCGCGAATGATCGCGAAGGCGTCGACCGGCATCGTCGTGAGAACCCGAAAGAGCGCAGGAACCGCTTCGAGGCGGATCGATGCCCGGTCGAGGCGATCCTTTGCCACTGCGGCCAGACCGTGGCGCAGGTCACCGATCGACCTCGAAATCGCTGTCGCGACTTGCCGATACAGACCTTCGAAGATCTGGATGCAGCGGATGAACATCTGCTCGTCGTGCAGGCGCGTCGTCGGCAACAACGTCAGCCGAACTGCACTGCCGATCTCTTCGGGGACACCGTTCAGCGCCGGCGCGGCGACCGAAGCAAACGCACTGTAGTCGGCGCCCGGCTGAGCCAATGCCGCAAGGCCGGCCGCAGCTACGGAAGGATCGAGCGCGAAGTCGGGTGCGAGCCTGTCGAGTTTGGTCACGACCCGTGTCGCTGCGCGCGCCCTGGCCACCTGGGGTGCATGTGCCGACCTCCCGAGGGCGCGCGCCTCCAGCAACGCGAGGTCCATGGCCGCGGCAGCAACGAATGCGTCCACGCGCTGCGCGTCATCGGACCGGACGACCTGGTCGAAATAGTCGAGCCCGACATAGGACAGGTAGTCGCCGTTCTGCGCGTCGAACGTCATCGGTAGCCAGGCACCGAGAACATGATGCGCACGGTTGTTGCCATGGAAGTGTCGCAGCATGGCGACCAGGTGGGGCCGGACCCCGTTACGCCCGACTGTCTGATAATGGGCCGCGACAGCCGAGTGGGGAAACTCCGCGTGTCCCGCCTCCCATTGCCGGAGCGCATTCTCGATATTGCGGCCGGACAATTCATCGGTCGTCGCTTCAGCAGCCTGAAGGCACGTGCCCCCGACGCCGATCACGCCGGAACGAACAAATTTCTGCTCGGCTTCGAGCAACGTTTCGGAAATCAATGCGAAACTCGCCTCTCATCCGTACTGCGGTGTTCAGCTATCTTCGGCGGCGCGCGGCGAATGCGGATAGACACCCTAGGGAGACTTCTCGACACCCTTTCCGCCTGAGGGGGTGACATTTTCAACCCTGGGGTGCCTGTGCGGCCGGCAGGCACGTGCCCAGGATTGGGAGCGCTACAGAACTCGAGGCCGGTCGATCCCAGAGAAGGAAGAATCTATGCACATCATCGCCAGAAGCGCACTCGAGACGATCAACGAAGCCGTTGTCGGCGGGAACATCCACAACCTGGGTGTCGTCAAGATATTCAGCCGGCATCCTCAGTTGGCGCAATTCATTCCTACCTCCAGCAATTTGGCGATCAGCTGGGTCAGGTTGGAGTGCGGTGAGGTGCTGGCGGTGCACAAGCACCCGGAGCCCAGCCTGATCCTGATCTGCGAGGGCTCCGGTCGAACGCTGGGCAGTGCAGAGCAGGAGGTCGGTGCGGGAGACATGATCCTCGTCCCCGGCGACTCCTGGCACGGCTTCGAAGGAACCCGGGACGGTTTCTGGGCGCTCTCGATCCAGTTCAACGGCAAGGCACTCTACGAGAACGCCGAGAAGCCCAACGCGATGTTTGCACGCGAGGTACCGAATCCGGCGGCTGTGCTCCTGGCGGACAACGAGAAGTACCTGCAGCAATTCGGAACCAGCAACCTGTTGCGGCTGATCGACGACCCCTCGTTCGACAACCCACACGCTCGGGAACGGCTGCTCGACTGCCAGCAAACCTGGTCGGACGTGTTTCAGGACCTGCTGCACCTGCGTGTCGCGATGACTACCGATACTGCGCACAAGCAGGTGGCGCTCGACCATCTGGTCGAGGAACTGGGTCACAACGACAACCTGCGCAACCAACGGGGGTCAGCGCACGCGCCGGTCACCGATGAGACGTTCGTATCGACAATGGATTGGTTCAGGCATCAAATGCTGTACCGGAGCGACATGGTGCGCACTCTGCTGATGCATGTGGTGTTGGAAGGTAGTGGTGAGATCTGGCACCGGGAAGCGGCCCGAGCGTTTCCGGCAATTCCGCACTTCCAGGAACACGGCGAAGACGACGGTCAGCACGTGACCATGGGTATCGATCTGCTCGATCGAGCAACGCAGGCCGAGATCCGGGAACTCCGCGAAGCACTCGCCGAGGGATGGAAGATGATCACGCAATTGTGTGACAGAATCGCGTCGATCGCCCTCGCCGACACGGCGGTCCCCACATACTCCACATGCTGAGCGTCCTCAGGAAAATCGTTTGGTTCGAGGTTCCCGAACCCCGAACTCGGCTCACCCCCTCGTCCAACGCCTCACACCTTGCCAGATGGCAGCGGTGGTGTGACGCCGCGCAGCGGGACAGCGTGAACGCGCCCCGAGGCGAACGACTCAGCAGATCCGTCTTCGGCGGACTTCGTCGTGACATCATGCTCGGGCTCGTGGCCATCGCGATCAATGCCGGATGCGCCTTCGGTGCTGCGATCACGCTGAAATCGCTGATCCAGCACCTCGTCGCCGGCGGTTCAGCGCTGACGACGAACCTCACGCTCGGTATCACCTGCATCGTGCTGACGTACTTGGCGTGGCTTGCGTTGAATCACACCTTCATGCAAGCCGACGTGGTGGGCATCGGAGCCCGGACATACATCGAACAACGTCTGCTGCACAAGAAGCGCAGCGTTACCCCTTCCGGCCAACCGGCCGACCTGGTCACACTCCTGGACCGGGAGGCAGCACGCGTCGAAAATGCTTGGTCAGGACTCATTTTCATCATTCTTGCATTCGCAACCATCACCTTCACCTCCGCGTACTTCTTCGTGGCGTTGGGACCGAGTGCTCTGGCAGCACTGTCGGTGATTCTCGTCAGTTCCGTGGTGATCTATTGGAACGCCAAACAATTGAATGCCGCGCACGCTGCACTGTCGGCGACGGCGGCAGATCGCATCGAAGTCGGCCTGTTCTCGCTGAACAATCGCCTGCTCGCGTGGCTGAAGAACTGGAACGACGAACTGTTTCGGCGCTATGCCGACAAGCGAGACGGCGAGGAGCGCGCGCTCCTGAAAGCCGCGCGTCTCGTCGCGCGGATCAATCTCATATCGACACTCACTCCGATCGTTGCCATGCTTGCCGCGGTGTTTACGCAGTTGGCCCACGTTGGTTACGTCGATCCAGCGGGTCTGTTGTCCACGATGGCGCTGGTCGGAGGTTTGAAATCCGTCGCCAACAATATCCCCTTCATTGTTCAGAGCCTGTCCCAGGGCATCGTCGGGCACACCAACGTCGCGAAGTATCTGTCCAGTCCCCATCCGCTGGACACCGATGCGACGGCAACGCGCCTACCGGCGACAACGGCGAAGCACATCGCCGTCGTCGGCGCCGCAGGCAGTGGCAAGACAACCGTTCTGAGAATCGGTGCACGCCAGAGCAGCCAAGTGAACGACAAAACGTTCTTCGTGCCGGATGAACCGTGGATATTCCCTGGTGGGCTCTACGAGAATTTGTGTCTCTATCGAAGCGAATTCACGGACGACGAGGCCCGTCGCGCCCTGACACTGTCCCGACTTCCCGAAACCTTCTACGGCGACTACCTCTCGAGCAAGTCACGCGACCGGACCGAGGGATGGGACTTGTCCCGTGGGCAGGGGAAGCGGCTCGAACTGGCACGGGCAATATTGGCCGAACCAAAGTTCGTGTACCTGGATCAGCCCACGTCAGGGCTGAACGACGACCTGGCGCGTGGACTGTTGGCCTCGCTTCTGCGCGGGCCGTGGCACGACACCACGGTCGTTTATGCGACGGACAAGCCCGATGAAAAAGAAGCTGCAGACGAGATATGGGTTGTGGCCGGAGGCGAGGTCGTGGAGGTGATACGAAACCTCACACCACGTGCGGCGAATCCTGTTCGAGACCGCAAAAAGTTGCTCGCTCAGGAGGATCGGTCGGTCGCTCGCCGTCCCCAGGCCATGGACCGACCGGAATCCTCGACCTCGTCGCGCCGCAGTCTGATGAGCCTGGGCGTCGCGAAGGTCGCGGTTGTCGCATGCGTCCTGTTTGCGTGCCGTGACGTTCTGACGATTGTCGGTGACTACACAGCGGCCAGCGGAATTTCGACCACGAATGCGCGGACAGCAGCGACAACCCTCATCGCTGCACTGTCGGCCGGGGCACTCCTGTCGATTTTCACCTCCTTACTCGTAGTCAAGCGCAGCATCATGGCGGCATCCCGAAAATGTCGGAGTTACTTCTCGACCGTCATGAGTCCAAAGCCCTCCAGGTCGGCCTTCGACGAGAGCGATAAGGACTATCAGAGCAAACTGACGTGGGATCAACGACGTATCGACGAACTTCTGCCAGAAGTACTTCTGAATACGCTGGGTGCGGTGACGCTGCTGCTCACGACCACCGCGTTCGTATTGAGCAAGAACATTTTCGTCCTGCTTCCCCTTGCCGGGATGTGCTTCGCCTACTGGCACAGTTCGAAGCGATCGGGAAGGCGACTACAGAAGTTCAACGATAGTGAGATCGGTACGACGTCGACCGTGTTGGAGCAGGTCGAGGCCATAACCTGGAGTTCAGCGAGATTCGACTTGGCACGCGACAACTCGGCCCTCGTCAATTGGCTGAACAAGAGTTTGATGAATCGCGCCTTCGCTTCGATGGACAATGCGGGCGCGCGCCGCTGGTTCAATTACAAGCTCGACCTGATGGGTGTGCTCTTCCTGTCGGTCGTTATCGGTTCAACCGTGTTTGTCCAGGTCGGCGGCGGATCCAACCTCAGCAGTGTTCTCGCGCTCAGTCTCTCGTACAGCCTCATCGCTGTTTTCGCCCGAGCGGGCCGTTGTCTGGTCGACCTCAGGCAGGTTCTCGACAGCGCAGACCGTCTCCTCACGCCTCCGATCGGCCCGCCGCCGTGCCGGACCGGCTCAGCAGTTGAAGCCGCAGCGCTCGTGTCGCTGTCGGAGGTAGCGTACGTCGCGCCGCACACCGGGGCGGTTCTGCTGGAGGAGCTTTCAGAGTCGTTCGCCAGCCGAGACGTCGTGGTCGTCATGGGCCCGAGCGGGGTCGGGAAGTCGACATTTGCGAAGCTGGTTGTCGGCAGTCTGCAGCCGACAACGGGCGTCCTCTCGACATTGGGCCAGACGACGGGATACGTCTCGAATTCCCACGCCGAAGACATCCTCCTACTGACGTCGAGTCCGATCTTCAAGCCAGGACGACTGATCGAACATTTCAACAGCCCGTTACCGCTCGAATTGGCTCGCGTCGTCGACTATCTCGACGTGGCAGACGTCGTCGGGCGATTACCGTCCGGATTCGACGAGCCCGTCCCCGCCACCGGTCAGTTGAATTTGAGCAAGACGGAACTGCAGCGGCTGGCGCTCCTCGACCTGTTGATCAATCGCCCGGCGATCGCAATTCTCGACGAAGCGACTTCCGAGTTGAGTACAGGAGCAGAGCTCTCGATACTGCGGGCCTTGATCTCTGCCTTGCCGGACACGCTTTTCTTCATCATCACGCACAATCCGGAGCTGACCGAACTTGCCAACCGAGTCTTCCACTTCAACGGCGAGCGACGCCTCCTCGAGAATTCTGCCCAGTCGCGCACGACGGCCGATCGGAACTGGAATGGAAAGGAGGAAGACCATGGAATGGCTGCCTCAACGCAATGCGTTCTGTAACAGTCACAACGTTCCACGGCCACAACTTCCGCTGAGGAACATCGCGCACTGGAACGCGGTGCTCCAGGGCAGCGTGAGCAGCGATGACGCCCTTCATCACGAGCGAGCGTACGTCGCACCCGGATACTTCTACATGCCCGTGTGCGACGAGCCCGACGATCGGGCACTGGTGGAGTTGTCGAGCCTGGCATCAACCGCCGACTGGTTGCTGGTCCCTTCTCTTCGCAGATCCGACCGCCGTCGGCGCGACGACATCATTGCAGTTCCATTCATGAAGGCGGCATTCTTCCGGTCTTCGCGAAATGTGGACCTCGCCCTGCGAACAGCGGTCGGAGCGAGTCAATACAAATCAATCGTCAGGCTCACGAGGAAGGCTGAGGCGGCGTGCACAATCGAGATACACCGTCTCTCGAACGTGGCGGAAGACAATCGAATCCTGCGCGATTTCGCCGGCCTCCAGGCAATGAACGTGGCCAAATACGGACACGCCAAGAACCTCTATACGAGCGATGTGCTGCGTATGCTGGCACGCTCGTCCGAAGGTGAGAAATACTTCGTGAAGCTGGACTACGACAAGTCTTCGAATACTCCATTGGCCGGATCACTGAGCTACGCCGACGATCACCGTGGCGTGTTTACGAAACTCGTTCGGGGACTCGACCATGACCGGATTCCGCGTGGGTTGAATCTGTACATCGCCGACTACTATCAAATGTATCGTTTCGCGGATCGGCTTGGTTTCGCGGACATCTGCCTCGGCCGAGGGGCCATCGACGCCAAGGCCCGGGTAGGCGCAATCCACATTGTCGACCTGGACAACTGGCTGATTCCGGTCAACACAAGGCGTGCACAGGCAATGCAGGAATTCGCGAAATCGCGACATGGAGACTGAGATGATCAACGAAATTGCCTGGGTAGATGGAAGATGCGTCCGATTCGACGAGGTGAGCCTGTCACCTGCGACCCATGGGTTGTCGTATGCCACGTCGGTGTTCGACGGTATCCGCACGTACGGCGGAAGCATCTTCAAATGTGACGACCACATAGCCAGATTGCGGCGGTCCGCCAAGTTGTTCGGTCACACCCTGCACTATTCGAATGCGGACTTGGCCGATGCTTGCCACGAATTGGTGCGGGCCAACGGGCTGGCCGATGCGTACATCAAGTGCTTGGTCTTCTATGACGACACCGATGTGAGTTTCAAGGCGCAGGGCTCTTCCAGCAAGGTGGTCCTGTTTGCCCTGCCCTTTCCTTCGAATTCGGGCGCGGAGCAATATCGGCTCTCGACGGCAACGTGGCGGCGTGCGCCCGCCTCGTGCCACCCGTATCAGGCGAAAACGTCGTCTACCTACGCGTTGAGCTACTTGAGCCACCGCCAGCGGGCCGACGGCTACGATGATGTGCTCTTTCTCTCGACAGCCGACGCTGTGTGCGAGTCGAGCGGCTCGAACGTGTTCTTCGTCGAGGGAGACGCATTGTTCACGCCCACTGCCGAATTAGCCCTCGACGGGATCACCCGAAGGGTGATCATCGATGAGCTGTGTCCGCGACTGAAGCTCTCGGTAACGGAACGCGACATCGCATACGGCGAGATCGGATCGTTCGACGCCGCATTTCTGTGTGGCACTGCGATCGAAATCATGGGGGTTTCCGGCATCGACGAGATCCGGTATGCGAAGTCCGCAGTGGTCGATGCGATTGCAACCGAGTATCGGCACCTGACTGACGGCCGGTCCGCGATTCGATGACGACCACGCAAGGTGGGCGATCCTTCCCCCCAGGGTTCCTAGCTTCACGTCCGTCAGCCCGGGATAGTACTGGAAGGTGAAAGTCCAATTCGCCGATCGGTATTCCATCCAGCGGGGTCTTCTGAATGAAACTGCTCATCCTCCATCGCGTTCCGTATTCCTTCATCGAATACCATCGTGTAATAGATCATGGAATTCACGATGTCGTCTACGTGGGCACAGGCGCGCAACTTGCTACCGTGCCGCCCGACCTTCGCTGCACGAGGGTTGAACGGCCGGGTCGAGCAGGTCTGGCCGAGGAAGTTCGCACCCTGTTCTCCCCCGACGATTCCTTCGACAGAGTCATCAGCGTCTCCCAATACGAGATGATGGATGCAGCGCAGATAAGGCGGAGCCTCGGAGTGGAAGGGGTATCACCGGAGCAGGTCCACATCGTGAACGACAAGGTAGCGATGAAAGCCGCGGTCGCAGGAAGCGGACTTCGCGTGCCCAGATTTGTTCGCTGCGATGAGGCGCTCACCGCTTCGTCCGCCGATGTCGCTCCTTGGGCCGGGAAGACGGTGCTCAAACCACTCGATGGAACTGCCAGCAAGGATGTTTTCGTTTTCGCCACCTACGCTGACGCCGGCACTGCGATTCTCAATCACCCGACGGAGGACTGGGATCCTGAGCGTTTCCAGCTCGAAGAATATGTGGAGGGGCCGATCTTCCATTTCGATGGCGTGATGCTTGCCGGTGCGCCGGTGGCGATCGTTGCCAGCAGATATCTGGGCACGTGCCTCGAGTTTGCACAGGGAGTTCCGCAGGGATCGATTCAAGTCGACGACGACGGTGGGCGCTGCAAGGAAGCGGTCGAATACCTTCGGGCTGTGGGTATCGACAATGGCCCGTTTCATCTCGAAATGATCGAGGCCGCAGATGGAATGGTTTTCCTGGAGGTCGGCGCGCGCGCCGGCGGTGGACATATCAAGGAGACTTTTCGGCTTGCCACGGGCATCGACTTGGTCGCAGCCGGTTTGGCGTGCAACCTCGATTGGTCACCTGTCGAAATCAATCCACTGAAACGGTGGTTCGAAACGACGGCGAGCAGCAAGTTCTACGGAGATTTCATGTTCCCGGGTCACCTGCTTCCGTCGCGGTACTGCGCGATATCGGGTGGTGAAAGATTTCAGGCCCACTCAGATGTTGTTCGATGGAAGGAGCTGGATGCGGGTGCTTCTCTTCCGGAGACCGTTAGCTATCTCGATTTCGAATTGCCCGTCAGCGGCATCGTCGCCGGCCGGTCGAGCTTTGAAGTGACATCACTCATTCGCGAAATCTTGACAACGGTGCAAGTAATACCGATCGAGCAGCCCCCGCAATGCCCCACACCTCGCTGACCGTGCAGTACCTGAATCTGCCCGGTCAGTGCGGAAGCTGGCTCGTCTCCACCCGAATCCGATCCTGCGCCTGAGCCAACCGGCGCTCGGCGTCCACGAGATCAGTGCCGACGGCGACAATGACACCTTGACGATCCGCAGAGGACCGGAGCGGACCGAGTCGTTGCCCTGGTTCGAGAGAACACTGCAGGCGGATTATCCCCTCGGCCTCACGCGCGGCCTCGATGCCCTGCACGCGTTCGATCACCACATTCTCGTAACCAAAGAATGCGACGCAGCCTGCACCGTGCCCGGGTGTTCGCGATTGCGGCGGCAGCCCGGCAAGATGACAGATCGATTCCCGGACCAGATCGCGACCCATCGCACGGAGCACCAGCTCCCAGATGAAATCGCCTCCGGGACGGGTATTTCCCTCGATGATCCGGGGTCCGGCCGGGCCGAAACGCACTTCGGTATGGGCCGGCCCGAAGGAATGACCGATGGAACTCAGGAAATCGGTGACGAGTCCGCGGAGCTCGGCAAGGGCCGATGCCGCGAGCACGGCCGGCATCAGATGACCGGTTTCGATATACCGTGGCGGGCCGGTGGTGGTTTTTGCGGTCACTGCAATGATGTCGTGCCTGCCATCCGTGCTGAAGGATTCGACGCTGTATTCGGGGCCGTCGATGAACTCCTCGACGAGGGTCGGCCCGGGGTACTCGCCGCGAGAGCGGGCGAATGCGGATTCGACCTGGTCGAGGCTGGAGACGCGAAAAACACCGGAGCTGCCTGCGCCTTCAGCCGGCTTGACGATAATCGGGCCACCCACCGACTGAAGGAAGCTCCGTACCTCGGCGGACGAATGGCAGCTTCGGGTCAGCACAGCTCCGAGATCACGGCCGGCCAGGTGCTCGCGCATGGCGATCTTGTCGCGGGTCAACCGGACGGCTTCCCGCGCATTGCCCTTGATGCCCAGGGCCTCTTTGATCACGGCGGCCGGCATGAGGCCGTGCTCGGTGAATGACACGACGGCATCGATGCGTTTGAACTCGTGCAGCGCCCGCGCCCTGCTGAGCGCCTCTGTCCGGTTGCGGTAGTCGAATACGCACAGCCGGTGGGCGCGCCTGGCCTGCTGCGCGGTGACCGATTCGGAATTCTGAAACACAGACAGCTCGATCGGTAGATCTTCGATCATACGGAAAGTCTCGTCATGCCCGCCGACGATCAATATGTGAGCCATGCCGACCCAGCTCCCCGAGGTCCGCTGATTCCCGGAGGTCGTGCTCGTCCGGCCGGTCTCACTTGCGGCCCTCGATCACGCTGAAACCGCAGGGCAGGAGCGTACTGCCGGTGAGCCCGAGACCTGCGCGTTCGTACAGGCGCGCGTAGTCGTTAATGGTTCGCTCCCGGCCGCCCGTCATGACCAGCATGGCGACGTCCACCACATTTCCCCAGACGTATCCGCCGTCCTCGCTGATCACCCGCTCCAGGACCAGGATCCTGCCGCCGGGCTCGAGTGCGGTCACGCAATTGGTGAGGACGCGTACCGAGTCGTCGTCGTTCATCGTGTGCAGAACGCTCTTGAGCAGGTGGACGTCGCCCCCACCGGGCACCTCTGTGAAACCGTCGCCGGGCACGATGCCACAACGCTCGTCGACGCCGTATTCCCGCAAGGTGTGACCGGCCCTGGCCAGCGAGAACTCCAGGTCGTAGATCGTGCCCCGCAGATGATCGTGTGTGCGCAACAGCTGGGCGGTCACGATGCCGTAGCCACCGCCGACATCGACGACGTGCCGATTGTCCGTGAAATCGACCGCTTCCGCGGTCTCGAGACCGGCGCGGATCGAGATCTCGTGCCAGCCCAGATGGAAGCGCTGGGCGGAGTCGGGGTGCTCGGCCAGGTACTCGAAGAGGGATTTGCCGAAGTACTGGCCGAATCCTGTCTGTCCCGTGCGAGCGCAATGAAGCAGTCCGCTCCAGGCCAGGTACGTTTCTGCGCCGGCGAAGAGCTCCACCTCGCTTGCGATCGAATCCGGATGATCCCTGCGCAAGAACTCGGCTCGTGGCGTGAGTGCGCACGTGTCCTGCTCGTCCACGGAGAAGACCCCGGCACTCATGAGTAGGCGGAGGATCCGCTTCAGCGCATCGGGATCAGTTCCACTTCGTCGTGCGAGATCGACAAGCGCCAGTGGGCCCGCCGCCAGCAGATCGGCGAGCTCCAGCTCGACGGCTACGAACAAGCAGCTGGATATGTTGTAGCCATGAACCATCTCTTTGACACAGAGACGGTCGGGCTTGTCACGGAAGTCGAAATACATTGTGCGCCCTCGAATACGTCGTGGAGTACAGCCATACGTGGAACTCCCGGACTCCCGGGCGTTCCACCAGCGTGAGGCCTCGCCGCGCCGCGCGATAGGCACCCCGGGGTTGGCAACCATTCACCCCGTGGGGTCCGACTCCGACCCCAGATTCCGTACCAGCCAATGCCCGTCGACGAGATGCATGAGGACCGGGCACACGGACCGGGGATCGTTCGGCTGCCACAGGCCGCCCTCCAGCGCCGAGGCGTCGAGCACGTAGAGCGACCCGACCCCCGGGGCGACCATCCTGGTCGCTGATCCGATTCCCCACGTCGCCGGATCCGGCACCGGCCCCGCAAGGGCCGCCGCGACCGTCTCACCATCCCAACCGTCGACGGTGATCCTGATAATGGTTGTCGCGCACCCAGTTCTGCGCGAGCACCGCCCGGAAGTCCGGATCCACATTCGGTCATACCGACAGCAGATCCCCGTCCTCACACACCGTCATCAGGAACGCCCACACCGCATTCCCCAGATCTGTGTGCCCGAGCACCCGCACCCGTTCGGCCGGATCCATCGCACGAAGCTGCCGGTACGTCTGCCGGACCTCGGGCGGCAACGAGTCGATCTGCTCGTCGGTCAGCTCCGGAAGGGCGGACGCCGCAGGCACCGCACCGCGGTCCGAGGCGTCGTCCCGGTCGTCCAGCAATGCCCGGACCGCGTCGACGAACCGTGGGGTCAGCCGGTCGAGTGACTCGAGCAACTCCCCCACCGTGCGCGGCGGAAGCGTATTCCGGGCGATCAGCACGTGTATCCGCTCGAACACCGCTTCCGAATCCAGATCGACGTCGAACGGGTCGAGGGCCGCCGGCGCCCCTGCGCATCTGCCGGACCCGCCGCGCCGCCTGCTCCTGCGACTTGCCGATCTCTCCTCGGCCAGGTCGCGCGCCACCTCGTCGAGCAGATCCGGCGTCCACACCGGCCGGAACAACTCGGCGTCGGCCAGGGTCAGCAGCAGGTTGTTGAGGACCTGCGGAAGCAGGACGCACCCGTCGAGAACCACCCGAATGGTCGTCATGGGTCGCCCCCGGATCAGCGGGTCGAAGCGAAGCCGTCAGCGGCGTCGCCGGGGTCCGGGGTTTCCTCGTGCGCCATCTCCTCGAACACCTGACCGCGTCGAGCACGCTCATGTTGTCTGTAGGCGAGTACGTCCGCCAACTCCACCCGCCGATGCCGGCCCGGCGACGAGTACGGAATCTTCCCCGCCTCCAGTTACCGCACCAACGTCGGCCGGGTAATGCCCAGCAGTTCCGCGGCCTCCTGCGTCGTCAACACCGTCCGATGCGGCTCCACCGTCACCGCCTGCCCCCGATCCAGAGCCGTGACCGCGTCGACGAGCAACCCCCGGACACTGTCCGGCAGCGGCGCCGAACCCTCCGCGGTCGAGATCGTCACATCTTCCTGACCAGCGAGAACATACTTCAAGGCGGTGAGGAGTTCGCGATCGTCGGGGCCCGGCGGCAACACCGTGTGGTTCATCGAAGCGGCCATACCTCAACCCTGAAACGAAAAAAACGAACACAATGTCCGGCGCAGCGGACAGTGGCTCTCAGCCGAGCCCGTCGAGGAACTCCTCGACCACTTTCCGGTACTGCTCCGGCTGGTCGTCGTGGACGAGGTGCCCGGCCTGCGCGATGCGGGCGTATTCGGCGCCGGGGTGCCGCTCCGCCATGGTCCGCATCTGGCCGTCGGGGGTGATGGTGAACTCCCCCTCGATCAGCAGGGCCGGAACGGTGACCGACGCCCACTGGTCCCAGAAATGCCGGTCGCCCCACTCCGCCGAGATGTCGCGGAACGTGTCGACGTCGCCGTGCAGGTACCAGCCGTCGGCGCGCTTCTCGAACGAATCCAGGAAGTACTGTCCGGCAACCGGACCGAAGAACTCGAACAGGTCCTCCCGGGTCGCGAACGGCTGCGGCCAGTTCGAAATCATCGCCGCCCAGTCGTCGGCGGTGCGGCCGCGGAAATCGGGGGCCATGTCTTCGAGGACGAGCGCCGACACCTTCTCGGGATGCTCCGCCGCCAGGCACCAGGCGTGCAGGGCACCCATCGAATGGCCGATCACCACCCACGGCCCGGCGAAGGGCGCGAGCGCCTCGGACAGGTCGGCGACGAACGCTTCCGTCGTCAACCGCGACGGCGCGGGCCTGCCGTGGCCTGCGGCGTCGAACGTGAAGACGTGGCCGTGCCCGCGCAGCCACGGCACGTGCCGTCCCCACGTCCGGGCACTGCCCATCAGCCCGTGCAGCAGCAGAATCGGCTGTCCCGTCCCACCCTCGTCGTGCAACGCACTATCACCCGCCACCACTCCGACGCTAGCGGAGTAACCTCGCCCGCATGGCAGTGGTGAAGATCAACGCAATCGAAATCCCCGAGGGCGCGGGCCCCGAACTCGAGAAGCGCTTCGCGGCGCGCGCACACGCCGTGGAGAACTCTCCCGGCTTCCTCGGCTTCCAGCTCCTGCGTCCGGTGCAGGGCGAGAACCGCTACTTCGTCGTCACGCAGTGGGAGAGCGAAGAGGCATTCGCGGCGTGGCGCGACGGTCCGGCCCGGGAAGCACACGCGGGTGAGCGGAAGAAGCCGGTGGCGTCAGGGGCGTCGCTGCTCGAGTTCGAGGTCGTACTCGACGTCACGGCGGCGAACAAGAGCTGAGCGGCAGGGGCGGGCCGAGGATTGACACGACGGCCCGCCGGGTGCAAAAGTTCGCAAGACAATGCGATGGTTCGGCAGGAATCCGGTGCAATCCCGGAGCGGTCGCGCCACTGTAAATCGGAGTAGTCCTTCACGGGAACCACCTCGACAGCCAGATACTGCGGCCATCGCCTGGACCTAGGGGACGCGAAATCCCAGGAGGAACTATGGCACTCGCATACGCACCCGGCTCGTCGGTCGACACGACCCGCCTCGCCGTCATCTCTTTCGCGATCGTTCTGTTCGCGATGCTCGCTCTCTACCTCGTTGGATTCGACCAGGGCGCGATCTCGCGCAGTGGCATGTACATGCATGAATTGATGCATGACGGCCGCCACCTCCTGGGTCTGCCATGCCACTGACCGATTCCTTCACGAAACTCCTCATCCGCGGTCTGCTGGCCGGCCTGATCGCAGGCATCCTGGCCGGTGGCGTCGCATTCGTTCTCGGTGAGTCGCACATCGACGCGGCCATCGCGATCGAGGAATCGCACAGCGCCGCCGAACCCGAAGGCCACTCGCACGACGCCACCCAGGCGGACGAGCCTGCCGGGCACTCGCACGACGAGGAAGACGCACTGGTCAGCCGCGACGGGCAGCGCTTCGGGCTGTTCCTCGCCACGTCCCTCGCGGGACTGGCACTGGGAGCGATCTTCGCCGTCGTCGCGAATTACGCACGTCGGGTGACGACGCTGTCGGGACCGTTGCTCGGTCTGAGCCTGGCCGCCTTCGGCTGGTTGGCGATCGAGGCGGTGCCGTTCTTCAAGTACCCCGCCAACCCGCCCGCCGTCGGAGACCCCGAGACGATCAACCAGCGCACCTGGCTGTGGCTTGCCGCAGTCGCGCTGGGCCTGCTCGCCGTGGCGGCGTCCGTCTTCGCGGCGAAGGCCGTCGCCGCACAGGAGTTCCTGTCGGTGCGGATCGCGGCGCCGGTTGTCGCGTTCCTCGTGGTGGCGACCATCGGATATCTCGTGTTGCCCACGATCAACGAGGTCGGCGACGATTTCCCCGCTGTGCTGCTGTGGCAGTTCCGGCTGTCGTCCCTCGCGACGCAGGCCACGCTGTGGCTGGTTCTCGGACTCGTGTTCGCGTTCCTCACGGAGCGTGCGACCCGGGCCACGGCGCCCACGCGCGCGAACGCCGCCTGACCCATCGGCACGGGTCAGCGGGAGTCGTCCCAACGGGCCGGGTCCGCCTCCAGGGCGGCCCGGTCCCAGCCACCCCGCTCGGCGGCCGCCTCGTACGTGCTGTGCATGAACCTCAGCAGAGCCGCATCGGGATCGTCCGCGGCGCGGACGGTCTCGTACGGCAGCAGGAACTGCCGGAACTCCGCGCTGTAGAACGCGCCGTCCGGCCCCACCGGGTAGTCGGCGAAGCCGTCCGGTTCCGGATAGGCGTACGCGTAGAACGCGCCTTCGACACCGCCGCCGGGCCAGAATCCGCAGCTGCTCAGCTCGTGTGAGTAGCCTTCGACCATCACCCAGTCGCCGCAGTTCGGCGCTCCGCCAGGGTGAGTCGGCGCACTTCGACCGGAGAACCGGGTACAGGCCAGGTCGAGCGCACCCCAGAAGAAGTGCACAGGACTGACCTTCCCGATGAAATGGGCGCGGAATTCGTGCAGCACACGATCCGCCTGCACGAGCTGCCGCCAGAACCGGTGCACCGACTCACCGTCGTACGAGCAGTGCTGCGTGTCCTCGGCGAACGGGACAGCCGTCTCCACCTCGTTGGGCCTGGCCAGGATGGTCGTCGTCACGCCCAGTTCGGCCAGCGTGTCCATCGTCTCCGCATAGAAATCGGCCACCGACTTCGGTTCGAGCGCAACCATCCCGGTGCCGCCCGTGCTCGTGCGGATCACCAGCCGATGGTCGACGAAGTCGAATTCGATGTCGAAACATTCGGTGCCGTAAGGGACGGTCGACGTGGTGAGACCGCGGGGGCTCACGTACAGCGGCACCTGCCACCAGTGGTTGATCAACGGTGCGTGGGCCAGGCGGATCTTCCCGACGATCTGCGTCCACATGTGCAGGGTGTCCCTCGTCGACGTCCACTCGTCCACCTTCAACGCCGGCCATGCATCTCCGGATCGTGTCTGCTCGCGCACAGTGCCTCCCTGCCGACGACGTGCTTTTCAATGTGCTCCCCGCCCGGGGTGATGGCAAGGTGCCGCACCGATACCCGGGTAGGGGTGGCCGCCACTCCCGGGGGTGATGTGCCGCGATGTCACCGATACCAGCATGGGGACATGACCACTCGCACCGCGCCCTCGGTCCCGCAGACGGTCGAGCGCGCGTTCTGGCTGCTCGGACTCGCGCTGTTCGCCGGCGTGGTGGAGGCGATCGCACACGTGTCCACGGCGCTGGAGAACCCGGACGCCGACGTCGCAGGCCTCGCCGGACAACTCGCGGTTCGTGTCCTCGTCTACGCCGCGGTGCTGTTCGTCATGAGCCGGTTCCGCAGCGGCAGGGCGTGGGCGCGGGGCGTCCTCGCGATCGGTCTCGGCGTCTTCGGCATCGCCTCGCTCGTGGTGGAGCCGATCGCCTGGATGACGGCAGGCAACGACCCGACGACCGCCGTCTCCGGTCTGACGCTCGACGTCACGGTGATCGCGATCGCCCGGCTCACGCACCTCGTGGCGGTGATCGCCGCACTGGCACTCATGTTCCGGGCCGACGCCAACCGGTACTTCGCGCGCCGCTAGTCGACCCGTACTTCGCGCGCCGCTAGTCGACCGGTACGGCGCTCGCCTGCGTCAGAAGCTGCAGGAACACGTCCTTCGGCTGCGCACCGGACACGGCGATCCTGCGGTTGGCGACGAAGAACGGCACGCCCGACACCTGCAGCGCACGAGCGGTGTCGATATCGGCCCGGACGGCGTCCGCACCGGCACCGGAATCGAGTTCGGCGCGCACGGTGCCGGCGTCGAGCCCGGCCCGCGCCGCGATGTCGACGAGCACCTCGCGGTCGTCGATCACGGCGCCTTCACCGAAGTGGGCGCGGAACAGTCCCTCCACCACGGCATCTCGCTTGGCGCCCGCGAGGTGGATCAACCGGTGCGCGTCGAAGGTGTTGGCGGCGACGACCGTGTCGAAGTCCAGTTGCAGACCCTCGTCGGCCGCCGTCTGCGCGACGTGCCCGAACATCTGACGGACCTGCTCCGCCGACAGCCCCTTGCTCTCCACCAGGGCGTCGAGTTCGGTGCGCCGCTCCCCGACCGGGGTGTCCGGTGACAGCTGGTACGACCGCCACGTCACGTTCACCCGGTCGCGCCCCTCGAACTCCTCCAGGGCCGACAGGAAGCGGCGCTTGCCGATGTAGCACCAGGGACAGGCCACGTCGGACCAGATCTCGATCTCGATGTCACCGTCGTGCTTCTGCTGTGTCGTCACAGTTCAGTGGAACAGATCGGTGCCGGATTCTGTTCCGCTCGTTTCCGCGCGGAGATTGTCTTGGTTCGCCGTGGTGCATTTACTCACGCCGAATTCGACCGAACGGTACGGTGAGGGTGTCGACACGGCGAGAGTAACGTCGTTTCGATCGTGCCGCTGAACGAGGGGCGCTCGTCGCGATGCCCGGACAATCGACGGCCGATGGTTGCGGAACCCGAACTCCTCCAGGAGTAGCCATGGTTTACGTCTCGTCACCGAGCAAGTCCGTCGAATCAGCCGGAATCGTGCTGATTGCCGTCGGAGTCGTCCTGCTCGCACTGCTCACCCTCTACCTGGTCGGCTTCGACCAGGGTGCGATCTCCCGAAGTGGCATGTACCTGCACGAATTGATGCACGACGGCCGCCATCTCCTGGGAGTTCCCTGTCACTAGTTCCACCCCTACGGAGCACGCGATGAACTCTCCAGCAGAATTCGAAGCTCAGGCGAACCGAGTGGCGGGGTACGCCCCACTCCATCACGAAGAGATGGATTCGCCGTACTACCTGACCAATTCCGCGTTCGACGCGTTGCGGCACGTGCTGCACGACGTCGGCGGCCAGCCCGCCCTCCCCGTCGCGTACGAGGAGAAGGTCGAAGAGGACTGGGAGATGAGCACGTACGTCACGTGCGAATGCCTCGGGTGGCGTGGGGTGTGGAACTCGGAGGAACGCCGCCGAGCCGAGAACGATCTGGGTGCCACGCTCTACTTCGGGTTGCCGTACTACGCACGGTGGATCACGGTGGCCGCCAAGACACTCATCAACAAGGGCCTGATCACGCCGGACGAACTCTCCGCCAAGATCGACGAAGTGCGGGCCCGGACCGTCGGCGGAACAGCGACCGGAGGCCGGTCATGACGAAATTCCAGATCGGCGACCGCGTCACCGTCAAGGACGCGACGTCGATGTTCCACACCCGCACGCAGGCATTCATCCGCGGGCACACTGGCGTCGTCGTCGAACACCGCCCGGAGTGGGTCATCCCCGAGGACGAGGCATGGGGACGAGTGGACGACGGCCGGACCGAGCCGTTCTACGTCGTCCGCTTCCAGCAGACCGACCTCTGGCCCCGCTACACCGGATACGAGATCGACACCTTGGAAACCGAGTGCTCCGAGCGCTGGCTCGAGCCGGCAGGAGAGGCCGACACATGACGCATTCGCACGACGATCACGCCCCGATCCAGGCCTCGGAGGAGGTCAGCGAATTCGAGATCCTGGAAACCGCCATCCGGGAACTGTCCATCGAACACGGCCTGTTCTCCCGCGAGGATCACCGGCGCTTCTCGGAATGGGCCGAATCGGTAGGGCCGTCCGGTGGTTCGAGGCTGGTCGCGAAGGCGTGGGTGGACCCGGAGTTCAAGAAGCGCCTGCTGGCCGACGGCACCGAGACCTGCAAGGAAGTGGGCATCGACTGGCGCGACCCCACCGGGTCGGGCACGCCGAGCGACTACACGTACTTCTACGTGCTGGAGAACACCCCGAAAGTGCACAACGTCATCGTCTGCACGTTGTGTTCGTGCTACCCGCGGCCCGTCCTCGGCATGTCGCCGGACTGGTACCGCACCCCCAACTATCGCCGCCGCCTGGTGCGCTGGCCCCGCGAGGTGATCGCGGAATTCGGACTGCACTTCCCGTCGGACGTCGAAGTGCGCGTGCATGATTCGAATCAGAAATCGCGATTCATGGTGATGCCGATGCGCCCCGAGGGCACCGAGGGGTGGAGCGAGGAACAACTCGCATCGATCATCACCCGCGACACCATGATCGGCGTCGCCGTCCCACAGGTCGACTGGACGGCGACCACACCACCCTCGGACAACGGAGGAGCCGCACGATGATGGCGGACAAGGGCTACGACGTCATCCTGAACACGTTGACGCCGGAAACAACTCGCGAAGACGTCACGCTCCCGGATCTCGACCGCAAGCCCGACCCGTGGGAATCGAGCATGCAGGCCACCGCGGAATGCCTGTCCTGGCGTGGCGCCTGGGACAATCTCGACAGGCGCCACACCGAGGACCAGCTGGGCGAAACCATCTACCGCGACTTCCCCGTCCGCTCCCGGTCCGTCGTCGCCACCGCGCACGCGCTGATGGACAAGGGCGTCATCAGCCCGGACGAACTCCAGGCGAAGATGGAGGAAGTGCGCGAACGGTTCAACCGTCGGTAGCCGGCACTCAGGATTCGAGTGCCGCGTCCAACGTGATCTCGACGCCGGTGAGCGCCTTGCTCACCGGGCACGACTCCTTCGCGGCCTGAGCAGCCTTGGCGAAGCCGTCGGCGTCGAGCCCGTCGACCTCACCGCGGACCGTCAACTTGATGCCGGTGAGCTTGAAGCCCGGGTTGTCCGGCCCGAGTGAGACATCGGCCTTCACCTCGAGGCTCTGCGGGGTTCCGCCTGCCTCCGCGATGAGGGCGGACAGCTGCATCGCGTAGCAGGAGGAATGCGCCGCCGCGATCAGCTCCTCCGGGCTGGTGGTTCCACCCGCCTCCTCCGCCGCGCGCTTCGGGAACGAGACGTCGAAGGTCGCGACACCGGAACTGGTGAGTTCCACCTGGCCGCTTCCCTGTTCGAGTGATCCGTTCCAAGCGGTCCGTGCGGTACGTGTCGGCATGCCACATCCTCTCGTGGTTCTTCGGTTTACGTGTCGAACCTACTCGTACCTGGCGCACATGCGCAGCGCCCGGGAACGCAGGGCGGCTCGCAGATCGTCCGGCGCCAGCACTTCGGCGTCCTCGCCGAGCGACCACAGAACGCCGCTCGCATGGGAGTCGTCGCCGAACACCACTTCCATGCGCACCCGGTCGCCGTCGGCCTGCTGCTCGGAGCGGACGGCGAACGCACGCTCCGCCAGAACGTCGCGGCGCTCCCGATGGACGAGAACGTCGACCGCCACCGGTGTTCCACGTGCCCGGAACGCCGAACGGCGACGCTCCCAGATCGCGGCGAGATCGATGTCGGCCGGTCGCTGCGCCGGTTCGTCGAGTTCGCGGACGTCCTCGATCCGCTCGAGCCGGTACGTCCGGTCGCGGCCGGCGTCCGTCGCCACCAGGTACCACCGTCCGCCCGCGTGAATGAGACCCTGCGGGTCGATGACGCGCCACGCCGCCTGGTTGCCCCGCGACGGGTAGAGGATGCTCAGGCGCCTGCCCACGAACACCGCCTGCTGGATCAGCCCGAGGTGGTCGTCGGCCGGTTCCGGATCGGTCAGCCACGAGCCCTGGGTGACGAACACCCGCTCCGCCACCTTCGTCGCCGCGGCCCGGTGCGCGTCCGGCATCGCCGCGACCACTTTCCGCATCGCCGACGCGAACGCCGGGGCCATGCCCAGCGACTCCGAGGTCACCGCGGAACCGGCGGCCAGCAGCGCCTTCGCCTCGTCGACGGTCAGGCCCGTGAGGTCGGTGGTGAATCCCGGGAGCAACTCGAAACCGCCGTCGCGGCCGCGTTCGGCGTACACCGGGATCCCCGCCGTCGACAAACTGTCGATGTCGCGCAGCACGGTGCGCGGCGACACCTCGAGTTCACGGGCCAGGGCCGAAGCCGACATCCGGCCGCGGTTGCGGAGCAGGAGGACGAGCGAGAGCAGACGGTCGGCGCGCATGCCGAAAGTCTGTCAGAAATACACGACAGAAGATGTCATGTATTGCAGCGATAGTTGCCTCATGACAAACACGACAGACCCCCGGCCCCTGTACCGCGAAGCCCTCACCTGGACCACCGGCCTCATCGACAACGTCCGCGAGGACCAGTTGACGGCATCCACCCCGTGCGCCGACTTCGACGTCCGCACCATGCTCGGCCACCTCGTCGCCACCGTGGAACGTGCCCGCGTGATCGGAGAGGGCGGCGACCCGGGCACTATTCCACTCGTCGTCGCCGACATCGACGACGAAAGCTACGCGGACGCCTACCGGTCCGCCGCCGACCGTATGTGGCCCGTCTGGACCGACGACAGCCGACTCGACGCGACGGTGACCGCGCCGTGGGGAACGGTCCCCGGCCGCGCCGCGATCTGGGGCTACATCAACGAGACGCTCGTGCACGGCTGGGACCTGGCGGTCGCCACCGGCCAGCCCTCCGAGACCCGCCCCGAACTCGCCGAGGCCATGCTCGCTGTCGCACAGCGCGCAATCCCGGCGGAGCCACGCGGCGGGCACGTGCCGTTCGCGGACGTCGTAGACCCGCTCCCCACCGCGGGCCCCACCGAACGCCTCGCCAACTGGTCGGGACGCAAGAGCGTCTGACCCCGCACACACGAGACGGGCCGCCGGTGGAAAACCACCGGCGGCCCTTCTCGTTCGACTACTGCGCGACTACTCCGAGTCGGCTGCGCCCGACTTGGCCAGGTCGACCGGAACCTCGTCGGGAACCGTGACCGGCTTCGCCTCGCCGCGGAACGTGAACTTCGCGTCCTCGCCCGCGCCTTCGCCGTCCCAGTTGTCGACGTCGACGTACACGATCTGACCGGGGCCGACCTCGCCGAAGAGGATCTTCTCCGACAGCTGGTCCTCGATCTCGCGCTGGATGGTGCGACGCAGCGGCCGCGCACCCAGGACCGGATCGAAACCACGCTTGGCCAGCAGCGACTTCGCCTTCTCGGTGACCTCCATCGTCATGTCCTTGTTCTTCAAGGCCACCTCGACACGCGCAACCATCAGGTCCACCATCTGAACGATCTGCTCGGTGGTGAGCTGGTGGAACACGACGATGTCGTCGATGCGGTTGAGGAACTCGGGACGGAAGTGCTTCTTCAGCTCGTCGTGGACCTTGAGCTTCATCCGCTCGTAGTTCGACTCGTCGCCCTTACCGGACGTGAAGCCGAGACCCACGGCCTTGGAGATGTCCGACGTGCCGAGGTTCGAGGTGAAGATGAGCACCGTGTTCTTGAAGTCCACGGTCCGGCCCTGACCGTCGGTGAGACGGCCGTCTTCGAGCACCTGCAGGAGGGTGTTGTAGATCTCCTGGTGTGCCTTCTCGATCTCGTCGAACAGCACCACGCTGAACGGCTTGCGGCGCACCTTCTCGGTGAGCTGGCCGCCCTCTTCGTAGCCGACGTAGCCGGGAGGGGCACCGAACAGCCGCGACGCGGTGAACCGGTCGTGGAACTCACCCATGTCGATCTGGATGAGAGCGTCGTCCTCGCCGAACAGGAAGTTGGCGAGCGACTTGGCCAGCTCGGTCTTACCGACACCGGACGGGCCGGCGAAGATGAACGAACCGGACGGACGCTTCGGGTCCTTCAGGCCTGCACGGGTACGACGGATGGCCTTGGCGACAGCCTTGACCGCGTCTTCCTGCCCGATGATCCGCTTGTGCAGCTCCTCCTCCATGCGGAGCAGACGGGTGGTCTCCTCCTCGGTGAGCTTGAACACGGGGATACCGGTCCAGTTACCCAGGACCTCGGCGATCTGCTCGTCGTCGACCTCGGCGATGACGTCCAGGTCACCGGAACGCCACTGCTTCTCCCGCTCCGCGCGCTGAGCGACGAGGGTCTTCTCCTTGTCGCGCAGGTTCGCGGCCTTCTCGAAGTCCTGCGCGTCGATCGCGGACTCCTTCTCGCGGCGGGCGTCGGCGATCTTGTCGTCGAACTCGCGGAGGTCCGGCGGTGCGGTCATCCGGCGGATGCGCATCCGCGCTCCGGCCTCGTCGATGAGGTCGATGGCCTTGTCCGGCAGGAAGCGGTCGTTGATGTAGCGATCGGCCAGGGTGGCCGCGGCGACCAGTGCACCGTCCGTGATGGACACGCGGTGGTGCGCCTCGTAACGGTCGCGCAGACCCTTGAGGATCTCGATGGTGTGCTCCACCGTCGGCTCGCCGACCTGCACCGGCTGGAAGCGGCGCTCGAGTGCGGCGTCCTTCTCGATGTACTTGCGGTACTCGTCGAGGGTGGTCGCACCGATGGTCTGCAGCTCACCGCGGGCGAGCTTCGGCTTGAGGATCGAGGCCGCGTCGATGGCGCCCTCGGCCGCGCCGGCACCCACGAGGGTGTGCAGCTCGTCGATGAACAGGATGATGTCGCCGCGGGTGTTGATCTCCTTGAGGACCTTCTTCAGGCGCTCTTCGAAGTCACCGCGGTAACGGCTGCCTGCCACGAGCGACCCGAGGTCGAGCGTGTACAGCTGCTTGTCCTTGAGCGTCTCGGGGACCTCGCCGTTGACGATGGCCTGAGCGAGACCTTCGACGACGGCGGTCTTACCGACACCGGGCTCACCGATCAGCACGGGGTTGTTCTTGGTACGCCGCGACAGCACCTGCATGACGCGCTCGATTTCCTTCGAGCGGCCGATGACGGGGTCGAGTTTGCCTTCGAGGGCCGCCTGGGTGAGGTTGCGACCGAACTGGTCGAGCACCAGCGACGTGGACGGGGTGCCCGCCTCGCCACGAGTGCCGCCGGACTCGGCCGGCTCCTTGCCCTGGTAACCGGAAAGCAGCTGGATGACCTGCTGACGGACCCGGTTGAGATCGGCGCCGAGCTTCACCAGAACCTGCGCTGCGACGCCTTCACCCTCGCGGATGAGACCGAGCAGGATGTGCTCCGTACCGATGTAGTTGTGTCCGAGCTGCAGTGCCTCGCGCAGGCTGAGCTCCAGGACTTTTTTGGCACGCGGGGTGAAGGGGATGTGGCCGGACGGGGCCTGCTGGCCCTGGCCGATGATCTCCTCGACCTGGCTGCGCACTCCTTCGAGGGAGATGCCCAACGACTCCAGCGACTTGGCAGCGACACCTTCGCCCTCGTGAATGAGGCCGAGGAGGATGTGCTCCGTACCGATGTAGTTGTGGTTGAGCATCCTGGCTTCTTCTTGAGCCAGGACAACAACGCGCCGTGCGCGATCGGTGAACCTCTCGAACATCGCTCTCCCTCACACTTTCCGACGTGCAGTCACGAGACCGGGTGTCTCGTCCCTGTTCGCCGCGTTTCGCTCCGGCACTACAAACAGATCGCCAGCGCCTGCTCCGAGGGCAGAAGCCCCGAACCGACGTAGGTTCCACGACCCCAGCTATTACTCTAGTTGGCTGCCGATCGACCTGCTGCCCCTCCACCCCTTTAGGTGGGCGAGCACGCCTGCTTATTCGTATTTAACGCCCCAGCTCCGGCAATCGTTTCCCCTTCGCTGTACGCCTGGAGCGAACAGGTCCGGCGGTGCCCGGTAGGCATCCGGTCGACAGAGGCCGCCGGCCCGCTCCTCGAAGGGGCGAGACCTGCGTATCCGGACAGGGTATGTCGACGAGCTGTGAGTTCGCCACCCATTCCTTGCCGCCGGCGTCCGCGGCGTTACCCAGCGGGTTGCTCCGGCCTCCCCCGGTAACTGGCGACGCGATGGATCTCGCGGAGGCCTACCCCGCGACAGGAGCGACGAAACGGCACGGCACCTCACGCGGGTGGCCGCTGTCCAGCGCGTTCAGTACGAACCCGGCGGCGCGTGCCGAACCGGCGACGGCGACGTGGTCGGAATAGTCCTGCTCACACCCGTCCTGCACGACGATGTTGGTGGTGTCCGGCCCCGGCTCGAGGCCGCTCGTGTACGGGACGACCAGTTCGTCGTAGCGGGTGACGATGTTCGTGTACTCGATCCCGGGGACGTAGACCCCGCCCGCGCGCATGCGGTCGACGAACCTCGACCCCTGGAGCATCTCGGGACACGCCTGGCAGACGGGGAAACCTGCCGCCACCGCGTCGTCGACGCCGAGCGAACGCAGGAACCGCCCGGCACTGATCCGATCGTTTCCGTACGTGCCCTGCCACGGCGGGGCGAGCGACACGATCTTCGCGACCTTGTCCGCGCCCCCGAAGAACTTCACGTAGTTGTTCGCCTGCAGGGTGCCCTGGGAATGTCCCACCAGGTCGACCTTCGCGGCGCCCGTGCTCGCCAGCACCCGATCGACGAACGCGGCGATCTGAGCGGTGCCGGTGTCGATGGGCGTCATTCCGCCGATCGCGTCGAGCGGCCACGGCAGGTCGGGGAAGTTGCCGTAGGTGAGGGAGTACACGCAGTAGCCCTCGTTGGCGAGCAACGGCGCGTACACCGCCCAGTTGGTCTGGCGCGCGCCTCCCGTCCCGTGGACGAGGACCACCGGTTCGGGATGCGCGTCACTCGGCCGGCAGGACCAGTCGTTCGAGCCCGGGGCCGAACCGTCCGGATTTCCCAATTCGAGGGGAACTCCGGCGAGGAACGAATCCGGCACCGGATAGGCAGGCGCTGCGGACGCCACCCCGGCCCACATCACGAAAGCCAGGAACAGAATCCCCGAAATGGACACACAGCGCCGCACAGCTACCCCCCAGACTCCCCGAATGTCGGATCAGAGCGGGACGGTAACAGTCCAGGTCGCGTTGCGGAGCGAATCAGTGAATTCTGTTCCCAGCTAACTTTCAGTTCGCCTTGTTGTAGGCCTCGATAATTTCGGCGGAGATACGGCCGCGCGCAGAAACCTTTTTGTTGTTCTTGCGCGCCCATTCCCGGATAGCGGCGCTCTGTTCCCGATCGACCGAAACTCGGGACTTGGCGACGGCCGGAGCCGCCACCGCTTTGCCGCGCTTGCGCGAGCTCACCTTGCGCGCGTGGGAAACCCACACGTCGAGCTGCTCACGCAATTTCGCCGCATTCTCCGAGGAAAGGTCGATCTCGTACTGAACACCGTCGAGTCCGAACTCGACCGTCTCGTCGGCAGACGCCTCTTGATCGACATCGTCGATCAGGGTGACAGTGACCTTCTTAGCCATGGGATGAAATTCCTCTCGAATGAAGCGACGTCTCATCGTCAACGTGAGCTACGACCCGAGGTAACCATACCCCTGTTCTTCCGATTCGGAATACGAGGAATGGATCGAATTTAACCGCGAATTCACCCCCGTGAATCAGCGAGAAGAAGGCCGAACAATGGGAAAGAGGATTGTTTCGCGGATTCCCAATCCCGTCAAAGCCATGAGCAGACGGTCGATTCCCATTCCGGTACCGGTGGTCGGCGGCATTCCCTGCTCCATTGCGGCGAGGAATTCTTCGTCGAGGGCCATCGCCTCGTCGTCGCCGGCCGACGCGAGCCGCGCCTGATCGACGAACCGCTCACGCTGAATGACCGGATCGACCAATTCCGAATAGCCCGTGGCCAACTCGAACCCACGGATGTAGAGGTCCCACTTCTCGGTCACCCCGGCCTTGCTGCGGTGGTCACGCGTCAGCGGTGACGTCTCGACCGGGAAATCACGGACGAAAGTCGGCTCGAACAACTGGTCGCCGCACTGGTGCTCCCACAGTTCCTCGACCAGCTTCCCGTGCCCGTAACCCTTGTCCTTCGGGACTTCGAGGCCCACCTTCTCGGCGAGAGCCAGCAATTCCTCGACCGTGGTATCCGGAGTGACCTCGACACCGATCGCCTGCGACAGCGACGGATACATCTCGAGGGTCTTCCATTCACCGCTGAGATCGTATTCGGTGCCGTCGGCAAGAGTGACGACCTGCGAACCGAAAGCGGCCTGCGCCACGTCCTGAACGAGTTCACGGATCATGACCGCCGAATCGTCATACGTGCCGTAAGCCTCGTACGTCTCGAGCATCGCGAATTCCGGCGAGTGCGTCGAGTCGACGCCCTCGTTACGGAAATTCCGGTTGATCTCGAAAACCTTCTCGATACCGCCGACGACGCACCGCTTCAGGAACAGTTCGGGCGCGATTCGGAGATACAGGTCGATGTCGAGGGCATTGGAATGCGTGATGAAGGGACGGGCCGCCGCGCCGCCCGCGACCGTCTGCAGCATCGGCGTCTCGACCTCGAGGAACCCGCGACGCTCGAGCGCGTTCCGGAGCTCACGAACAACCGCCACACGCTTACGCGCATTGTCCCGCGCCTCGGGGCGCACGATCAGATCGGCGTAACGCTGCCGGACCCGGGACTCCTCGTTCATCTCCTTGTGCGCAACGGGCAGGGGCCGGAGCGACTTGGACGCGATCTGCCACGAATCGGCCATCACGCTCAGCTCACCGCGACGGGAGCTGATCACCTCACCGTGCACGAACACGAAGTCGCCGAGGTCGACATCGGCCTTCCACGACGCGAGCGCATCCTCACCGACGGCGGCGAGACTGATCATCGCCTGCAGCTGGGTGCCGTCGCCTTCCTGCAGCGTCGCGAAGCACAACTTGCCCGTGTTGCGCACGAAGATCACCCGGCCGACGACACCGACTTGGTCACCCGTGGCGGTGTCGGGCTCGAGTTCCGGATACTTGGCGCGGATCTCGGCCAGCGAGTGGGTGCGCGCCACCGACACCGGGTATGCCTCGCGTCCCTCCGCGAGAATGCGCTCACGCTTCTCCTGGCGGATCCGAAGCTGCTCGGGGGTGTCGTCGACTGGCTGGGCTGCTACTTCACTCACGGGTCACCAGCCTAATCGACAGCCGGTCGTGTCCCTATTCAGAGGTCAGCGTTCATCAGTGCGCCGAGACGGTGGCCAACTCCCGCACGCAGTGCTGCGTCGCGATGAGCGACCCGAGCAGTCCCGCCGCCTTGATCGCCTTGTACCCGCCGACGAGGTCGGTCGCCTTGTGCAGACCCAGCTCCTGCAGGGCCGCGGCGGCCAGGCTCGACGTGTAGCCCTCGGAGCAGACGATGATCCACTCGACGTCGTGGTCCACCGCCAGCGCCAGGTGCGCCGAGCTGGTGGGATCGCAGCGCCACTCGAGGACGTTGCGTTCGATGGCGAGCGCGCCGGGCAGCGTTCCCTCGATCGCGCGCTGTGCCTGCGGGCGGATGTCCACGACGATCGCGCCGCGCGCCACGGCGTCGGGCAGCTCGAACGCATACATCCGGTCGATCTTGGTGCGGGCTTCTTCGAGCATCTGGTCGATGTTCACTTCGAACCGCCCTCGGGGAGATCGGTGAGCTCGGTCCGGGTACGGCGCAGCGTGCCGTGATCGGTCACCTCGTAGTAGGACATGGCCGACAGTGGTGGCGAGTAGGCGTGCACACTCAGCGTCGGCGTCACCACCTCCGCCCCGGGTGCGTCGGGCGCCCGCACCACGTCGTGGACCCAGCCGAGCGGGAACGAGGCCTGATCGCCGGCGCCGAGGGTGCGATGACGCAGTTGATCACCGGCCCAACGGAACTCGGACAGCGCGCCACTGAGAACGGTGAGCGCACCGAAAGAACCTGCGTGGTCGTGTAATTCGGTGTTCCGGTCGGGAACCCAGCTGATCAGCCAGACATCGACGTCGTCGTCCGAGTAGAGCCGGGTCGACCAGCGCTCGTCGGTGGGCCAGCCCTGCGGGAGCAGGGCGTCGTGGCGGCCGTCGAGGACCTCGGAAGCACCCTGATCGGTGATGCGCAGCAGGTCAGCCGGGCGAAGACGGGTGGGTACAGATGCAGAAGAATACGTTGCGAGCACGAGAGAGACTCCCAGAAGTGTGAATTGGTCAAGGCAGCGTTCAGCCTCGACAACACTCCTGAGCACTCGTGCAGAGATTCACGGGAACCATTCTGACATAACTTCCGGAAAGAGGGAACCCTTCAGTCGAGCGGGCTGCGGCGCGCTCCCCGGCGAGCCTGATTCCGCTCGTACACCAGGCGCAGCCCTTCGAGGGTGAGATCCGGTTCGTGCTCGTCGACGGTCTCCGTCTCGGGCATGATCAGCGGCGCCAGGTCACCGGTCGCGATCACCACCACGTCGGAACCGGAGAAGGCGGTCAGTTCCTTGCGCACCCGGCGGACCAGTCCGTCGACGAGTCCGGCGAAACCGAACACCGCACCCGACTGCATGCATTCGACGGTGTTCTTGCCGACGACGGAGCGGGGCCGCACCAGTTCGACCTTGCGCAGCGCCGCCGACTGCGACGCGAGTGCGTCCGAGGAGATCTCGAGGCCGGGCGCGATGGCGCCGCCGAGGAACTCACCCTTGGCGGACACGACGTCGACGCACGTGGACGTCCCGAAGTCGACCACGATGCACGGCGCGTCGTAGAGGTGATGCGCCGCAAGGCTGTTCACGATCCGGTCGGCGCCGACCTCCTTGGGGTTGTCGACGAGCAGCGGAACACCGGTTCGCACCCCGGGTTCCACCAGCACGTGCGGGACGTGCCCCCAGTACCGCGTCAGCATCACGCGGATCTCCCTGAGCACCGACGGCACCGTCGACAGCGCGGACACACCGGTGATCTGATCGGTGTGTGCGCCGAGGAGCCCGCGGAAGATGAGCGCCAGTTCGTCGGCCGTCATCCTCGCGTCGGTGCGCATCCGCCAGTCCTGCACCAACTTCGAATGTTCACCGGTACCTGTGAACAGTCCGAGAACGATGTTCGTGTTCCGGACGTCGACGGTGAGGAGCACGGGTTACACCAAACTGGATTCGCGCTCGGCGTCGAGCGTCGACAGCATGCGCGGGGTGATCAGGCCGGAGCCCTCCGGCGCGTGCGCCGGGTCGGCACCGAGTTCGACCGGCGAGTTGGCGGCGTCGACGAACACGACGCGCGGCTCGTAGTCGCGCACCTCCTGCTCGTTCATGACACCGTAGGCGATGAGGATGACGAGGTCGCCGGGCTTGACGAGATGCGCTGCCGCACCGTTGATCCCGATGACGCCGCTTCCCCGCTCGCCGGCGATGACATAGGTTTCGAGCCGCGCGCCGTTGTCGATGTCGACGATGCACACCTGCTCGCCCTCGAGGAGGTCGGCGGCATCCATCAGATCCTGGTCGACCGTCACCGAACCCACGTAGTGCAGGTCGGCGTGTGTGACGGTGGCGCGATGGATCTTCGACTTCATCATGGTGCGAAACATGTTCCGGTCCTTACTCTTCTAGCGGGAAAGAAGTTCGTCTGCCACCGACGCGTCCGACGCCTCGGTGTCACGTTCGAGGAAACCGGTGCCGACGGCGACACCGACGTTGTCGATCAGGCGGGTGTTGCCGAGTTTGGCGGCGACGAGCAGCCGGCCGTCGCCTCGTTCGGGGGCCGGACCGAGGTCGACGCCCCGAACCTCGAGGTAGTCGACCTCCACCTCGGGGGTGGATGCCAGCACCTCGCGCGCGGTGGCGAGGATCGCCTCGGCGCCACCGGCCGCGGCGTGGGCACCGGCGATCAGGGCCGCGGACAGCGTCGTCGCCGCGTTCCGCTGATCCTCGTCGAGGTAGCGGTTCCGCGAGGACAACGCGAGTCCGTCGTGTTCACGCACCGTGGGCACCCCGAAGATGCGGACGTCGAAGTTCAGGTCGGTCACCATCTGCCGGATCAGCGTCAGCTGCTGGTAGTCCTTCTCGCCGAAGTATGCGACGTGCGGTGCGGCGATCTGCAGCAGCTTGGCGACGACGGTGAGCATGCCCGCGAAGTGCGTGGGCCTGGACGCGCCCTCCAGCTCCGCGCCCAGCGGTCCGGGATGGATCGTCGTCCGCGGACCGGCCGGGTACATGGTGGCCGCCGTCGGCACGAACGCCAGCTCGACTCCGGCCTCACGCAGCAGTTCGAGGTCGGCGTCGACGGTGCGCGGGTAGGCGTCGAGGTCTTCGCCGGCACCGAACTGCAGCGGGTTGACGAAGATCGAGACGATCACCACCGCGCCGGTGAGCTTGGCCTGCCGCACCAACTCCAGGTGACCCGTGTGGAGGGCTCCCATCGTGGGCACGAGCGCGACCTGGCGGCCGACGCCGCGCAGCGCCTTCGAGACCCGGGTCAGCACACTCGGGTCGTGGTGCACGGTCAGTTCGCCGCGCTTGTATCCGCCCTGCAGATCGCTCACGGGGCTCACCTCCGGTCTTCCAGGATGTCCAGCAGTTCAGATGTCGCGCCGGCGCGCTGCGCCGACCTCAGTGAGAGGGCCCGGTAGCCGGCCGCAATCCGCGGATCGACTTCCTCGAGGACGCGCAGATGTGTGGCCACCGCCTCGGAGTCACCCCGGGCGACGGGCCCGGTGAGCGCCGCAGGCCCGCGGCGCAAGGCGTTGTCGAGCGCCGCCGACAGCAGCGGCTGGAGAACTCGTTCGGCGAGGCCGTTCGGATCGTCGCCGATCAACTCCTGGCCGAGCAGTTCCTCGCCTTCGAGCGCGACCCGCAGCGCAGCCACGGCGTCGACGACGAGCGTGACCAGATGATTGCTGCCGTGAGCGAGAGCGGCGTGATACAGCGGCCGCATGTCCTCGCGGACCCTCACCGGCTCGCCGCCGATCTCCAGGACCAGCGACTGCGCGATCGCGTAGCCGATGTCGTCGGCGGCGGTGATACCGAAACAGGCGGACGCGAGACGAACCGTGTCCTCGTCGTGACCAGTGAACGTCATCGCGGGGTGGATCGCGAGCGGAACGACACCCTGCTCGGTGAGAGGGCCGAGGATGCCGATGCCGTTCGCGCCGGACGTGTGGGCCACGATCGCGCGACCCGGCACGGCACCGGTGGAGGCCAGCCCCGCGATCAGCGACGGCAGTTCGGAGTCCGGGACTGCGAGAATGAGCAGTTCGGAGCGCGCCGCGACCTCTGCGACCGGCAGAATCTCCGTCTCGGGGAGCCGGGTGCGTGCCCGATGCCGTGACGCGTCGGAGACGGCCGAGCAGGCGACGACCACGTGACCCGCCCGCTCCAACGCGGCACCGATTGCTGTTCCGACCCGGCCTGCGGAGACGATTCCTACCGTCAATCTCGCAGGCGCAGGGCCATTAGTGATCCCGAAAGAGGTCACCTTCGTCCTCTCGTTCGTTCCAGTCCCGCTCGGCGGGTACCAGACGTTCCACGGTGAGGATAGCCCGGCGCGAACTCACCACGCCATGCGCAGGGAGAGTGATATATACCTCACACAATGCGGGTTGATCCCCGGGCGAGTCCGGGCCTATTCGGCGCGGCGACGCCTGCCGCCGGCGCTCTGGGACGCCCCGGACGCCGACTGCATGTTGGCCATGATCTCGGCGACGGACAGCCCGTTCGAGTGCGCGCCCGAAGTCTCGTCCTCCTCGGCCGCCCGCCTGCGGCCCCGCCGCCCCTCGGGCTCCGGTTCGGCCGCCCCGGGCTCCGTGGGCTCTGGTTCCGGCTCGACGACCGGCTGGGGCGCGACCTTCGCGACAGGTGCGGGCGCGGCGACAGGTGCGGTCTTGGCGACCGGCTCCGGAGTGGGCTCAGGCTCGGGTTCGACCTCGATCTCGGGTTCGGTCTGTCCGGCGCCGGCAGGCTCGACGATGGACGTCTCGGCGGTGACCGGATCGTCGTCGGGATTCGCGAAATGCGAGGACTGCGCGGAACCGCTCTGATGCCCGGCGCCCGCCGCGTGCCCCGCACCCGGGACGTACAGGCCCGACGCGGCCGGCTGATAGCTGCTGTACGAGCGGCCTGCAAGTTCCTGCACCCGCGTCGAATCCGCCCGCAACGCGATCCGTTCGGTCGGCATCGCGCCGTCGAACAGTGCCTCGAGATTCTTGCGGAGCGACGACAGTTCGGCGCGCAGTGCGGCGAGTTCCTCTGCATCGGCGCGCACTTCGCTGCGCACCCGCTTCTCGACGGTGAGCTCGTATTCGCGCCGTGCCGAGATCTCCCGCTCGAGCTGCAACTCGTAGACGGTCTGCAGATCGCTGACCTTCGCCTTGTCGAGCGCCGACTCGCGCCGGTACTTCGTCATGGCGATAGCACCGACCGTGGCGGCCCAGAGCGCGGCCACCAGTCCCACCCGCAGGAGTTGGACGCTGTCACTGAAGATCAGGAAGAGGGACGCGATCACCGCGAGGGCGAGCAAACCCGCAACGATCATCTGGCTCGCGCTGCGCCTCTTGCGGCGCGCAGACTTGAGGCGACCAGGATTCGTCATGGTGCCAAGGGTACTTGGCCGCGAAGGGTGCGCCGCGCATTCCATCCGACCTGCGGCGATCCCCTGTGCCCTAATGCGCGGGCTCGTCCGAGGGGTCGTCGGGGGTGCGGCAGCAATGTTCCAGCCACAGCGCCGCGCCGACGAGCGCCAGTGCCGCAACGAGACCGACCCACGCGCCGGGAGTATCCGAGGCCGCGGCTCGCAGCACCGACTGCTGCGGAAGCAGATACAGCAGGACGCCTCCCCACACCCCGGCCGTCGCGGCGCCCACGAGTGCGGATGCCTTGGCCAGAGCGGCAACCCGGGCGGCGGTGATCGGGTGCAACTGGCGCGGCCCGTCGCCCACCTGATGGTTGCTGACCCGGGATCGCACCATGAACGCGAGCACGACCTCGATCAGCGCGACCGGATACAGCGACGCCCCGGCGTACACGGGGATGGGCGGGAACGATCCGTAGAACACGCGCACCAGGATCCAGGTGGCGGCGACGGCGAGCGCGGCAAGGAACAGCAGATCCCAGATGCGGGTGGGTTTCATCGTGCCCGTCGGTTCCGGCTTCATCGCGACCGCCGGTCCAGGGCGAGGTCCGTCCGGTGCACACCGGACCGCTCTTCGTCGTCCAGCAGCGGCAGCAGCGCGTCCACACGGGTCGTCGTGCCGTCGACCGGCAACACGGCGTCCGGTTCGACGTCCAGCCACGGAATCAGCACGAAGGCGCGTTCGTGCGCTCGCGGGTGCGGCAACGTCAGTTCCGGGTCGTCGCTGCGGACGTCGTCGCACGTGACCACGTCGACGTCGAGCGTCCGCGGACCCCATCGTTCGACCCGCACCCGGTCGGCGGCGGCCTCGAGTTCCTGCCCACGCCGCAGCCAGCCGTAGCCGTCGAGTGCGGGATCGTCGACGACGAGGACCGCGTTGAGGAAGTCCTGCTGCTCGACGCCGCCCCACGGTGCCGTCGAATACACCGGGGAGACCGCAACGACCGCGTCACCCAGACCGTCGAGGACGGACTGCAGGTGGGCAAGGCTGTCGCCGACGTTCGACCCGATCGACAGCACCGCGCGACTCATGGTCTCGACCTGTGCGCCACCACCGCGACGTCCGCGAAGGTCAGCGGGATCGGCGCGGACGGCTTGTGCAACACCACCTCGGTGCTCCGGACGCGGGGGTCGGTCATCACCCCGTCCGCGATCTCGGCGGCGACGGTCTCGATGAGGTCCCGGGAGGGGCCCGCGATGATCGCGGCCGCGCGTTCGGCGAGGCCGCCGTAGTCCAGGGTGTCGTCGAGGTCGTCCGACGCCGCGGCGGGCGCGAGGTCCATCCAGACGGTGATGTCGACGTAGAAGTCCTGACCGTCCCGCTTCTCGTGGTCGAAGACACCGTGATTGCCGCGAACCTTCAATCCGCGCAACTCGATTCGATCACTCACGTCCGGCTGCACCCCTCGTCCAGGCCTCGGCGACCGCGATGGCGTCGAGGGAGGCCTGCGCGTCGTGCACGCGCACTCCCCACGCTCCGTGGGTCGCGGCGAGCGCCGACACGACGGCGGTCGCGGTCTCCCGGCCCGCGGGGGGACGGGGTTCGCCGTCCGCATCCGCGAGCAGCGAACCCAGGAACCGCTTGCGGGATGCGCCGACGAGAACGGGAAATCCCAGCTCGTTGAACTCGGGCAGCGCCTTCAGCAGCGCCCAGTTGTGATCCGAGTTCTTCGCGAAACCGAGACCCGGATCCAGCACCAGCGAGCCCGGATCCACCCCGGCCTTCACGGCCAGGTCGACCTGCGTCATCAGTTCGTCCCGGACCTCACGGACCACGTCGTCGTAGTGGTCGGCGGTGCCGCGGTGCACATAGTCGCCGGCCGAACGCCAATGCATCAGGATCCACGGAACTCCGGCGTCCGCGACCACCGACGCCATCGCCGCATCAGCCCGGCCACCGGCCACGTCGTTGATGATCGACGCGCCCGCCTCGATCGCGGCTTCCGCGACGGAGGCCCGCATCGTGTCGACGCTCACACAGATGCCCTCGGCGACCAAGTCCGCGATGACGGGTGCGACCCGCCCGGCCTCGACGTCGGGATCGACCCGCGCCGCACCCGGCCGGGTGGACTCGCCGCCGACGTCGACGATGTCGACGCCGAGACGCTTCAGCGCGAGACCGCGTTCGAGCGCCGCGTCACGGTCGAGGAAGCGTCCGCCGTCGGAGAAGGAATCGGTGGTGACGTTGAGAATCCCCATCACCACGGTGCGGCCCGGTGAGGGCAGCTCGATCACGGTCACTTCCGCAGAATAAGGTCCAGAGCCTCGGAACGTGAGGCCGCGCTGGACTGGAGCAGACCACGCACCGCAGAGGTGGTGGTACTCGCACCAGGCTTGCGGATCCCCCGCATCGCCATGCACAGGTGCTCGGCCTCGATGACCACGATCGCACCGCGCGGATCGAGCTTGCGCATGACGGCGTCGGCGATCTGACTGGTCAGACGCTCCTGGACCTGCGGGCGCTTGGCATACAGATCGACCACGCGGGCCAGCTTCGACAGCCCGGTGACCTTGCCCGTCCGGCCCGGGATGTACCCGACGTGCGCGACCCCGTGAAACGACACGAGATGGTGTTCACACGTGGAGTACAGCGGAATGTCGCGGACCAGCACCAACTCCTGGTGGCCCTCGTCGAACGTCGTGTTCAACACGGTGTCCGGGTCGGTGTACAGGCCCGCGAAAACCTCGCGGTACGACCGCGCCACGCGGGCGGGCGTATCGCGGAGTCCGGGACGATCCGGGTCTTCACCGATCGCGATCAGCAGTTCCCGCACCGCAGCCTCGGCCCGCGGCTGATCGAACACCCGGCCTGTCTCGAGGGCCACGGGCTCACTACCGAGATGATTCACCGACAACCGAAACTCCTCCAGTACCGGGACCGATCGTCCCGAAGCAACAGCCTAGTGTCGGGCGGATCAGTTCGATCCGTCCGGTCCTTTCCAGGCCCTCGTCTGCGCGTCGTCGTCCCCGGTGCCCCGCTGCTCGTGCGGCGGATTCCACTGGTTCCCCGGACCCTGGTTGGTGCCCGGGCCCTGGTTTCCGGGGTACTGCCCCTCCGGATTCTGGTTGCCCGGATCGCGCGGCGGCCAGCCCGGAGCCGACCATCCGGCGGGGGCGCCGTAGTCGGGACGCGGCTGCTGCGTCATGCCGCCCTGCGGCCTGGCCGGAGCGGGCTGCGAGTAGCCGTTGGCCGGCGACGGCTGCGGGTACTGCTGCTGAGGCGGGGCCGACTGCGACTGCTGCTGCGCGAACACCGGTTCGGCCTGCTGGGGCCACGGCTCGCCACGCTCGGTCGCGAGTTCCCGCGGCGTCTTGACCGGCGGCTTGTCGGACGGGGTCCGGTGGCCGAAGTCGTTGAACGCCGTGATCCGGGGGCGCTTCTCGACGCTGTGGAAGATCTTCTCGAGATCCTTGCGGGTGAGGGTCTCGCGCTCGAGCAGTTCGGTCGCCAGGATGTCCAGCACGTCGCGGTACTCGTTGAGGATCGCCCACGCCTCGGTGTGCGCCGCCTCGATGAGGTTGCGGACCTCTTCGTCGATCTCGCGCGCGACCTCGTGGGAGTAGTCGGACTGCTGCCCCATCGACCGGCCCAGGAACGGGTCGCCGCCCTCCTGGCCGTACCGCACCGCACCCAGCCTGGCGCTCATGCCGTACTCGGTGACCATCGACCGGGCGATCTTCGTCGCCATGTCGATGTCGGAGGATGCGCCGGTGGTGGGCTCGTGGAACACGAGTTCCTCGGCGGCGCGGCCACCCATCGCCATGACCAGGCGGGCAATCATCTCGGACCGCGTCATCAGGCCCTTGTCGTCCTCGGGCACCGTCATCGCGTGACCACCGGTGCGGCCACGGGCCAGGATGGTGACCTTGTAGACCGGCTCGATGTCGGGCATCGCCCACGCGGCGAGCGTGTGCCCGCCCTCGTGGTACGCGGTGATCTTCTTCTCGTGCTCGCTGATGATGCGGCTCTTGCGGCGGGGGCCGCCGACGACCCGGTCGACGGACTCCTCGAGCGAGGCCTCCGTGATGACGGTGCCGTTCTCGCGGGCGGTGAGCAGCGCGGCCTCGTTGATGACGTTGGCCAGATCCGCGCCCGACATTCCGACGGTGCGCTTGGCCAGGCCCTCGAGGTCGGCGTGCTGATCGATCGGCTTGCCCTGCGAGTGAACCTTCAGGATGGCGCGTCGGCCGGCGAGGTCGGGGGCGCCGACCGGGATCTGCCGGTCGAAGCGGCCCGGGCGCAGCAGCGCCGGGTCCAGGATGTCGGGGCGGTTGGTGGCGGCGATCAGGATGACGCCGGTGCGGTCACCGAAACCGTCCATCTCGACGAGCAACTGGTTGAGGGTCTGCTCACGCTCGTCGTGACCGCCACCGAGACCGGCGCCACGCTGACGTCCGACGGCGTCGATCTCGTCGACGAAGATGATGCAGGGGCTGTTCTGCTTGGCCTGGTCGAACATGTCGCGCACACGGGACGCACCGACACCGACGAACATCTCGACGAAGTCCGAACCGGAGATCGTGAAGAAGGGGACACCGGCCTCGCCTGCTACCGCGCGGGCGAGCAGAGTCTTACCGGTTCCGGGCGGACCGTATAGCAGGACGCCCTTGGGAATCTTCGCGCCCAATGCCTGGTAGCGCGCCGGATTCTGCAGGAAGTCCTTGATCTCGTACAGCTCTTCGACCGCCTCGTCCGCACCCGCGACGTCGGCGAACGTGGTCTTCGGCATGTCCTTGTTGAGCTGCTTGGCCTTGGATTTGCCGAAGCCCATTACGCCGCCGCGACCGCCGCCCTGCATGCGGCTCATCACGAAGAAGAAGATGCCGAGCAGGATCACCATCGGCAGCACGAACAGCAGGATCGACGTGAGCCAGCTCTCCTGCGTGACCGTGGTGTTGTAGCTCTGCAGCCCCTTGTCGGAGATCTCGTTGAAGATCTGCTCGGACGCCGACGCCGGGTACTTGGCAAGGATCTCGGTCTTGCCGTCGGTGGCGTCGTTGCCGTCCTTCAGCCACAGGCGCACCTGCTGCTCCCGGTCGTCGATCTGCGCCTTGTCGACGTTGTTCGCGTCGAGTTGCGCGATCGCCACGGAGGTGTCGACACCCTTGAATCCGCGCGTGTCGTTGCCGAAGTAGCTGAAGGCGTAGATCACCAGCAGGATGCCGGCAACTATCGCCAGGTTTCGAAACACAGTCTTACGGTTCATACAGGTCGGCCGAGATGGCCGGTCCTTTCGAGAGTGCGGGTCTTCCGGGTGCGCCTTCCGGCTGCCAACCGGACAAACCAGGTTACCGCGAAGGCACCCCGGCGACTCCAGGTAGCAGCCAACCGCTGTCGCGAGCGGTCGCTATTTCGTTCAACGCACGCGGCGGCCCATCGGTTCCCTCCGCCTCGATCCGGGTCCGGATGTGCGCGAGTTCACCGCGTGGGCGCGACCCTCGGCCAGCCGCCGCCGACCCGCTCGATGTGCGCGGCCAGGGCCAGGATCCTGGCCTCGCCACCGGGCGGCGCCGCGATCTGCACGGCCAGCGGGGTGCCCGAATGCGAGTGCGTGCCGACGGGGACACTGGCCGCCGGCCAGCCGACGAGATTCCACAGCGCGCTGAGCGGGGCGTACCGCACGTTGGCCACGATGTTCGACAACCAGGACCGCTCGCTCCACGTCGTCGCCGCGAGCGGCGGCTGTGCGAGCGCCGGGGTGATCACGACGTCGTAGTTCTCGAAGAAGGCGCGCAGCGAGTCCTCGAGCCTGTTCACCTGCTCCGGGCGGACGAACCGGCCGAGTGCGCGGCCCAGCGCGACGTGCCTGCGGGTCCGCGGCTGCAGTCGCCTGCGGTCGAGGCCCTTCGCGTCGGCGGCCGTTCCCGCCGTCCAGCGGGCGAGAACCGGAATCAGGTTGATTGGGTACGGCAACGTCGCGGGCTCCACGTCGTGGCCCGAGCCGGTCAGTTCCGTCCCCGCGCGCACGGCCGCGTCCCGCCACTGCGGATCGACCGTCGCCAGGAACGTCGGCGACCCCGACGCCACCGCGATCCGCAGCGGCTCCGACGGCCCGATCCGCGCGAGTTCGGGACGGTCGGCGATCACGGACAGCATGAGGGCGGCGTCGTCGACGGTCGTGGCGATGGGCCCGTTCTCGGCCATGCCGAACCACGAGGTGGCGCCGAGTTCGGACGGCACGACTCCCCTGCCCGGTTTGATGCCGAACACTCCGCAGTTGGCCGAGGGGATGCGGATCGAACCCAGACCGTCGGTCCCGTGTGCCAGCGGCACCATTCCCGCGGCGACGGCGGCGGCGGCTCCCCCGGACGAGCCGCCGCAGGTCCGCGACGGATTCCACGGGTTGCGGGTGATGTGCCCGGGCGCGTCGGTGGTTCCCCACACCGCCAGTTCGGGAAGAGTCGTCAGGCCCACGACGACCGCTCCCGCCGCACGCAGTCGCGCCACGACCGGATGGTCGGCGGCCTTCGGTTCGGCGCTGGTCGCGCCCGATCCCTCGCGCATAGGCCACCCGGCCACGGGGATGACGTCCTTGATCGCGACGGGCACTCCGGCCAGTGGAAGGGTGGCCAGATCCGGTCGGCGGGACAGGGCGAGCGCTTCGGCTCGGGCCTGGTCGCCGAGGACGGCGGCGAACGCCTGGATCTTCGGTTCACGCTCCGCGATGGCCGCGAGCGCGGCCTCGACCTGCTCCATCGGGCGCGAGACGCCCGAGCGGACCTGCTCGGCGACGACGACGGCTGAGGTGAACGGGGAGTCCCCCATCACCTGAGTATATGGTGCAGCGCAGCAGCAATTTCGAGTATTCGCGCTGGATACGGCAGGTCTGCGGGGTTACCATTCGCTTGTCCCTGGATGGGACTCTTCACACCGCTCCAGACAACCTCGATGTGCCCAGAGAACCCGCCCAGTAGAACCCTCGATGTGCAATGACCAGAGGAAACGGGTCGGGCAGAGACGGATCGGCCGCTGGATCGGACTCTGCCGAACGGACCGTCGGAGTCACGAACTCCGAACACGAGAGCAGCGAAGCGACGGTCGCGGCCGGCCCGCCGACGGTGACGGCTGAGCAAACCCGGTCCGCACGGACGATAACCGCCGAGCAGACCGCACTCGCCGAGCAGACCGCCGCGGCCGAACAAACCGCTGCCGCGGAACAGACCGCGGAGGCCGGTCCGACCGTGACCGCCCGGCAGCCGGACACGCTCATCACCATGCCGCCGGGCAATGCGGCGCTCGACGACGTGGAGGTCGGGCAGCAGGTCGACGACTTCGATCTGCTGATGAGTTTGGGCAGCGGCGCGTTCGGCCGCGTGTTCCTCGCACGTCAGCGGTCGATGCAGCGTCTCGTGGCGGTGAAGATCTCCCACGACAAGGGGAACGAGCCGCAGACCCTCGCGAAGCTCGATCACGACTACATCGTCCGCGTGTTCGACCAGCGGCTGCTCGCGGACCGCGAACTGCGCCTGCTCTACATGCAGTACCTGCCGGGTGGCACCCTGCTGCGGGTTCTGCGGCGGGTGCGCGTCACGCCCGAGCAGGAGCGGACCGGCAGCCTGCTGCTCGACGTCGTCGACGAGGAGATGCGGGAGAAGGGCGAGCTCAGGCCCACCGACTCGAGTGTGCGGGACGAGATCGCGTCGCTCACCTGGCCCGAGACGATCGCGTGGCTGGGACGGCGACTGGCCGAGGCCCTCGACTACGCCGGTAAACGGGGCGTCCTGCACCGCGACATCAAACCCGCCAACATCCTGCTGACGGCGGAGGGTGTGCCCAAGCTCGCCGATTTCAACATCAGTTTCAGCGACTCCGTCACCGGGGCGTCACCGCTCGCCTACTTCGGCGGGTCCCTGGCCTACATGTCCCCCGAGCAACTGGAGGCGTGTCACCGCGGAATGCCGGGAACGGCGGCGGACCTCGACACCCGCAGCGATATTTTCGCGCTCGGGGTGATGCTGTGGGAGCTGATGTGCGGGCGGCGCCCGTTCCAGGACGAGGACGTGTCGAGCGAGTCGCTCGCCGCGCTCGAGGCGATGCTGGACAGCCGCAGCCGGGACGTCGACCCGGAGTTTCTGGACCAGTTGCCCGCCGACTGCCCGCCGTCGCTGCGCCGGGTACTGCTGACGTGTCTGGCGCCGAAGCCGGAGGACCGGTGGTCGACGGGCGCCGAACTGGCCCAGCAGTTCGACCTGTGCCTGAACCCGCGGGCCCGTGATCTCGTCGATCCGCCGCCGAACAGTTGGCGCATGCGGTTGCGTCGGTTCGCCCTCCCGATTCTGGTTTTCGGTATCGCGGTGCCGAACGCCCTCGCGGGTGCGTACAACTATCACCACAACAAGATGCTGATCATCAGCAATCTGACGCCGGAGGCGCAGCAGTCGTTCGAGGGGATCCAGTTGGTGATCAACTCGATCGCGTTCCCGTTGGGCGCGATCATGCTGCTCTACTGGTGCCGCTACCCGCTGCTGGTTCCGCGGGGTCTGCGCAAGGGCCGGACGTACGACCGCCAGACTCTGGCCCGTGCGCGCACCGACACGTTGCTGCTCGGCGACCGCGTGGTGCTCGTCGTGTTCGGGTTGTGGGTGATCGCGGGAATCGCCTATCCGATTTCCCTGCAACTCGCGGCGGGGAACGTGCCGCCGGGCGCGTACGTGCACTTCATCGCGTCGCTGATCGTGTGCGGTGCCGTGTCGGTGGCGTACCCGTTCTTCGTGGTGGCGTTCTTCGCGGTGCGCTGCATCTACCCGACCCTGCTACCGCAGGACATCGCGAGCAGCGCCGACGCACACAAACTGCGGGGCCTCGACCGCCGCAGCACGCTGTATCTCGCGGTGGCCGCGTCGGTTCCGCTGGCCGGTGTGGCCGGGGTGACGTTCCTGTCGCCCGACGAGATCACGCTGGTGATCATCGCCGTCCGCATTCTTTGCGTCGGCGGCATCTTCGCGTTCGTCGGCGTGTACTGGCTGTTCCGGCAGCTGGAGCAGGATCTGCGGGCCCTGGAACTCGCCGTGTCCCACGAAACCGCCCGCTGACGGGCGGGGTTCAGCCGCCGTAGACGGAGGGCTCGAGCGTTCCGATGTACGGCAGGTCGCGGTACCGCTCGGCGTAGTCGAGGCCGTAGCCGACGACGAACTCGTTGGGAATGTCGAAGCCGACGTTCGCGACGTTGATGTCGACCTTGATGGCGTCGGGCTTGCGCAGCAACGTGACGACCTCGAGCGACGCCGGGTTCCGCGTCGAGAGGTTGCGCATCAGCCAGGACAGTGTGAGACCGGAGTCGATGATGTCCTCGACGATCAGCACGTGGCGGCCGGCGATGTCCTTGTCGAGGTCCTTGAGGATGCGCACGACACCCGAGGACGACGTGGACGACCCGTAGGAGCTGACGGCCATGAACTCCATCTGGGTGGGGATGGGTAGGGCCCGCGCGAAGTCGGTCATGAAGAAGATGGCGCCCTTGAGGACACCCACCAGGAGCAGATCCCCTTCCGGGGCGCCCTCCGGGTAGCGCTTGGCGATCTCCTCGGCCAGTTCGACGGTACGTCGACGGATCTCGTCCTCGGAGATCAGTACCGATGCGATGTCGCCTTCGTACACGCGATCAAACCCTTCGTCGGTCGTCCAATCCGACGTTCAGCCTGCCACGTCGCCGTCGGACCACCAACCTCGCGTCCGGTGTTCCGCCCCCGACCGCCACCTGTCCCTGCCCCCGCCATCGGGCGACGAGGTCGTCCACGGCCCGCAACTGGGTGTCTCCGAGACCGCGTGCACCGGCCGCGAGCAGCCAGCTGCGCAGGACCCGCCTGCGGACGGGCGGCGCCGACAGGGCGAGGAGCGCCGCGTCGATCTCCCCGTCCACCACGACTTTCGCTTCGGCGTCGGCGGCCACCGCGTCGAGGACGGCCCCCTCCTCGCGCAGGTGTTCCCCGGTGCGGGCGAGGGCCCGGGCGACGCCGCCGCCGAGGACGTCCTCCAGCAGCGGCAGCACCTCGGTGCGCAGCCGCACCCGGACGAAGTCGGGTGAGGCGTTGTGCGGATCCTCGTGCGGGCTGAGGCCTAGTTCCGCGCAGGTCTGCCGGGTCACCGCGCGTCGCACGTCCAGCAGCGGCCTGCCCCACGGACTGTCGTAGGGGCTCATCCCCCAGATGGATCGACCGCCCGAACCGCGAGACAGGCCCAGCAACACCGTTTCGGCCTGATCGTCGAGGGTGTGTCCCAGCAGCACCGGGCGGGTTCCGCGCGCCGAGTCGAGGGCCCGGTAGCGGGCCTGCCGGGCGGCCGCCTCCAGCCCGCCGGATCCGGTCACGTCGACGGGAAGCACGTCGGCGGCCACACAGCCGAGGTCCCGGGCGCGCGCTGCCGCCTCGTCCGCGACGTCGGCCGACCCCGGCTGCAACCGGTGATCGACGACGAGGGCAGTAACCGAATGCGCCTCGGCGGCGGCGGCCGCCGTCAGGGCCAGCGAATCGGCACCACCCGACAGCGCGACCGCGACGTCGGCGTCCGGGGCGTGCGCCGCGATCCAGCGCCGCACGGCGTGACGAACCTCCAGGATCGCCGGCTCCTCGGGAAGCACTGTCACCGGCTCAGCCCTTCGCGAATCAGCCCAGCACCCGGGACACCCAGGCGTCCGGCGCGTCGATCTCCGCGAGGCGGGGCAACGTGTCGGGTCCGGTCCACACGACGTTGAACCGGTCCATCCCGACCTTGTCCACGACGGCGTCGACGAATGCCTTGCCGCGCACGTACTGCGCCATCTTCGCGTCCATCCCGAGCAGCGCCCGGATGAGGCGCTGCACCGGGTTGCTCTTGCGGCGGCGCCTGCTGTCGAAGGCCGCGCGGATGGCGGCCACCGACGGCACGACCGCGGGACCGACCGCGTCCATCACGTGGTCCGCGTGTCCCTCGAGGAGGGTTCCGAGCACCAGCAGGCGGTCGAGTGCGTCACGCTGCGGCTCGGCCTGGGTCGCGCGCAGGAGTCCGACGATGCCGCCCGGTGCACCCGACTCGTCGGGCTCCGTGCGCCCGCGGTCGCGCAGCGCGGAGGACAACCGGCCGACGATGTCGGTGATCGACTCGTCCTCGGCCGATCCGAGGGTCTCCACCGATTCCTGCATGTACCCGGTGAGCCACGGTGACGACGAGAACTGCACCCGGTGCGTCACCTCGTGCAGGCACACCCAGAGCCGGAAGTCGCTGGGCTGCACCCGCAGTGTGCGCTCGACGGCCACCACGTTGGGCGCGACGAGCAGCAGGGTTCCGTTGTCGCCGGTGAACGGGTCGTACTGGCCGAGGATCGCCGAGGACAGGTAGGCGAGCATCGCCCCGGCCTGAATGCCCGCCGGCTTGCCGAGCAGCATGCCGGGGGCGGCGTCGCCGCCGGTGAGTTGCGACATCGAATGCGCGGCTGCGTGGATCCACCCCGCCCGGTCGAGGATCTGGGCGGTGGGCACCGGCAGTCCGTCGGCGAGTCCGGTGACTTCCCGCACGGGCAGTTCCGCACGCATCGACGCGTCGGCCAGTTCCGCGACCACGGTCTCGGCCGTGTATCGCGACGTGGCTGGCCCGCTGCGCGCCAGCCTCACCCCCGTCCTGGCTGCGAGTTTCCAGTCGACGGCACCGCTGAAGGCGTTTCCTTCGGCGGCCATCACTGGCACCCGCACGTGCGGAGCGCGGCCGCCAGTGCGTCGAGTGCGGGACGGCTGACCTCCGGCGGGCGGTCGTTGGACATCAGCGCGAACGTGAGGACGCGCCCGTTCTGGTCCACCACGTAGCCGGCGAGGGCGCTGGCCGTGGACAGGGTGCCGGTCTTCGCCCGCACCCATCCGGCGCCGGTGCGGTTGCCCGACGCGTACCGGTCCGACAGGCTGCCCGTGGCGCCTGCCACCGGCAGGTAGTCGAGCATCGGCCGCAGGGCGGGATTCCCCTCCCCGGCGGCGGCCGTCAGGACCTGGTCGAGCGTGTGCGGTGCGATGAGGTCGTCGACAGACAGCCCGCTCGCGTCGTGCAAGGTGAGCCCCGTCAGATCGAATCCGGCGCCGGTCAGGGTCTGGCCGATGGTCGCGACGGCGCCCGCGAACGATGCTTCTGCGCCGGCATTCATGGCAACCTCCCGCCCGATCGCTTCGGCAAGCACATTGTCCGAGTGTTCCATCATCTGCCGCAACCGGTCGCGCAGCGGCGCGGACTGCACACTCGCGACAGTAGCGGCGCCGGGTGCCGCGACCCCCGACGCGACCGCCGAGGGGTCGACACCGAGCGCACCGGCCAGCGTCCGCCCGGCGTCGAGCGCGGGCGTCGAACTGCGCGGCGACTCGTCCACGAGCGGGTCGGCGCGTCCGCCGTCGATCATGATCGGCTCGGTGGGGGTGATGAATCCGGCGCCGACATCGGTCGGGAACCATCCCTGCGCCATGGTGTCGCCCGAATAGATGCTCGTGTCGACCACGATGCGCGTCACCTGGATGCCCGCATTGCGGATCTGATCGACCAGTTGCGAGATGTGCGCCGCACCCGGGTAGTAGCCGTTCTCCCCGACCGGCTTCGCGGTGAGAGTGGGATCACCACCGGCGATGAGGACGATCTCCCCGGGAGCCGCCCCCTGCACCACCGTCGTCGTGACGCGGTGATCGGACGGCAGCGACAGCAGCGCGGATCCGGCGGTGAGGACCTTCGTGGTGGACGCAGGCGTCATCGGGGTCTGCGGGTTGACGCTCCACAGCACCTGACCGGTGACGGCGTCGGCGACCGATCCGCTGAACTTGCCGAGGTCGGGGTTGGCGGCGGCCGGACCGACCGCGGCGGCAATCCCCTGCGCGCTCGGCATCGGCGCGTCGTCCGGGACCGGCGTGACCTGCGGGGCCGCGATGATCGGAGCCGGTTCGGGGACGATCGTCAGTTCGCCGCGCCCCGCCGACGCGTTGTGCGCGCTCACCGCGACCACCAGCACGGCGGCCATCGCGAGCACAACGACGACGACCGACGCGAACAGAATTCGCATGTTCCGACGGTGGCGTCCCGCCAACGAGCCCATCTTCTTCTTTCCCTGGCCCGGCAACGCGCCTCCGTCTTCACTGTGATTCGTGGGTGGTCAGACAACCAACCTTATCCTCGACCCGATATCCTCTCCCCGAATCATCATCGACACGACAGCGAGGAATCGGCGTGGAGTTCGACGTCACCATCGAGATCCCCAAGGGTCAGCGAAACAAGTACGAGGTCGACCACGTGACCGGTCGCGTGAAACTGGACCGCTACCTGTACACCGCGTTCGGCTACCCGGCCGACTACGGCTTCATCGAGAACACCCTCGGCGAGGACGGCGACCCGCTGGACGCGCTGGTCCTGCTCCCCGAGTCGGTGTTCCCCGGCGTCATCGTCGAGGCACGCCCCGTGGGCATGTTCAAGATGGTCGACGAGGCCGGCGGCGACGACAAGGTGCTGTGTGTGCCTGCCGGCGACCCGCGCTGGGACCACATCCAGGACATCGGCGACGTCCCGCAGTTCGAACTGGACGCCATCAAGCACTTCTTCGTCCACTACAAGGACCTCGAGCCGGGCAAGCACGTCGAGGGCGCTGACTGGGTCGGGCTCGCCAAGGCGAAGGCGGAGGTCGAGGCGTCGATCAAGCGTCTGAAGGACAACGGCGGGCACTGAGCCCTCCCGACGTTCGCGGCGACGGCGTCCAGTTCCCCGGTCATCGGGTGGGCTGGGCGCCGTTGCCGTCTCACTCCCCCGCGTCGCCCCGTGCCGCGGCCTGGAGTCCGGACTCGCTGCGGAGGGGCACTTCCTTCCACAGCACGGTGAGGACGAATGCGACGACGGCGAGCATCGACACGGTGAGGAAGACGGATCCGATGGCGTCGGCGAATCCTTCTCGGAAGGGCAGGGCGAGCACGTCGTCGAGCCTTCCGATCACCGAACTGTCCGTGAGGACGCCGCTGACGCCTGCGTGGTCGGGGCTGAGCATTCCCTGACCCATGGCGGCCTCGGCGGGGTCGTTGCTCTGCGCGGCGGCGACCACGGCCCGCCGGAAGTCGGACGTGCCCGCTGCGGCCGTCACCCGCTCGCCGATGGCCGGGGTGAGGCGGGAGAAGAGGATCGACAGGAAGATCGCGACGCCTGCGGTGCCGCCGATCTGCCGGAAGAAGGTGGCCGCTCCGGTCGACACTCCCATGTCCTGCGGCGGCAGGGCGTTCTGAATGGCGAGGGTGAGCGGCTGCATCAGGTTTCCGAGACCGAGTCCCAGGATCAGCATGAACGCCATCACGACGGGCATCGGGGTGTCCGCTGCCAGCGTGTGCAGCAGGAACGCGCCGACCGCGATGAGGGCGGTCCCCAGGATCGGGAAGTACCGGTAACGCCCGGTCCGCGAAATCATCTGGCCGCTCACCACCGAACCCGCCATGAGGCCGAGGACCATCGGCAGGATCTGGAATCCGGCGAGGGTGGGGCTCGAGCCTTTCACCACCTGCAGGTACTGGGGCAGGAGGCTGATGCCGCCGAACATGACGGCGCCCACGACGAGGCTGATGACGACGCCGAGCGCGAAAGTGCTGTTGCGGAAGAAGCGCATCGGGATGAGTGCGTCGTCTTTCATCGCGAGTTCCACGAGCACGAACGCCAGCACGCCGAGGACGCCGATCACATAGCACACCAACGACTTCGAGTTGTCCCATCCCCAGGTATGCCCCTGTTCGGCGACGATGAGCAACGGCACGACCCCCACCGCGAGGGCGATCGCGCCCCACCAGTCGATCCGCCGGCTTCCGCCCGATCGTCGCGGGAGGTGCAGCACCCGGGAGACGACGGTGAGCGCGACCAGCCCGACGGGCACGTTGACCAGGAAAACCCAACGCCAGCCGTCGATTCCGAGGATCGCGTCCTGTCCGGCGAACAGTCCGCCGAGGACCGGCCCGAGCACGCTGGACGTGCCGAACACGGCCAGGAAGTAGCCCTGGTACTTGGCACGCTCACGCGGGGAGACGATGTCGCCGATGATGGTGAGCGCCAACGAGAACAGACCGCCGGCGCCGAGTCCCTGCACCGCGCGGAAGGCCGCGAGCATGTACATCGACGTCGAGAACGTGCACAGGACCGAGCCGATCACGAACACCGTGATGGCGAACATGAAGAACGGTTTGCGGCCGTAGATGTCGGACAGTTTGCCGTAGAGCGGCGTCGCCAGGGTGGCGGTGACGAGGTAGGCGGTGGTGGCCCACGCCTGCAGCGAGTAGCCGTCGAGGTCGTCGGCGATGGTGCGGATCGCCGTCGCCACGATCGTCTGATCGAGCGCGGCGAGGAACATGCCGAGCATCAACCCGCTGAGTACAGCCAGGATCTGCCGGTGGGTGTAGGCCACCGGCGTTTCGACCGAATTCGACACTGTGTCCTCGCTGCGCTGGTCGTTTACTTGTAGTCGGCAAGTATGCGAGCGCAGCGAGGACTCGGGCAACTGATGGACTGGGCTTTACCTGCGGATAAGCGTCCACCGCCGACGGTGCGGACTGATTACTCGCCCTTGAAGTCGGGGGTGCGCTTCTCGAAGACGGCGGTGATCGCCTCGGTCAGGTCCTGTGACGGCAGGAACGCGGCGTTCCACGCGGCGACATAGCGCAGGCTGTCGTCGACGGCGGCCGCCCGGGAGTGGTCGAGGACGTCCTTGATGCCGTGCACGACGAGCGGCGGGTTCGCCGCGATCTCGCCTGCGGTGGCGTGCGCGGCCGCGAGGACGGCGTCGGCGTCCGCGTAGACACCGTTGACGAGGCCGATCTTCTCCGCATGACCCGCGCCGATGTCCTTGCCGGTGAGTGCGAGTTCCCGCAGATGGCCGTCGCCGATGATGGCGGGCAGCCGGGCGAAGCTGCCCATGTCGGCGACGATCGCGACCTTCACCTCACGGATGCTGAACTGGGCGTCCGCGCTGGCGTACCGGATGTCGCACGCGGAGATGAGGTCGACGCCGCCGCCGATGCACCAGCCCTGGATTGCCGCGACCACCGGCTTGCGGCAGTCGGCGACCGCGTTGATGCCGGACTGCATCCGCTTGATCATGTCGTGGAACGCGGTGCGCGGGCCTGCCTGCGCCTTGTCCGCGAGGACGGAACCGAAGCTGCCGCTCATCGCGGGCAGGTCGAGGCCGAAGGAGAAGTTCTTGCCCGAGCCGGCGATCACCACGGCCCGCACGTCGGGATCGGAGTCGAGTTCACCGAAGATCTCGGGGAGCTCGCTCCAGAAATCCGGCCCCATCGCGTTGCCCTTACCGGGCCCGATGAGCGTCACCTGCGCGACGTGATCCTTGCGCTCGACGGTGAACGCATTCCAGGTCTTCTGTTCGGTCATTACTCGAGAGTAACCTCCGCTCGCCGGTGTCCGGCGAAATACCCTGGAGGTCTCTGCACCGTCTTGCGAACGGACAGCCGCGATGACGCACCGGACGACCCCGGATGGCGACGCCGTAGTCGTCGGCGCCGGAATGGGCGGTCTGCTGGCCGCGGCGGCGCTCGGCAGCACGTTCCGCAACGTCGTCGTCCTCGACCGCGACGTCCTGCCCGACGAGGCCACGGCGCGCCGGTGTGTGCCGCAGGCCCGGCACGTGCACGCCCTCCTCGCCGGCGGGCAGGCTGCGATGGAAGACCTCCTGCCGGGCCTGGTGCCCGAACTCCTGGCGCTCGGCGCCACTGCGGGCGACGCGCTCGGCGACATCCGGTGGATCGTCGACGGGCATCGGATGGCCCGCGGGACCAGCGGGGTTCCCGGCATTCTCGCGAGCAGGCCGCTGGTCGAGTGGCAGGTGCGCCGGCGGGTCCGGGCCCTGCCGAACGTGCGGATCCTGGACCGTTCCGACGTCACAGGCCTCGCCCTGGACGGCGGAGAAGTGACCGGCGTGACCGTGCAGCACCGGGGCGGGGTTCCGCCGGAGGTCGTCGGGGCCGATCTCGTCGTGGACTCGTCGGGCCGCAGTTCGCAGAGTGTCGCCCGGCTCGGCGCGCTGGGGTTTTCGCCGCCGTCCGAGTCGCAGGTGGCCGTGGGCGTCAGCTACGCGACGAGGCACTTCCGGCTCGATCCGCCGCACCTGGACGGCGATTCCGGCATCGGGATGGCGCCGGGACCGTCGAGTCCGCGCAGCGGTTTCATGGGCGTGCAGGAGAACGGCACGTGGATCGTCACGCTGGCCGGGTACGGCGACGACGTGCCGCCGCTGGATCCGGACGGGTTCCTCGACTTCGTGGAGTCGTTCCCGGCCCCGGATATGTACGACGCCTTGCTCACCGCCGTGCCGGTGGACGACGGCGTGCGCTACCGGATCCCGACGACCGTCCGACGGCACTATTCGGCGGACGATCTGCCGTCGAATTATCTGCCGTTCGCGGACGCCATCTGCTCGTTCAATCCCATCTACGGTCAGGGGATGAGCGTCGCCGCGGTGGAGGCGCAGATCTTGCGGGACTGCCTGCGGTCGGGGCGGGCGCATCTCGCTCGCCGGTTTCTGCGGCGGGCGAACCGGTGTATCGATGCGGCGTGGAATCTCACCGTCGACAACGACCTCCGGATCCCGGCCGTGCCGGGACGACGGTCGGCGCGGGTCCGGTCGGTCAATGCGTACGCGGCCCGGCTCGATCGGGCGGCGTCCGTCGATCCGGCCGTCGGGGCGGCGTTCCTCCGGGTGACGCATCTTCTGGACCGGCCGGGCGCGCTGCTGCGGCCGGCGACCGTGCTGCGGGTTCTGCTCTCCTCCCGCTGACGGACCATCGCAGTATTACCTGTATGTTGACGTCACAGATACCTGAAGGATCTGCGCCGCCACGAGAGGAAATCCGTGCTCGACATCGCCTGGAACCCGACGCTGAACACGCTGACCCGCAACGCCTGGCGACTGTCCTTCGGCGGCGGCATCGCGCCCGTCCAGCGCACCCCGTCGACGCGCATCCACGAGGCACCCCATCAGGACCTGTACCGGTTCGACGGTTCCGAGACCGACGACGACCGGCCCATCCTGCTCGTGCCGCCACTCGCCGCGCCCGCACAGTGCTTCGACCTCCGGCCGGGCCAGAGCCTGGCCGCACACCTGGTCGGGTCGGGCAAGGCCACATATCTCGTCGACTACGGAACGATGGGCTACGCCGACCGCGGCCTGGGGTTCGAGGACTGGGTCGACGACTTCATCCCGGCTGCCGTCGACCGGGTGTCCCGGCTCCACGACGGCGCACCCGTCGATCTGATCGGCTGGAGCCTCGGCGGAACGATGTCGCTGCTCACAGCCGCGGGCCGAAGCGATCTGCCGATCGGTTCGGTGACGGCGATCGGCACGCCGATCGACTACGAGTCGGTGACCATGATCGCGCCGCTGCGGGCCGTCGGCCGGTTCACCGGCGACCGCCCCCTCACCACCGCCACGGGCGCGATGGGCGGACTGCCCGCGCCGCTGGTCCAGGCCAGCTACCGTTTCACCGCACTCCAGCGCGAGCTCACCAAGCCGTGGTTCATCGCGCGGAACCTGCACGACACCGAGACCCTGGCCCGCATGGAGTCCATCGACCGGTTCATGGCCGACATGCCGGGATACCCCGCACGCTTCTTCCGCCAGGTCTGCACGCAGCTGATCCTCGGGAACGCACTCACCGCGGGAAGCTTCGAGACCCGGAACGGCGCGATCACGCTGGCCGATCTGACGGTGCCGGTCCTCGCGATCGGCGGCACCGAGGACGTCATCGCCCCGATCCCGTCGGTCCGGGCGGCGACGGACGTGCTCACCGGGTCACCGTCGGTGCGGTTCGAGTCCGCGCCGGGCAGCCACCTGGGACTCGTCGCGGGCCCGAAGGCCAAGGACTCCACATGGGCGCACATCGACGGCTTCCTCGACGGGGTCGTCGCACAGACCGCCTGAAATCACACCAGCCCGGCCCGGGCTGTTCAGACGAGCCCGGCCCGGGCTGTTCAGACGAGCCCGGCCCGGGCGACCGCACCGGCGAACAACGCGGTGACCGCGGCGCCCATCGTCGGCTGGTCCACTTCCTCCGGGTCGACGGAGTGTTCGAGCACGAGGCCGGAGATGAGGGCCATCAGCGAGATGGCCGTGGTGCGGACGTCGAACGTGTCGTCGACTCCCCACTCCCGCGCGCGCTCGCCGATCAATTCGACGAGCCGTCCCCGCAGTTGCCGCCGCTCCCGCAGGTAGGCCTGCGCGATCTGCGGGTCGCGGGCGGCGAGCACGCCGAATTCGAGTACCAGCAGCGACCACCCCGGCTCGCGCACCATCCACGACGCGACGGCCTCACCGCCCTTGCCCGCGGCGTCCGTGGGATTCATGCCGGCGATCTCGGCGAGCACCCGTCCCGCCAGTTCGAGTGAGCGTGCCGCGAAGAGTTCCGCGAACAGGTCCTGCTTCGACTCGAAGTTCGAATAGACCGCGCCCTTGGTGAACCCGGCCCGGCGAGCGACCTCGGCGAGCCGGGCCGCACTGAATCCGCGTTCCGCGAATTCCTCCGCCGCCGCGTCGAGGAGGCGCTGTCGCACGACGTCGCGACCGGGACGCGTCGTCGGCGCCCATTCGGTGTGACGACTGTCCCGTTGACGTTCTTCAGCCACGATACCTAGGGTATTCAATACCCACGGTATCGACAAGGATCGAGGACGTCCGATGACCACCACCGCCAGCGAAACCACCACCCCGGCTCCCGTGCACCACGACAGTCCGGTGTCGAAGTACGGCGCGCCCAAGGTGATGGCCGCGCTGGTCTTCGGCGTTCTCCTTCTCCAACTCGGCTTCATCCTCAGTTATGTGGCCGCGTTCCATCAGCCCACGCCCCGCGACATCGAGGTCGGGGTCGTGGCCGCGGCGGGACTGCCCGCCGGGACGGACCAGCAGGTCGCCGACCGGCTCGACGCGATCGACGGCAACCCGCTCCGCGCACGCGTCGTCTCGGACACCGCGGAAGCCCGCCGCCTCCTCCACGACCGTGAGATCCAGGGCGCGTTCGTTGTGAATCCCGTCGGCCCCGACACCCTGATCACGGCGAGCGCGGGTGGCAGTTCCATCTCCAGCGCGCTCGAATCGGTCCTCACCCAGGTGGAGAACAGTCAGGGTCGCGAGTTCACGGTTCGCGACGAGATTCCCGTCGGCGCACACGACAACCGCGGGCTGTCCGGTTTCTATCTGGCGGTCGGGTGGGTGGTCGGCGGCTACCTGCTCGCGGCCGCGATCGGCCTGTTCATCGGCGCCCCGCGGACGCTGCGCCAGGCGTCGGCGCACACGGCCGTCCTGTTCGGCTATGCCCTGCTCTCCGGCGCGCTCGGCGCCCTGATCACGACGCACGTGCTCGGCACGTTCGCGGGCCACTGGTTCCCGCTGTGGCTCCTCGGGGCCGGTGTCGTCTTCGGCACGGCCGTGTTCACGCTCGGCCTGCGCGCCTCGGTCGGCATCCTCGCGGTTCCGCTAGCGATCGCGGTCTTCGTCATCCTGGGCAACCCCAGCGCAGGCGGGGCATTCGGTTCGAACGTCATCCCCACGTTCTACGCGGCCATCGGGCGGTGGATCACTCCCGGCGCGGGTACCGAGGGAATCCGCAGCATCGTGTACTTCGACGCCGTGGGGCTGGGACAGCCCGCGCTCGCCCTCGCGCTGTACTCCGCGGTCGGGCTGGGACTGCTGTTCGGGTTCACCGTCCGGCGCCTCCGGAAGCTGGAATCGACTACGCCCCGTTCCGATGTCGTGTCGGAAGACGCTTCTTGATGTCGTTCCAGGGGAATGGACCTACTCTTGGTTCATGCCGACGCCCCTGCACCCCCACGCCGCGCATGTCGCCGAGACTCTGATCGCGCGAGGGCACCATGGGGTGATCGTGACCCAGCCCGACTCCACCCACACCGCGGCCGAGGCGGCGGAGTCCCTGGGGGTCGATGTCGGCGCCATCACCAAGTCGCTGGTGTTCCTCCTCGACGACGACCCGATCCTGCTCCTCGTATCGGGGGCGCACGAGGTGGACCTGGCGAACACCGGCAAACGACTGCAGGGAAATTTGACCCAGGCGCCCCTCGACATGGTGCGGATCGCGACGGGGCAGCCGATCGGCGGTATCGCCCCGCTCGGCCATCCCACGAACCTTCCGACCTACGTCGACAACGCCCTCTCGGAGTACCCGGAACTGTGGGCGGCCGCCGGTCACCCGGACACCGTCTTCCGCACGTCGTTCTCGGAGTTGGTCCGGATCACCGCGGGCCTGGCGATCGACGTCGACTGAATACCGGGCGGTTCCCGCCCTTATAGTTGACGTCAGATCTCGTGAACGAGTGACACAGTGCCCACACGGGCCGACCCGGAGAATGATTTGTCCGACAGAGCCGAGAACGCCGATACCGTCGATGGTTCGGACCTCCCCCGCCACCCCGAGCTCGCACCCGGAATCTGTGCGGAGGATTACCGCGCAGCGCTGCGTCGTCACCCGGCGGGCGTCACCATCGTGACCCTCGACTCGGGGTCGGGCCCGGTCGGCTTCACCGCTTCCTCGTTTTCGTCCGTCTCGCTGGCCCCGCCGCTGGTGTCGTTCAACATCGCGAACACGTCGTCGAGCATCGACGCGCTCCATTCGGCGGGCTCGCTGGTGATCCACCTGCTCGGGGAGCACCAGCAGCACCTGGCTCAGCGGTTCTCGCGGAGCGCCGACCAGCGGTTCTCCGACGAGTCGCTGTGGGCGCGGCTCGACACCGGCGAACCGGTGCTCCACGGAACTCCCAGCTGGATGCGGGTCGTCGTGGACCAGCTGATTCCGGTCGGCGACCACACGCTCGTCATCGGCCTCGTCACCCGCGTCCACGCCGAGGCCGACGACGATTCCGCGTCGGCCCCCCTGCTGTATCACGAGGGCCGGTACTACCGGCCCACTCCGCTGGGGTCAGCGAACAACGGCAACTGACCTGGTCAGGACGCCAGCACCCGTTCGACGCGGGGGAGGTCGAAGCGACGCAGCGCTTCGTCCACGGCTTCGGCGGACGTGACGAGACCGCGCTGCTCCAGCCACGGGAGGGTGCCGTCGACGAGCTGCTCGAGAACCCTGGGCAGCGACAGCGGGAGCAGGGTCACGCCGTCGGCGACGCCGGCCGCCTGGATGTCGGCGATGAGCCCGGCGAGGCCGGCCGGAGTTCCGATGTACTGCAACGACACCGGTGCGCGTGGTGCGTCCAGCGCACTGTCGAGGAGGGCCAGCTCCTTGCGCGCGGCGCGGGCTTCTGCGGCGATGAGCACCTCGAGGTCCACCAGGACGGTGACGCTGTCGGGGTCGCGGCCGTCGGCGACGATCTCGGCACGGATCCGTGCGCGCTCCTGCTGCGCCTCACGCAGATCGGCGGCCCGGATCCGGACGACGTTCGGCGGGTACGACGTGAGGTCGAGCTGATCCGTCGAGTCGGCGGTCAGGTCCACCCAGTAGTCGGCGCCGTTGATCGGCCGCGTGCCTGCGGCGCCCTCCGCGGCCGGGTGGTGTCCCGATCCGGTCAGTTCGACGGCGACACGGAGGGGACGGGAAACGAAGGCATTGTCTCGAGACATAAGGGTTCCTCGGGAATGACGTGTGCGTGTGAGTGAAACGGAACGGGAAGACCGGTCAGCTCGAACACATACCCGAGGCGGTTCGGCACAGATCGACGTGCCGACGGCACCAGTGAGCAATCATTGTGCTCCCAGCCTGCGATGCCATGCCGTCATACTAGCGCGTCTCGCGAAAAGCGGGTCTCGGGCACCGGATTCCACTGGCCGCTCTCCTTGGCGTAGGCCCAGTTCCGGCGTCCCGCCACCAGGGTGCGCACGGCGTCGACCAGCCGATCCACGTCGTCGGAGCAGCTTCCGAGACCGACGCTCACCCGCACGGCGCCGTCGGGCCTACCGAGGCGGCCCAGCAGCGGGTGGGCGCAGAAGCGTCCGTCGCGAACTCCGATTCCGTGTTCGGCGGACAGGTAGGCGGCGATCTCCCCCGGCTCGAAACCGTCGATCGTGAACGTCACGATCCCCACGGTGTCGGGGGCGTCCGACCACAGCCGCAGGAACTCCAGGCCGTCGACGGAGCAGAGGCCGTCGAGGAGCCTGCCGGTGAGTGCCGCCTCGTGTTCGGCCACCGTGCCGAAGTCCAGTTCGGACAGCGCATCGCACGCGGCGGCGAGGGCCGCGGCGCCGAGCACGTTGGGGGTCCCCGCCTCGTGCCGGGCGGGGGCGGGCGCCCACTGGGTGGATTCGACGGTCACGTTCCGGACCGCGCCGCCGCCCGCGAGGTAGGGCTCGGCGGCGTCGAGCCAGTCCCGGCGGCCCACGAGCACGCCGGCACCGAACGGCGCGTACAGCTTGTGCCCGGAGAAGGCGAGGTAGTCGACACCCCACTCCTCGACGTCGATGCGGCGGTGCGGTGCGAGCTGCGCGGCGTCGACGAGAATCCGTGCGCCGCAACGATGCGCCACTTCGGCGAGGGCGGCGATCGGCAGCACCTCACCGGTGACGTTGGAGGCACCCGTCACCGCGAGCAGGGCGGTGGGCTTGGAGCACAGTTCGGCGACGAGCAGCCGGACGGTCTCGTCGAGGGTATCCGCCGCCCGCACGACGCGAGAGTCCTTCCACGGCAGCAGGTTCGCGTGGTGCTCGATGTCGAGGACGACAGTGCTGCCCGGAACGCACCCGGCGAGCAGGTTCAGCGAGTCGGTGGTGTTGCGGGTGAACACCACCACCTGGTCGTCGCACGCTCCGACGAACCGGGCCACCGAGTCGCGGGCCTTCTCGTAGCACTCGGTCGACACCCGCGAGGCGTAGCCGGCGCCGCGGTGCACGCTGGAGTACGTCGGAAGCAGGGCCCCGATACGGTCCGTCACCTGCGCCAACGCCGGCGCACTGGCCGCGTAGTCGAAGTTCACGTAGGTGCAGTCACCGCCATGAACGAGCGGAACCCGCAGGTCGGAACCCGAAACCTGAGCCAGGGGGGCAACACACACGTCAGCGGTCAATACAGCAGTCATCACGACATCCCTCGTAGTCAGGGACTCGTCGCAGGGTCGGTGCCCTCTCGGAGTCCGCGCTTGCCGGGTCCGGTATGGACCTCAGCCTGGTCGTCACCCGGAGCACCCCGCCGCGGTGGAGGGTTGCCGACCAGCTAGCCGGGGCTTGACGCTGGTACTCGTGACCTGTTTCGAAGATTGCAGGATCGGCGCGCAGTTGTCAACTCGGCACCCGGGAGGGTCCGGGCGCCGAGTCCCACGACTCGCGTCAGTTGAAGCTGACTCCGAGCAGCGGGGCGAGCTGATTCGCAATCGGTTTGAGGTCCAGCTTGTTCGGGTCCTTCTTGGGTGTGGAGTCCCACGGCTGAACGGTGGCGGGGTCGCCGAACACGATCCGGTTCGCGCTGCGGACGCCGGTGACACTGCCCTGCGGGGCCGCACAGGTGGCGGCGGTGTTCTGCGGGAAGTCCTGCTGCGTGTCGTCGAAGTTCGGATCCTGCCGCTTCATCTCCTGGAGGATCTCCTGGGTTCCCTCGTACCCGACGGTGCACGACGGCGGATCGTTCGTCTCGGCCACCAGGCCCAGGTGAACGGTTCCGTCGTCGGGCGCGATCGTCGACGACGCCGCCGCCACGCCCGGCAGGTACACGAACAGGGTCCGCAGGGCCGCCGCCTGCACCGAGATCACCTTCGCCGTGGCGGACAGGTTGGCGAGGTTCGTCGTGACGCCGGGGCCGACGTCCGAGACCAGTTGCCCCAGATGCCCACTCGCCGGATTTCCATTGTCGATCAGCCGCCGGACGTCGGGATCGCTGCTACGCAGGCGATCCGCGAGCGAGTCGAGGTCGGCACTGAAATCCTTGATCGCCGAGGACTGTTCGGACTGCGTGCCCAGAACTGTCCGGCTGTCGCGCACCAGCGCCACGGTACGGTCGAGTGATTCGGCGCCCGACGTCGAGAGCCCGGACAGCGAGTCCGCCAGCGACTGAAGGTCTTCGCCCTTTCCGTCGAATGCCGCGCCGAGTTCCGTCACGACTGTGTGGAGCGCATCGATCGGCACGGACTCGGTCAATCCCTGTGTACTGGCGAGCAACTCCTCGACGGCTACCGGCGTGGACGTGTCGCGGGCGGCGATGCGGGAGCCGGCCACCAGGAACGGTCCGCGATCGGCGGACGGCTGCAGGTCGACGTACTGCTCACCGATCGCCGACCGGTTCGCCACAACGGCTTTCGTGGACGCGGGAATGTCGGGCGCGCTCTTGTCGATCCTCAATTCGACGACGACGCCGTCCGCGGCGAGGGACATGTTCCCGACCCGTCCGACCGGCACGCCGCGGTAGGTGACTTCGGCGTTGGTGAAGATGCCGCCCGACGTTTCCAGTTCGAGGTTCACGGTGTATTCACCGAAGCCGAGGAGGTTGTCGAGGCGCACATAGTTCGCACCCACGTAGACGAGCCCCATCACGGCGACGAGCACGAAGCCGATCAGCTGCCACCGGATCACGAGACGACTGGCGATGGCGGCGGCAGACACAGGCACTCCAATGGCAGGTAGATACATGAGACGAACGGTCACACATATATCTAGTCCGGTCGCCGGAGCAGCGCAAACTCCGCGCCGCCCACGGTGGCGCACGTCACCCTCAAGTCTTGACTGAATTTTCAGTTTGGAATATGTTCGGTACCCAACAGGACGTGATACCGGTCACCTCCGCCCCGAATGTGAGGTCCGCAGTGTCCACGAATCTCGACCCGACGACGCCCCTCGACGACACCGCCCCCTCCCCGCCGGAGGACCGGTTCGGACACGTCGAGACGATCGGCGTGGAGTACATCCCCGAATCGGAACGCGACTCGCGACCGCTCAACATGCTCGCGGTATTCTTCGGCGGCAATCTGGCGTTCTCCGTGATCGTGTTCGGCTGGCTCCCCATCACATTCGGGCTCAGCTTCGGCAGCGCGCTGGCGGCCAGCGCGATCGGCATCGGGCTCGGCACGCTCCTCATCGCTCCCCTGTCACTCCTGGGCCCGCGCACCGGCACGAACAACACCGTGTCGAGTGGTGCGCACTTCGGAGTGAGCGGACGGATGATCGGCTCGGGGCTCACCCTCCTCTTCGCCCTCGCATACGCGGCGATCGCGGTCTGGACGTCGGGGGACGCACTGATCGCCGCCGCCCACCGCCTGTTCGGCACACCGGTCGACAACGGCATGCTCGCCCTCGGCTACGGCATCATCGCCGCCGAGATCGTGGCCGTCGCACTGTTCGGCCACGGCACGGTGGTCGCACTCCAGAAGTTCGTGCTCCCCGTCGTCGCCGCCCTGCTCCTGCTGGGGGTCTTCGCGTTCGGTGGCCACTTCGACGGCGGAGCGGGCAGCGGCGACTATCTGCTCGGCGGATTCTGGCCCACCTGGATTCTGGCCGTGGTCCTCGCCGTCGGCGGTCCGCTGTCCTACGCCCCGACGCTCGGCGACTACAGCAGGCGGATCTCCCGGGTGCGGTTCAGCGACCGTTCGATCGTCGCGGCCACCATGGCCGGCATCTTCTTCGGACTGTTCCTGACCGCGGCGTTCGGTTCGTTCACCGCGTCGACATTCACCACGCTGAGCGACTCCTACGTCGCCGACCTGGTGGCGGAGGCTCCCGGCTGGTACGTGCTGCCGATCGTCCTCGTCGCCCTCGCGGGCGGACTCGGCCAGGGCGTCCTCAACGTCTACGCCAGCGGGCTCGACCTGGAGGCGCTGATCCCCCGCTTGCGCCGCGTCCACACGACGCTGATCACGTCGGCGCTCGCGGTGGCCTTGCTCTACATCGGCGTCTTCGTCGTCGACGCCGTCGATTCGATCACCGCGATGACGTTGGTGCTCAACGGTTTCGCCGCTCCGTGGGTCGCGATCAACGTCGCCGGATTCCTGGTTGCGCGGCGCGGGCAGTACGACGCCGTCGATCTCCAGGTCTTCAACCTGGGCCGGAAGGGTGGACGGTACTGGTTCACCGGCGGCTGGAACCTGCGCGCCGTCATCCCCTGGGCAGCCGGATCGCTGTTCGGCCTGCTCGCGGTCGACACGTCGCTGTACTCCGGGCCGCTTGCCGACATCGCGCACGGTGTCGATGTCAGTCTGATCGGATCGTCGGTCATCGCCGTGGCCGGCTACCTCGTCGCGCTGCGACTGTGGCCCGAACACGTGGCCCCGGTCGAAGCGCCGTCGTCCTAGCGCGACACGAACCGAAGGAGATTCCCGATGAGCGAGCGACGCGACGCGATTCTGAAGGCCAGCGCGACGGCCATTGCCCAGCGAGGTATCCGCGGGCTACGCGTCAACGACGTCGCGGAGGTCGCGGGCGTCTCGCCGGGACTGCTGTACTACCACTTCAAGGATCGCATCGGCCTGCTCGAGGCTGCCCTGAACTACATCAACGACCGTGCCCGCGACTACCGCAGCGAAGGCGAGGGGACCGCGGACTCCGCTCGCGACCGGCTCACCCGCTCGCTCCTCGGCGAGATCCAGGACCGCCCCGAGGTCGTGGAGAACTCGCTCGCCTGGAACGAGTTACGTGCTTCCGCCGTGTACGAGGAGGCGCTGCGGGAGCCCCTCGCGCGGACCACCGCCGCGTGGGTCGCGGAGATCGCCGACGCGATCACGCAGGCGCAGGCTACCGGCGAGATCTCGCCCTCCCTCGACCCCCGGCGCACCGCGGTCACGATGACCGCCCTCGTCGAAGGACTGTCCGGGCGGTGGCTCTGCAAGGAGATCTCCACCGACGACGCCCGCTCCCACCTGCTCGGCGCGATCGACGTCGTGATGTCCGAGCCCCCAAACCGCACCACCGACAACCCCGTCACCACCAGAACGAAGGAACAACGATGACCATCCGCACGATCACCGCGCTGCCCGCACCCGCCTCCCCAGCACGTTCCACGGCAACCGCCCGCACTCCGCTGCGGGTCGGATTGGTGCAGCACCGCTGGCGCGCCGACGCGGACGCATTGCACACCGCATTGACCGACGCGATCGGTGAGGCGGCGGCCCTCGGCGCGGAAGTGGTGTTCCTGCCGGAACTCACACTGTCGAAGTACCCTGCCGACACCCGCGCGACCGGGACACCCGGACGCGACGCCGAGGACCTCACGACCGGACCCACCTACACGTTCGCGGCCGCCGCCGCTGCCCGTCACCAGGTCTGCGTCCACGCCTCGCTGTACGAGAAGGCCGACGGGCCGGACGGTCTCGGGTTCAATACCGCCATCCTCGTGTCGCCGTCCGGTGAACTGCTGTCCCGGACCCGCAAGCTGCACATCCCCGTCAGCGCCGGATATTACGAGGACACCTACTTCCGCGGCGGCCCCGCCGACGACGCCTACCCCGTCTACCGGCCGGCCGAACTGGGCGGCGCCGCACTCGGACTGCCGACGTGCTGGGACGAGTGGTTCCCCGAGGTGTCCCGGATGTACTCGCTCGGCGGCGCGGAGATCCTCGTCTACCCCACCGCGATCGGGTCCGAGCCGAGCTTCCCGGCGTTCGACACGCAGCCGATCTGGCAGCACGTGATCGTCGGAAACGGCATCACCAGTGGCACATTCATGGTGGTCCCGAACCGGTGCGGCAACGAGGGTGGCATCGACTTCTACGGTTCCTCCTTCATCTCCGACCCGTACGGCCGGGTGCTGGTGTCCGCTCCCCGCGACGAGGAAGCGGTCCTGGTGGCCGACCTCGACCTCGATCAGCGCAAGGACTGGCTCGACCTCTTCCCGTTCCTGACCACCCGCAGGCCGGACACGTACACCCGGCTCACGGACGCCGTCGACCACGAGCACCCCTACGGCCTCCCGTCGACGGTCGCCGCCGCGGAGACCCGGTCATGACCTGGCGGATGCCCAGCGAGACGGAACCGCAGGAGCGGGTCTGGATGGCGTTTCCGCCCCTCGGGGCGTCGATGACCGCGACGGCCGACGACGCCCACGAGGCGCGGACCGCGTGGGCGGCCGTCGCCCACGCGATCGCCGAATTCGAACCGGTCACCATGGTCGTCGATCCGGCAGACCGGAACGTCGCCCGGCAGTACCTGTCCCCGGACATCGACGTGGTCGAGGCGCCCCTCGACGACGCCTGGATGCGCGACATCGGTCCCACATTCGTCCTCGACGAGGAGGACCGTCTCGGTGCCGTCGACTGGGTGTTCAACGGCTGGGGACAGCAGGAGTGGGCCACCTGGGACCGCGACCGGTCGATCGGCGCGGCCGTCACGGCGTGGTCGGGCGCCCGGCCGGTCCCGTCGTCGATGGTCAACGAGGGCGGCGGAATTCAGGTGGACGGCCACGGAACCGTGCTCGTCACCGAGACGGTGCAACTCGATCCGCTGCGCAACCACGGCCTGGACGCGGCGGGTGTCGAGGCGGAACTCGCGCGCGCGATCGGCGCCGAGCACGTCGTCTGGCTGCCGCGCGGCCTGACCCGGGATTCCGAGAAGTTCGGCACCAAGGGGCACGTCGACATCGTGGCGGCCCTGCCCGCGCCAGGGGTGGTCCTGGTGCACTGCCAGCGCGACCCGTCCCACCCCGACCACGAGGTGACCGCCGAGATCCTGAAGGTGCTGTCCGACAGCCGTGACCGGTCCGGTGCGCCGTGGCGGATCGTCGAGGTGCCCGCGCCGACGGTCCTGCGTGACGAGGAGGGGTGGGTCGACTACAGCTACATCAACCATCTCGTCGTCAACGGCGGCGTCATCGCGTGCGGCTTCGACGACCCCCACGACGCCCTCGCCCGGGACATCCTGTCGAGCGTCTACCCGGGTCGCCGCGTCGTCACCGTCGACGCCCGGCAGATCTTCGCGCGGGGCGGCGGCATCCACTGCATCACCCAGCATCAGCCTCGCGGGCGGATCTGACCGGCAGCGGTTTCCCCGTCCACTTCCGCGAGCCGCCGGGTCAGGAAACGCCGGGTCGGTTCGTTCGCCGCCAGTCCGATCGCGGCGCGGTATTCCACGCTCGCCTCCGCCGGCCTGCCCGCTCGGCGCAGCAGGTCGGCGCGGGTGGCGTGCAGGGTGTGCGTCCGGGCGAGCCTCGGCTCCCCGGCGAGGGCGTCCACCTCGGCGAGACCGGCGTCGGGCCCGTCCCGGAAACTCACGGCCACAGCATGATTGAGACGAACCGCGGGCGAGTCGCCATACGCGGCGAGTTCGTCGTACCCGGCGACGACGGCGTCCCAGTCGGTTGCCTCCCAGTTCGGCGCCTTCGCGTGGGCGGCGGCAATCGTGGCCTGCGCGCTGTACGGACCGCCTCCCCGGCGCCGGGCAGCCCGCAGGCACACGACGCCCTCCTCGATCTTCGCCCGGTCCCACCACCTGCGATCCTGGCCCTCGAGGGGGACGAGATCACCGGCGTCGTCGGTGCGCTGGGCCCGCCTGCTGTCGTGGAACAGCATGAGCGCCATCAACGCCCACGCCTCACCCTCGTCCGGCATCAGTTCGCACAGCAACCGGCCGAGCCGCAGCGCCTCCTCGCAGAGTTCGTCCCGGATCGCGGTGTCACCGGACGTCGCCGAATAGCCCTCGGTGAACACCAGATAGATGCAGGCGAGCACCTGCGGGGTGCGCTCGGGGAGCAGATGGTCGGGCGGAACCCGGAACGGGATCCCCGCCGTCCGGATCTTGGCCTTGGCGCGGCTGAGCCGTTGGGACACGGTCGGTTCCGGGGCGAGGAACAACCGGGCGATCTCCGCGGGCCTCAGCCCGGCCACCAGCCGAAGCGTCAACGCCACCTGCGACTCCGAGGACAGCGCGGGATGGCAGCACGTGAACATGAGCCGCAACTGGTCGTCACGCACCGGCCACACCTCTTCCTCGTCCGGAGGCGGAACGAGCCGCGCCGCATCGTGCTCCTTGTCGCCGCGCAGCGACTCCCGGCGCAACCGGTCCAGTGCCCGGTTGCGGGCGACGGTCGTGATCCAGGCGCCCGGATTGTTCGGCACACCCGAATCCGGCCAGCTGCGGATCGCCTCGGCGAACGCCTCCTGCACCGCGTCTTCCGCGAGGGACAGGTCGCCGACCATCCGTGCCACGGTGGCCAGCGCCCGCCCGGACTCCTCCCGGAAGACGCGGCTCAGAGTGTCGCCGTCCATCACTCGGCGTCGGCGACGATCTGCCGGAGTTCGATGCACCCTTTAGGCGACACCGGGATCTTCGCCGACAGCGCGATCGCGCTCTCCCGGTCGTCGGCAGCCAGCACGTACAGGCCGTTCGCGACCTCCGCGGTCTCGGCGAAGGGACCGTCGGTGAGCAGAAGTTCCCCGTCCCGGACGCGGATCGTCGTCGCGGAGTCCGGCGGATACAGGGCTCCACCGCCGCGGACGGCAGAACCGGCGACGCGTCCGAACTTCTCGTGCTCGGCCATCCCCTCGTCCCACTGGGGTGTGCCCGGCGACACGGCCGCCGCCACCGGTTCGCGGAGCAACGCGAGCCAGCAGCCCTTCTGATCGGTCACGGGCATCCACTCGAACATCGGCCACAACTCGACCGAACCCTCGGACGCCTCCGGGATGCGGCGCGCGTGTTCGAGCACCTCGTCCAGATCCGAACCCTCGAGGACGTAGAAGCCGCCGATCACCTCCGCCGTCTCCGCGAACGGACCGTCCGTGATCAGCGCGCGGCCGTCCTCGTTCCGGATGGTCGCCGCCTCCGCGCTGGGGTACAGCGCCCCACCGCCGACGAGCGCGGAGCCCGCCCCTTCCCAGAACGCCTGATGCCGTCCCATCGCCACGGCGAACTCCGGACTGTCCGGTCCCCATTCGGTGGCGTTCTTCTCGCCCGCCAGCAATGCCAGGTAGTACATGAGGTCATCCTTCCTCGATGCGAGGGAACTCGGGTGCTCCCTCTGACCAGACGACGAAGAAAAGGAGCGAACTTCTACATCCGCGGCGAGAAACCTCCAACAGCAGGTGAAGAATGGTCGAAGGAGCCCTACCGAACACCAACTGTTCACCATCTGGCCACTTGATCGTGAGATAACGAGCCGAACGCACCACTACCCGCTCAGAGAAGGAATCCTGGATTGTCTCTCCAGTCGCCGACGGATTCGGACCTGTCGCTCCGTATACCCCGGGAATTCCTCCGCCGTGAATTCGCACCGGCGCCGCGCACCCTCGTCGACATCCTGTTCGCGACAGCGGAGGCGAGCCCCGAAGCCCCCGCGATCGACGACGGCACCACGTCGCTCACGTACCAGGAACTGCTCGAGGAGATCCGGCAGACCGCCGACGTCCTCGCCGAATCGGGAGTCGGGGCCGGCGATCGCGTCGGAATCCGCATGCCGTCCGGGTCGTGCTCGCTGTACGTCGCCATCTTGTCGACGCTCGCCGTCGGCGCCGCCTACGTGCCGGTCGACGCGGACGACCCCGAGGAACGCGCCGAACTCGTGTTCGGTGAGGCGCAGGTGCGGTGCGTCGTGACCGGTGCCGGGATCGTCGCCGGCACCGCGCCGGCCAGGGCCGACGCGCCGAGCGCCCGCCCGCCGACCGTCGACGACGACGCCTGGATCATCTTCACGTCCGGTTCCACCGGCACCCCCAAGGGTGTCGCGGTGAACCATCGCAACGCGGCCGCGTTCGTGGACGCCGAGGCCCGGATGTTCCTGCAGGAAGACCCGATCCGGCCCGGCGACCGGGTGCTCGCCGGGCTGTCGGTGGCGTTCGACGCGTCCTGCGAGGAGATGTGGCTGGCGTGGCGGCACGGCGCCTGCCTCGTTCCCGCACCCCGGTCGCTGGTGCGCAGCGGCATGGACCTGGGCCCGTGGCTCGTCGCCCGCGACGTCAGCATCGTCTCGACCGTGCCGACGCTGGCATCGCTGTGGCCCGCCGAGGCCCTCGAGGCCGTGCGCCTGCTGATCTTCGGTGGCGAGGCCTGCCCGCCCGAACTGGCCGAACGCCTCGCCGTCGACGGCCGCGAGGTGTGGAACACGTACGGCCCCACCGAGGCGACCGTCGTGGCCTGCGGCGCCCTGATGGACGGCCGGAGCCCCGTCAGCATCGGCCTCCCGCTGGACGGCTGGGATCTCGCCGTCGTCGACGCAGCAGGCGAACCCGTGCCCGAGGGCGAGGTCGGCGAACTGGTCATCGGCGGTGTCGGGCTGGCCCGCTACCTCGACCCGGCGAAGGACGCCGAGAAGTACGCCCCGATGCCGACGCTCGGCTGGGATCGGGCCTACCGGAGCGGCGACCTGGTCCGGCTCGACACGCGCGGACTCCTGTTCCAGGGCCGCGCGGACGACCAGGTGAAACTCGGCGGCAGGCGGATCGAGCTGGGCGAGGTCGACAACGCGTTGCAGAACCTCCCCGGCGTCGGCGGTGCGGCGGCGGCCGTGCGCCGGACCGGTGCCGGTCATCAGATCCTCGTCGGCTACCTGGCCAGCACCAATCCCGACTTCGACCTCAAAGCCGCGCACACCGCGCTCACCGGGCAACTCCCGGCCGCGCTGGTCCCGCGACTGGTGCTGGTCGACGAACTCCCCACTCGGACGTCGGGGAAGGTCGACCGGAACGCCCTTCCCTGGCCGCCGCCGGGCGTCGACGACGCCGCGGAGAAGCTGGGCCTCGAGGGCACTCCGGCGTGGGTCGCCGAATTGTGGACGTCGATTCTCGGCGCCGAGATCACCGGAACCGACGACGACTTCTTCGAACTCGGCGGCGGTTCCCTCTCCGCCGCCCAGCTGGTCACGGCGCTGCGCGAACGCTTCCCCGAGGTGACGGTCGCGCAACTCTACGACCATCCGCGGCTCGGTTCACTTGCCGAATACCTCGACGAGCTGGCGCCGATCGACGCCGTCGAACCCCGCATCGTCACCCCGACTCCGGTGCGAAGCCAGCTTGCGCAGATCGCGGCGACGGTCCCGCTCACCACGCTCACCGGTCTGCAGTGGGTGACGTGGCTGGCCATCGCGAACAACGTCTTCTCCTGGTTCACGACCGTGTCCTGGGCGCCGACGGTGTCGTGGTGGTGGATTCTGCTCGCGTTCTTCGCGTTCATCAGCCCGGTCGGCCGGATGGCGATCTCGGTGCTCGGCGCACGGATCCTGCTGCGCGGACTCGAACCGGGAACGTATCCCCGAGGCGGCAGCGAACACCTGCGACTGTGGGTGGCGCTGCGTCTCACCGAGGCCAGCGGCGCCGCGAACCTGTCCGGGGCCCCGTGGATGCTCTACTACGCGCGGGCGCTCGGCGCCGACGTCGGCAAGGGCGTCGACCTGCACACCCTGCCGCCGGTCACCGGCATGCTCGAACTCGGCGACGGCTGCTCCGTCGAACCGGAGGTCGACCTGTCCGGGCACTGGGTCGACGGCGACGTCGTCCACATCGGCGCGATCAAGATCGGTCCCGGCGCCTCGGTCGGCGCGCGATCGACGCTGCTGCCCGGCGCCACCATCGGCCGTAACGCCGAGGTCGAGGCCGGTTCCGCCGTGTTCGGACGCGTCAAGGCCAATCAGCACTGGGCCGGTTCACCGGCGGTCAAGGTCGGCAAGGCGGTCCACCCGTGGCCCGAGGAGACCCCGCGCCGCGCGGCCTACTGGGTTCCCGCGTTCGGCGTGACGTCCATGCTCATCGCCGGACTGCCGATCTTCGCCCTCGTCGCAGGCATCGTGGTCGTCGGGTGGTGGATCCGCGACGCGGGCACGGTCGGGGCGGCCGCACTCCAGTCGCTGGTGATCCTTCCCGTCGCGACGCTCGTCAGCCTCATCGTGTTCGCCGTTCTCACGGTGGTGTCCGTCCGGCTGCTGTCGATCCGGTTGCGAGAGGGCTACCACCCGGTCCGCAGCCGCGTCGGCTGGCAGGTGTGGGCCACCGAACGGCTCATGGACTCGGCCCGCACGTTCCTGTTCCCGCTGTACGCGAGCCTGCTGACCCCGGGATGGCTGCGGTTGCTCGGTGCCCGGATCGGCAAGAACGTCGAAGCGTCGACCGTCCTCATGCTGCCGAAGTTCACGACCGTGGCGGACGGTGCGTTCCTCGCCGACGACACGATGATCGCGAGCTACGAACTCGGCGGCGGCTGGATGCACATCGAACACGCGAAGGTCGGCAAGCGCGCGTTCCTCGGCAACTCCGGGATGACCGGTCCGGGCCGCCGGGTCCCCAAGAACGGTCTCGTCGCGGTCCTCTCGGCCACGCCGTCGAAGGCGAAATCCGGTTCCTCCTGGCTGGGCAGTCCCCCCGTCCGCCTCCGGCGGGCACCCGGCGACACCGACGCCTCCCGCACGTTCCGTCCGCCGTTCCGGCTCAAGGTCGCCCGTGCCGTCGTCGAAACGTGCCGTCTCCTTCCGGTGATGGTGACGTTCGGGATCGGGCTCGGCGTGCTGTTCGCACTGGAGGTGATGGCCGGCCGCGTCGGGTTCTGGCTCGCGGCGCTGGCCAGCGGGCTCGTGCTCCTCGTCGCGGGTGCGGCAGCCGGACTGATCTCCGTGATCGCGAAGTGGCTGGTGGTGGGTCGGATCGGGAAGATCGAGCACCCGCTGTGGAGTTCGTTCGTGTGGCGGAACGAGGTGTCGGACGCATTCGTCGAGACCGTCGCCGCACCCTGGTTCGCTCGCGCCGCCACCGGCACCGCCGTCCTGAACGTCTGGTTGCGGGGCCTCGGCGCCACCATCGGCAAGGGTGTGTGGTGTGAAACGTACTGGCTCCCCGAGGCCGATCTCGTGACGCTGGGCGACGGAGCGACCGTGGAACGGGGGTGCGTGGTGCAGACTCACCTGTTCCATGATCGGATCATGTCCATGGACACCGTCATCCTCGGAGCCGGAGCCACCCTCGGTCCGCACTGTGTCGCGCTGCCCGCCGCCCGGATCGGCGAAGGCGGCACGGTCGGACCGGCCTCCCTCGTCATGCGCGGCGACACCGTGCCGCCGTCGACGCGGTGGCAGGGGAACCCGATCGCCCCCTGGGCGGCCACGTGAAGTCCGACAAGGGGATGGACGAGCCGGTCGACCCGTACCTCCCCCAGAACGGCAACCGCGGATACCGGGTGTCCCGGTACGAACTCGACCTCACCTACAAGGTCCACAGCAACCGGCTGGCGGGCAAGGCCACCATCACCGCGGTCACGACCGCGGTACGGTCCCGGTTCGCCCTGGACCTGGTGCCCGGCATGCACGTCACGAAAGTCGCGGCCAACGGTTCCCGCAACACGAAGTGGCTGCACCGCAACGGCAAGCTGATCGTCACGCCCGCGCAGAAGATCCCCGCGGGCGGCGCCCTCGTGCTCACCGTCCAGTACGGCGGTTCGCCGAAACCGATCCGCAGCATGTGGGGTGAGGTCGGCTGGGAGGAATTGTCCGAGGGCGCCCTCGTCGCGAGTCAGCCCAACGGCGCGGCTTCGTGGTTCCCGTGCGACGACCATCCCAGCTCGAAGGCCAGCTACCGCATCTCCATCACGACCGATTCGCCGTACTACACGCTGGCCAACGGTGCACTGGTGAGCAAGCAGACCCGGGCCAGTCAGACGACGTGGGTGTACGAGCAGACCGAGCCGATGCCGAGTTACCTCGCCACCATCCAGATCGGGCCGTACGAGCGCCGCAGGTTCGGTTCCGGCGGTGTTCCCATGTTCGCCGTCCACCCGCCGCGGCTGCGGGCGTCGTTCGACGTGGACTTCGGCAGGCAGCCCCAGATGATGGACGTGTTCTCCCGGTTGTTCGGCCCCTACCCGTTCGCCGACTACACGGTGGTCGTGACGGACGACGAGTTGGAGATCCCGCTCGAGGCGCAGGGACTGTCCATCTTCGGCGCCAACCATTGCACCGGCAGGCGCTGGGCCGAACGTCTGGTGGCACACGAACTGGCCCACCAGTGGTTCGGCAACAGCCTGACGCTCAGCCAGTGGCGGGACATCTGGCTGCACGAAGGCTTCGCCTGTTACGCCGAGTGGATCTGGTCGGAGAACTCCGGTGGACATTCGGCGCATCAGCTCGCTCTGCTGGCGCATCAGGGCCTGGCCCGCAAACCGCAGGACCTGGTGATCGCCGATCCGGGACCGCAGCTGATGTTCGACGACCGCGTCTACAAGCGCGGCGCGCTCACACTCCACGCCCTACGGCGCCGACTCGGCGACGACAAGTTCTTCACGTTGCTGCGCGAGTGGACCCACGTCCATCGCCACTCCACCGTCACGAGCGAGCAGTTCACCGACCTGGCCGCCCACTACACCGACGAATCGCTGCGCGTGCTGTGGGATTCGTGGCTCGGGGAGAAGACGCTGCCGTCGATGTGATCTGACGCCGCCGCCGAATTCGGCAGGTGCGCGCGCCACTTCGTGACTGCGAGCGCGAGGCAGCCGGCGGCCGCGATCACCCCGAAGGCGAACATCCTCGGGTACGTCACCGCCGGAAACGTCTCGGACAGATAGGCCATCACGGCGGGCGTCCCGAATCCCAGGTACGTCAGCGAGTAGAAAACCGCGGTCAGTCCGGCGAGGTCGTCGGGGCCTGCGATCCGCTGGATCTCCTGCAGTCCCGACACCATCGCCATGCCGTATCCGCAGCCGAGCACGACGGCCGCGGCGAGCGCGAGCGGGATGGTCAGCGCGGACGCGGCGACGACGGCGCTTCCCATTCCGGCGACGACGACCACGAGCGAGACCACGACGGCCCGCGCGTTGCGGGGAGTGTCGATCTTGCGGCCGAGCGCCTGGATGGCGAATCCCGCCCCGAGGCCGACCATGCACATGAGCGCGGAGAACGCGAGCGGCAGCCCACCTGTGTTCCGGGACATCAGCGACGGGAGCACCGCGTAGGCGGCGGCCGCCGTGCCGAACACCCACGGCGCGAGCGGCACGATCACGAACAGGAACCGCTTGTGCGCGGCGGACGGGATCGCGAGGTCGCGGGCGAGGGAGACTCGTTCGGAGGCGGGCTGGGCCGCGCGGGTCTCGGGTGCCCGCCGCAGTGCGACGGCGGCGGCGACGGCGATCGCGCTGTGCACGGCGTAGGACAGGACGCTCGGCAGCGGCGCCCACTGCGCGAGGACACCGGCAACACCGGCGCCGAGGCCGAACCCGCCGGTCAGGCTCATCGCGGCCCGCCGCGCACCCGCACCGTCCGTGGCCGCGGGATCCCACGGCGCCGTCGAAAGCTCCTTCACCCAGCTGCCGCCGACGGCCATGCCGAGACCGAGCGCGACGCCGCACAGGACGCGGCCGACGATGAGCATCGCCGCGGAGTCGGCTCCGAGGGCCAGGAGCGCGGAACCGGCGACCGTCAGGAACGGGGCCGGAAGCAGGATCGGCCGGCGCCCCAGCCGGTCGGAGAGCGGTCCGCCGAGGAGCAGCGCGGGCACGATCCCGACGACGTAGGCGAACAGGAAAAGATCGACCGCCACCGGTGAGAATCCGTGATCGGCGCGGTACATGCCGAGGAGCGGCGTGAACTCGTTGCCGCCCCAGGCGACGGCGAACATGGTCGCGGCCACCAGCATCCAGGTGCGCGGCGACGCGAGGGCCTGCGGCATCTCCGTCGGGTATTCGCGGACGGCGGTCATCGCGCGACTCCTCTCGGGTTGAGGGCGTGGACCCGGCGCATGTGGACGAGCACCGCGGTGTCGAAGCCGGCGGCGTCACCGGCCTCGACGAGTTCGGTCAGCTGTTCGTGGTCGGCGATGATTCCGGGCAGCTGTCCCGGGTCGCGGGTGATGGAATGTGCCGTCATGCGGCGCTGCCGCTCGCGGATGCTGGAGTAGAACGTCGCGAGCAGCGGGTTCTCGCCTGCCTCGACGATCATCCGATGGAAGTCGGCGTCGGCGGCGCTGAAGGCGGCGACGTCGCCTCGCTCGGCGATCTCGCGCTGCTCCGCGAGGTTCTCGCGCAGGCGGGCGACGAGAAGTTGACGGGCGTGCGGCTGATCGGCGAGCACCTGGACGCTGTGCGTCTCGACGAGTCGGCGGGCGTCAACCACGTGTTCCGCCTCGCCGTCCGCGACGGGCACGACGAGCGCGCCCCGCTTCGGGTACAGCCGCATCCAGCCCTCGGCCTCGAGCCGGAGGAAGGCCTCGCGCACCGGGGTGCGGCTGAGCCCCATGCGTCCGGCGATCTCGCCCTCGCTGATCAGCTCACCGCCGGGCAGACCGCCCGACAGGATGAGCTCCTTGACCTCGCGATAGGCCTGCTCCGCGGCGGAATACAACATAGACACAAGATGTATTTATACGCTTGTGACCGGTGCCGGGTCTACGCCGAGACGGCCACTGTGAGCTCTATCTCCACGGGCGCGCCGGACGGCAGGGCGTACACGCCGATCGCGCTGCGCACCGGCAGCGCGTCGGGTCCCAGGCATTCGACCAGCACGTCGGACGCGCCGTCGGCCACCGCGGACAGGTCGCGGAAGTCCGGGGCACACGCGACGAAGACGCTCATCCGCAGGCACCGGGAGATGGCCGCCGTGCCACCGGCGGCCGCGGCGACGGCGGCGATCGCGTTTCTCGCCGCCAATCCGGCCGCCTCCCGGGCCCGCGAAATGTCCAGGTCCCGTCCGACGACGCCGGCCACGGTCAGCACCCCGTCGCGGCGCGGTGTCATCCCCGCGCTGTACGCGATCCCGTCGTGCACGACAGCGGGGACGTAGCGGCCCTGCGGCCGCGGGACCGTGGACACGGATTCCGGCTCAGACACCGAGCGCTATCCCTTCCTGACGAGGGTCGGCGGCACCGGACAGCAGTCCGCGTGCGGTGTCGACGGAGATGATTTGAGCACTGCCGCCTGCGGCCCACGGACCCTGCACCGCCACGTCGTGACCCAGCCGCTCCAACTCGGCACGCACGTCCTCGGGGATGCGGGACTCGCAGCGGAGTTCCGCCGGGCGGCCGACCACGTCGGCGTCGCTGCCGGGGAACACTGTGAAGCGGGGGGCCGCGACGGCCTCCGCCGGGTCGAGTCCGTGATCGAGCAGGTGCGAGATCAGTTGCATGTTCCACTGCACCTGCCCGTCCCCGCCGGGGGTGTTGCCGACGTGCAGCAGATTCCCGGACGTGTCAGTGACGACCCACGCGTTGAGGGTGTGCAGCGGCTTGCGTCGCGGCGCCGCGGCGTTGGGGTGTCCCGGGATCAGATAGGCCCCGCGACCGTATCGATTGTTCAGCACCACCCCGGTGCCGGGCACCGTCATCTTGGCGCCGAACGTGAAGGCGAGGGAGTGGATGAAACTGACGGCACGGCCGTCGGAGTCCACCGCGACGGTCGAGGTGGTGTCTCCCGCGCTCACAGTGAAGGCGCCCGACGACGCCCGGCGGCCGTCCAGTCGGTCCCGCGCCGACCCGATCGCGGCCGGATCGAGGACCGCCCTCCACCCGTCGTTGCCGGCGCCGCACGTCGCGAACCGGTCCGCGAAGGCCAGACGCGCCGCTCTCGCCATGCGGTCGACGGCCGGAGCGGTGAGCCACGGGGAGAAGCCGACGACGCCGTCGTTCAACGCCGCCTGCTGGAGCACCATCCATCCGGGTGTGGGCAGCGGCGTCTGGTGCACGACCGCGCCGGCGTAGTGGCCGCTGATCGCGGACTCCGGGCGCACGTCGGCGCCGGCCGCCCACTCGCCCCCGCTGAACGGCGCCCCTCCGGCGCGGAGCGCGTCGACGGCCCGCCGAGCGAACGAGCCGGTGTAGAAACCAGGCACGTCGCGCGCCAGTTCGCGGAGGAACCGGGCCAGGTCGCGCTGCGGCAGCAGCTCACCGACCTGCGGCAACCGCCCGTCCGGAAGATACACGGCACGTAGTCCGGGGTCGGCGGCGATCGCGGCCTGCGCCTCCCGCACGTCGTCCCGGGTCTTGGCCGAGCAGGGCAGCCCCTTCTCGGCCGCGCGGACCGCGGGCGCCCAGAGATCCGCGAGCGAGCGGGTGGCCCCACCCGCGTGGAGTGCGGCGAGGGCGGCAGGCGCTCCGGGAACCGCTACCGCCAGCGCCCCGTCGAGGGGAATCGACCGGAGCCCGCGGTCGGTGTAGAAGTCGACGTCGGCGCCGTCGGGCCCGAAGCCGCTGCCCCCGACCGTCCACACCGATCCGTCGGGTTCGCGGACGACGGCGAACGCGTCGCCGCCGATCCCGCACTGGCCGGGCAACGTCAGCCAGGTCATCGCGGCCATGGCCAGCGTGGCGTCGATCGCGTTGCCGCCGTCGGCCAGTACGCGCGCACCGACCGTGCTCGCCGCGGGGTGACTCGACGAGACCATGCCGTCGGTGGAGAGGGTGGACGGTCGAGGGTTCACTTCATGCACCCCCGCGCTGCGCGCCTGCGCGGAATGGAACTGGTGTCCTCGGGGTCGATGCCGACGAAGATCTCACCGTCGCGTTCCTCGACCGGGTACGTCTTGATGGCTACCGTCGCCGGCGGGCACACGGGTTCCCCGGTTTCCAGATCGAATACGCTTCCGTGGCAGGAACATCCGATACCGTCGTCCACGAGTTTCCCGGACGAGAGCAGGCAGTCCAGGTGCGTGCAGTAGTTCGATGTGGCGTAGGCCTTCCCGTTCAGGCGGGCCACGGCGAACTCGTGTTCACCGGCGAAGAAGCGGCGCACGATGCCTTCGGAAACCTGTCCGGAGCGCGCAACGCGAGTGAATTCCATGGTCTTCTCCCTCTGTCGACGGGTAGGTCTCAGGCCGAAGGGCTGAGGTAGACGGTCTTTTCGGCTTGGTAGAACTGCATCATCGAGTCCCCCGCCTGTTCCTTGTGGGTCTGCGTGCTCGACGCCTTGTACCCGCCGAACGGCGCGTTCATGCTCATGCCGGTGGTGGGCTGGTTGATCTTCACCAGCCCCGATTCGGACCGGCCGGCGAACGCGAGCGCCCTGGTCACGTCGTTGGTGACGATTCCGGCACTGAGCCCGAATTCGGTGTCGTTCGCGAGTGCGACCGCCTCGTCGAAACCGGCGGCCCGCAGGAAGACCAGCAGTGGTCCGAACACTTCTTCCGTCACCACCCGCATGTCCGGGCTACCGGCCGCGAACACGGTCGGGGTGGCGAAATAGCCGCGGTCCTCGTCGAGACTCACTCCACCACACACCAGTTCGGCGCCTTCCTCCCGGCCGATCCGGACGTAGTCGAGGAATTTCGCGAGCTGCCCCGCGCTCGCGAGAGCACCCATGCCCACGCCCGGGTCGGCGCCCGGGCCGACGGTGATCTCGCCGGCGAGTTCCACCACGCGGTCCAGCAACCGGTCGTGAACGGCGTCCACCGCGATCACCCGGCTGGTGCCCGTGCACGCCTGCCCGGACAACCCGAAGGCGCCCTTGACGATCAGGGCGGCCGCCTTGTCCACGTCGGCGTCGTCGAGGACCACGACGGGATTCTTGCCGCCCATCTCGAGTTGGCTCCGACGAGACGGACCCACCGCCGCGTGGATCGCGCGGCCCACCCCGGTGGAGCCCGTGAACGTCACGGCGTCGACGCGCTCGTCCGCCGCGATTGCGGCGCCTGCCCGACCGGGTCCCTGGACCAGCGCGATGGCCCCGGCTGGAAGTCCCCCTGCCAGCAGCGCCTCGACCAGCCGCTGACCCATCAGTGGTGTCAGCTCGGAAGGTTTGAACACCACGACATTTCCCGCGGCAAGGGCAGGTCCGAGCTTGCGGGACGGAATGTTGAGCGGGAAGTTCCACGGGGTGATCGCGCCGACGATGCCGACGGGTTCGCGCAGGGTGATGACCAGTCCCTCGCCCGGGGTGGGGTAGGTACTGCCGGTGGTCCGGAGGGCCTCACCCGCGTAGAAGCGCAGGTTCATCGGAGTGCGACCGACTTCCATGGTCGCCTCCGCGCGGGTCTTGCCCTCCTCCCGGACGAGTTCGTCGACGAGTTCGGCCGCCCGCGCCTCGAGGTGCGCGGCCGCGCCTTCCAGAATTACCGCGCGGCGTTCCGGGGGCGTTGCGGCCCACTGCGGCGCCGCCTTGGCCAATGCGCCGACGGCGGCATCCACGTCCGCCTCGGTGGAATCGGGGAACACGCCGATCACGTCGTGGTGGTCGGCGGGATTGCGCCGCTCGAACACCGCACCCGAGGACGACGGAACCCATTGCCCGTCGATGAAATTCAGTCCCTCGATCATGACACCGTCACCAATTCCTCGTCGTCCTCGTCCATCAGGTCGAACAGGTCGACGCTCTCATCCGCCAACCTCGCCGGTGTGATCGCCCGGCCGATCAATTCCCTGGCCGCGCCGATCTCCTCGCCGCGGTCGAGTGTGAAGGCGCCGCGGACCACGCCGCGGTCCAGATAGAAGGCCGTGAATTCGCCGCTGTCGGCGCTGCCGCGGAATACCAGGTCCGTGTAGGTGGCGGCGCCGGTGAACTGAATGTTCTTGCCGAACTGATCGGACCAGAACCAGTGTGCGGGGTCCACGACCCCGACACGTCCGAGCATCAGGTTCGCCGTCGCGGCCGCCTGCTTGCTCGCGTTGTCGAAGTGTTCGACGCGTACGTGTCTGCCTGCCGCGTCGGAGAATCGGGCCGCGACGTCGCCGGCCGCGTACACGTGCGGAATCGACGTCCGCCCCTGCGCATCCACGAGGATTCCACCGTCGACGGCCAGTCCAGAGGCCTGGGCGACCTCGACGTTGGGGACGATCCCGATCCCCACCACCACGACGTCGGCCTGCAGTACCTCGCCATCGTCGAGGGCGATGAGCACGCCGTCGGGCCGGGTGGTCACGGTGTCGACGCGGACGCCGCCGCGGACGGTGACGCCGTTGTCGCGCTGCAACCGCGTGCAGACGTCGCCCATCTCGGGTCCGAGAATCCGAGCGAGAGGCACCGCGTCCGCTTCGAGGACGGTCACCTCTGCCCCGAGAGTGCGGGCGGTGGCCGCAATTTCGAGTCCGACGAAGCCCCCACCGATCAGCACCAGCCCGGTGCCGGGGCGAAGCTGGGCGGCGAGCCGTTCGGCGTCGTCGATCGTCCTCAGGTAGTGCACCCGTTCCGGCGCGGGGCCGGTCACCGGCATCGTGCGCGGCCTGCCGCCGGTCGCGATGAGGACGGCGTCGGCCGCGATGCTCCGGCCGTCGGACAGTTCGACCGATCCGCCGCTCGCGTCGATCCGCGTCACCGTCCTGCCGGTGAGGAGTTCGACATTCTGCTTTTCTCGCCACGGTTCGGGCAGGAGCATCAACGACTCGCCGTCCTCCTGCCCGGCGAGGAATTCCTTGGACAGCGGTGGGCGCTGATACGGCGCGTGCGGCTCGTCGCCGACGAGGAGGATCCTGCCGTCGAACCCTCGGCGCCGCAGGGTGCGCGCCGCGACGGCAGCGGTCTGGCCGGCGCCGATGGTGACGATGGTGTTCAGCGTCATGGTGTCACTCGCTCTCTCAGTCGACTTCGGCCGGCGAAGTCGCGGTCTCGGCGTAATCGGGGCTGCGGGTGAGATCCACGTAGACGACGTCGTCCTCGACCTTCACCGCGTAGGTCGGCTGGCACAGGTCCTGGTCTTCCTCGTAACCGGTGTCGAGGTCGAACGCCCACTGGTGGCCCGGGCAGATCACGCGCCCGTGCAGCAGTGTGCCTTTCGCGAGCGACCGATCCTGATGGACGCACAGGTCACGGAAGGCGTAGATCCGGTCGTCGGTCTGGAACAGGGCGATCGCGGTGTCCCCGGCCTCGACTCGAAGCTTCCGGCGGCGGCCGAGTTCGCGCACGGTGACCAGCCGGGTCCAGTTCGTCTCCATCGTTCTCTCCTTCTCGGGCGGCCTGCGTCCGGAGGGGCCCGGCCCGGGCCCCTCCCTTCGCACGGTCAGGCGGTCGCGAGCGTGAGGTCCGGTGCCACGTACGTGTCGTAGAGACCCTTCGTGTACGAGAAGCGCATCTCGGCTCCCCACTGCACGAGTTGCAGGCAACGCTGCTGCAACTGCGGGGTGTCCGCGTGGTCGAGCACGATCTGGTATCCGCGCTCACCGTGCACGACGTCCGACGTGATGTGCAGGTCGAAGAACTCGATCTCGTCCTCGGTGAATCCATACACCTCACGCAGCGGGACGATCTGCTTCTTGTAGATGCTCGGAACCTGCGATTCGAGTCCGACGACGAGTGCGGCGGTGGCCACGACGAAGTGTTCACGCTGTGACACCGCGTAGCACCAGGACTGCAGTCCGCGGGTGATCGCGTTCATGTTCGACGGATCCTCGACACGCTCCCTCGTGGTGCCGCACGCCTCGGCGAACTTGATGAGGAGGTCGGTGTGCCGGATGTCCGCCAGTTCCTCCTCGTACATGTTCTGGAGGGTGAAATCCTTTGCATTGGTGAAGTTGTCGGGGGTGTTCGAGTAGATGTTCGCGAGGTAGTCGGCGAACGGACCGACGTAGTGGTAGTGGTTCTCGGCCCACCGAGCGAAGTGGTGCTTCTCGAGCTTGCCCTCGGCCCACGCCTTGCTGAACGACGCGTTCTTCGCCTCGCGGCCCTTGATGGCGTTCTCCAGAGCTGTGCGGAATTCGTCCCTGCCCAGTAGTTCGGTCATGATGTGCCTCGTCTTCCTCGTATGAGAATGGTTGGGGGATGCTCCGACTGGAGTAGGTTCGACGGTATCGGCTCGCGATCGGTACGACCACGGCCGAAGTGACTGTGTCGGAACGGTTTCGATGTGCACGTTGTCGGCGCACCGGGGGGTGGTCAGTTGCGCACTACCGCGAGTGCTTCGAACTCGGCGAGCATCGCCGCTCCGACCGCTTTGTCCTGCTTGCCGTTTCCGCCGCTGATGCCGATGCCTCCGACGATCTGGCCGTCGAAGACGAGGGGGAATCCGCCGACGAACACCGCGAACTTGCCCGGCAGCATGTGGCTGATGCCGAATGCCTCGTTCCCGGGCAGCGCGGGGCCGTCGGGGGCCTCGTTGAACAGGTGCGTGGCCCGCTCGTGGCCGGCCGCGGTGAACGCCTTGGCGATCGCGATGTCGACGCCGGTGAGGCGCGCTCCGGGTAGCCGGTGCAGGGCCAGTACGTTGCCGCCGTCGTCGCAGACGCACAGGGTCTGCTTGACGCCGATTTCCTCGGCCTTCGCGCGTCCCGCGGCGAGCAGCGGGAGTGCGTCGTCGAGGGTGATTCGGTGAACCTGATGCATGGTCTTCTCCGTTGCGTATTCGGGAGGAAGTGATGCACCGATTTCTATCACCGGCATCGCCGACAGAACCATGGTCAAACTATCCGGCAATTTCGGCAAAATCAGGGCATAGTGCATAGGCAGTGCAAGTGCGCGCTCCGCGATACTGCACCTTTCGACTCCAGCCGAGGAGGTCCTTTCGTGGACGACACCACCACGCCGAACGCGGACGACGAGCGACTGTCGTTACGCGGCCTACTGGAAGAGCCGCTGCTCGCGTCGGCCCGGGTGCTGTCGGGCACGGACGCCCTAAACGGTCCGGTGACGTGGTGCCTGCCGTGGGGTGAGGTGATGAGCAGGCCCGACTCGCTCGCCGAGGTCGCCGTGTACACCCGGCCCGAAACCCTGTCCGCACCCGGACGCGAGCTCGAGTCGCTGGTGGCGCGGGGCGCCGGAGTCCTGCTCGTCGACGGGTCCGCGCCCGCCGGCACCACCTGGCCGCCCGGACTGACGGTCGTGGAACTGGGTTTTCCCGTCGGGTTCACCGCCCTCAACCGCCTGCTCGCCGAGCGCGCACTCACCCAGGAAGCGCACGTGATGCGTTATGCGCTCACCGTGCATCAGTCGCTCGCGGGGTTGCTGCATCGTGGGGCGGGACTGCCGATGCTGATCCGCGAGGTCGCGGCGCTGACCTCGGACGTCGCCGTCGCGCTGGACGTCCGGGGGCGTCTTCTCGCGCACGCCGGACTTCCGGACGCCGAGGACGCGGGCACCGTCGCCCTGCTCGACGCGCTCGCCGACGCCCTGCCGCGGTTGGAGGAATCGCCACCGGCACGGATGCACAACGTGCATGTGATCCGCCTGGAGCATCCGGACGGACTGATCGCGCCCACCACGGCGGTCGCCGGGGCGATGCAACTGGCAGGCCGCTACGAGGGCTGGGTGGTGGTCGTCGTGCCCGGGGCCAACCCGCGCAGGCACGACATCGCGCAGCACCGGGTGGTCGTCGAGCAGGCCGGGACGATCATCGGCACCGAGATGCTCCGGCAGCGGAGCGTCGACGAGGCCGAGGAGCGGGCCCGGGGCGACTTCGTTCAGGCCCTGGTGCACGGCAACTTCGCCAACGACCACGACCTGCGCACCCGGGCCGCACTGCACGAGATCGATCTGGACCTGCACTACATCGTGTTCGTCGCTCCCGGTCTCGTCGACCGCGCGGCGGGACGGCCCGGCGCGAGCATGGTCCGGCTGGCCCGCTACGCCGCCGGCGTGCTCCCACGTCCGGGCGTTCGTTCCCACGTCACCGTCATCGGCGACGTGCTCGTGGTGATCCGATCCCTCAGTTCCGCCGACGCCCCCGGCGTCGAATCGGAGATCGGCGAATATGCGCACGCCATGGCGCTCGATCTCGAAACCCGTTTGGGCCAGCGGATCCCCGTGGCCCACGGCCGCCCGGCGGCGGGCGCCCGCGACATCGGCGAAAGCTACCGCGAGGCCCGCATCACCCTGGGCATCGCGCAGCGACTCGGGCTGTCCGGTTCGGTGGCCTACAACGACCTGCGGGGATTCAGTGTCCTCGCCCGCGCCACCGACACCGACGAGAGCCGGCGGCTCATCCGCGACGTCCTCGGCCCCCTCCGGGCATCGAGTTCACACGCCGACACCGAGGAGTTGCTGTTCGCCTACCTCGAAGAAGGCGGCAACGTCAACGCCGCTGCGCGGCGCCTCCGGATCCACCGCAACACGATGATCGCCAAGCTCGATCGCACGTCACGGCTCATCGGCATGGACATCCGGGAACCGGAGAATCAGTTCACCCTGTGGCTGGCGCTCCGCCTCGATCTGCTCTCCCAGGTCCAGGACACCGTCAACCACGAAATCGTGACCCGCTAACCCTCAGACGGCCACCGGGTCCTCACCGATGAAGGTCCCGGCCAATCCGGCGACCACGACGAGGGCGGTGACGACGAACAGCAGTCCGTACGGATCGGCCGTCAGGTGTGCGGCCACGCCCACCCAGGCGGCGCCCACGGCGGAGCCGCCGAAGCGGATGAGGTTGAACAGTCCCAGACCTGTTCCCACGGCCCCCGCGGGCGATCGGGTCGAACCGGCCGCGGCGGGCGTCTGGACCATGCCGATTCCCAGTCCGGCGACGACGAGTACGGCGCCGAGCGCGATCGGGTTCCGGACGTCGGCCGACAACGTGATCGCCAGTGCCACTTGGCTACCGATCAACACCGCCAGGCCGGATCGCATCACCACCCGCGCACCGATCCTGTCGACGAGACGCCCGACGACGGGTGCCACGCACGTCATGACCACCGGCAGCACGAAGAGCATCAGCCCGGCCTGTGTGGTCGAACTGCCCGAACCCGTCAAGTAGAGCGGAAGCGCGAGCAGCACCGCACCCAGCGCGAACATCTGGGTGAATGCGGCGAGAGCACTACGCAGGAAACGTGATTCGATCACCAGGTCGATGGGCACGAACGGGTTCGCCGCCCGCCGGCAGTGGATCACGAACGCGGCAATGACGACGACTCCGCCGCCGATGGTCGCGATGCTGACCCAGGCGGGCACCTGCTCCTGCGAGACGGACGTGAGGCCGAGGATCAGCAGGGCCGCTCCGAGCGTGACGGTGAACGCCCCGATCACGTCGAGCCGCATCTTCTTCCCGGGGTATCCCGGGATGTAGCGGAGGGTCGCGGCGAACCCGATCAGGGCGACCGGCACCAGCGGCACGAAGGTCCACCGCCAGCCCCACCAGTCGCTGACGATTCCGCCCATGGACGGGCCCACGGCCTGACCGATGCCGTTCACCGCCGCCCACGCGCCGACGGCGCTCGCCCGCCGCGCGGGCCCGAACAGCCACGCGATCAGCCCCATGACCGCGGGCGCGAACGCGGCAGCCGCGATCCCGCCGAGCGAGCGCCACATCACGAGCACCGGCAGTGACGGCGCGAGCGCCGCACCGAGGGAACAGACCGCGGTACCCAGCAGGGCGGCGCAGTACACGCGCCTGCGACCGAACCGGTCGCCGATCCACCCGGCCAGCGGCATCGTCGTCGCGAACGTCAAGAGAAACCCGACGACGACGAAGATGCCGCCACCGAGTCCGGCGTCGAAGTCCGTGAGGATCGCGTTCAGCGGGACGTTGACGATGTTGTTGCTGACCGTGCCGACGAACGTTCCGGCGAGCAGCGCCGCCAGCGCGGGCGTCGTGCCCGGTCCTCGTTCGTCACTCGCGGTTGCACTCCGGTCCTGACCGATCGCCGTCATCATAGAGTCCACTTTCATCCGAGAATTCGCGCTCCGGCGATGCCGGTTTTCACCGGAAACCCCTGCCGCACGCACCCAGCACAGTAGGTTAGGCAAGCCTAATTATGAACACAGGATTCCGTGAAACGGCCACTGCCGAGCATTCCTTTACCTGCGCGTGACAACAAGCAATCCCGGCGAAAAATGTCGGGCACAATGCCCAAATACGCTGGTTGTCGATGTGCACTCTGGACGTTGACCCTGGATAACGCCCCGCGCAGTATCACTGCACTGTGACTAGTACCACTAGTCTGTACCTATTTCGAAGGGGCGCACTGTGGATGTAAGTCTCACCGCCGCACATTGGGTGTATCTCGGAGGAATCGTTGTCATCCTCGGGACGATGCTCATGCGGAAGAACATCGTCGTCCCCGCCGTCATCGGCACCTTCCTGACAGCCTTCGTGTTCTCCGACAGTCTGGTCACCGGTCTCGCGTCGATCTTCAACGCGAGCCTCGTCGCCGCCCGCGAACTGTTCAACATCTTCCTCATCATCTCGTTGGTGACCGCGATGCTCGGCGCCCTCCGGCAGATGGGGGCCGACCGGTTGATGGTCGCCCCGTTCCGGCGCGTCATGCGCGGCGGCACCAGCAGCTTCATCGTTTTGGCCGTCGTCACCTACACGATCTCGCTGTTCTTCTGGCCCACCCCCGCGGTGCCGTTGATCGGCGCCGTCCTCATCCCCGTCGCCATTCGCGCCGGCCTTCCCCCGATGGCCGTCGGCATGGCGATCGCCATCTGCGGGCAGGGCATGGCGCTGTCCTCGGACTACATCATCAAGGTGGCGCCGGGCCTGTCGGCGAAGTCGGCGGGCGTCGATCCGGACGTCGTCGCGGACCGCGCCCTGGTGATGTCCCTGATCGTCGGCCTCACCGCGCTCCTCATCGCCTATTTCACGCAGCGCAGGCACATGCGCCGCCCCGCACCGGAACTGCTCACCGACTGGGAGTCCCGCGCGGAGAGCGACTTCGGCAAGCCGGTCGGCGACGCTCCCGACGGCGGTGCGGCTCCCGCCGGCGGCGGGACGACGACCGGTCCCGCACCGGCCGAAGCGCCGACGACTGCCGCTCCGCAGACGTCGACGGCAGTCCTCGCCGAACCCGTCACGGCCTCGGCGCGGCAGGTCATCGACGACACGTTCAAGAGCATCCGCGCCGCGAAGACGTTCGCGGTGCTCGTGCCCACCGCGTATCTGGCGTTCATCGTCTACCTCATGGTCGGCAAGTTCACCGACCTGGTGCCCGACCTCAAGGGCGGCGACGCGGCAGCGATGGTCGGCGGTATCGCGGCGCTGATCCTGTTCGCGGCCGCCGCGACCAACGACAAGAAGGGCTTCCTCGAAACGACGTCCGAGCACCTGATCGACGGCCTGGTCTTCGCGTTCAAGGCGATGGGCATCGTGATTCCGATCGCCGGCTTCTTCTTCATCGGCAACGGCGACTTCTCCGCCGCCATTCTCGGACTTCCCGCAGACGCGACGGGTCCGACATTGCTGTTCGACCTGGTGAACGCCGCGCAGTCCCACCTGCCCCAGAACGCGTTCGTCACGTCGTTCGGCATTCTCGCCATCGGAATGATCGCGGGCCTCGAAGGGTCCGGCTTCACCGGCCTGCCACTGACCGGTTCGCTCGCAGGCGCACTCGGACCCGCGGTCGGGATGGACCCCGCAACCCTGGCGGCGATCGGTCAGATGGGGAACATCTGGTCCGGCGGCGGAACGCTCGTCGCGTGGTCGTCGTTGATCGCGGTGGCCGGTTTCGCCCGAGTGCCCGTCCTCGAACTCGCCCGGAAGTGTTTCGTGCCGGTGGTGTCCGGCCTGGTGCTGTCCACGGCCCTGTCCGTACTCATCTTCTGACAGCTCGACGACCTCGGTGGAGCAGCCCTCCCACCGAGGTCACGCGCGCAGTCGATCCGCGTTCTCGAGGATGGCGGCGCGCAAAGCCTGCTCCGGTTCGCTGAGAACACTCCGGCGGGCCTCCAGCACGAATTCGACGTCGACCGCGGGCCCCCACTCGTCGCGCGAACGCATCCGCACCGGAACCAGCCCCGCGGGTGGAAGGGTCTCCGCGTGGAACACGACCCCGAGACCCGCAAGGCAGGCGGCCCGCAACCCGTTCAAGCTGTCCGTCACGCAGGCAACCCGCGCGCCGCGGCCGGATTTCTCCAGGGCGTCGAGCGCCGCTGCCCGCGTGATCGAGGGCGGCGGATACGTCACCAGCGGCACCGGACCCTCGGCATCCGGCACGAAGTCGGGTGCGGCGAAGAACGCCAACCGGTCGGTCCACACCAGTTCCCCGTGTTGGTCTCCTCGGCGACGCTTCCCGAAGACCAGGTCCAGTCGGCCCTCGTGCAGTTGCCGGAACAGCACTTCGCTCAACGCCACGGTGAGTTCGAGATCCACGAGCGGATGGCTGCGCCGGAACTCGCCCAGAATCCGGGGGAGTTCGTGCAGAACCAGATCTTCGGACGCCCCGAACCGGACGCGTCCGCGCACCCCCGACTGCGTGAAGTAACGTTCGGCGTCCGAGTGCCGCTCGAGTATCGATGTCGCGAACCCCACCATTACGGAGCCGTCCGCGGTCAACTCGACCGAATGCGTGTCCCGCAGAAACAGGCGGCGACCCGCAGCGTTCTCCAGCTTTCCGACATGCTGGCTGACTGTCGATTGCCGCAGGTCCAGGCGCCGGGCGGCGGCGGTGAAGCTCTTGGTGCGCGCGACCGCCAGGAAGCTCCGCAGGTGAACCGGATCGAACATGGCTCATTGTTATCACGGTTCGGCATTACAGTAAACGCCACTATCGTCTTTCGAAATATCCGCGCATTCCTTACGGTCGAACCATGCTGACGAAGATCCCGCTGCTCGGAAAACTCGATCCGTTCATCATCGGCATCCTGATCACCGTCGGGATCGCCAGCCTGGTCCCGGCCGACGGCACTGCCCTGACGGCGTTCACCTGGGCCACGAAGGTGGCCGTCGGAATTCTGTTCTTCCTCTACGGCGCCCGGCTCTCCACGCAGGAGGCGCTGCAGGGCCTGCGACACTGGCGTCTGCACCTGACCATCCTCGCGGCTACGTTCGTCATCTTCCCGCTCCTCGGAATCGCCGCCCGCGTGCTGGTCCCGACGATCCTGACCCAGCCGCTGTATCTGGGCCTTCTGTACGTCTGCCTCCTGCCGTCGACCGTCCAGTCGTCGATCGCGTTCGTGTCGATCGCCCGCGGCAACGTGCCCGGGGCGATCGTCAGCGCGTCGTTCTCCAACATCCTCGGCATCGTCGTCACTCCTCTGCTCGTGGCGTTGCTGATGACGAGCGAGGGGGCGGGTTTCGACGCGTCCTCCGCGATCGGCATCCTCGTCATGCTGCTGCTCCCGTTCATCGCCGGCCAGTCCGTGCGACGGTGGATCGGCCCGTGGGTGAAGGAGCACGGCGCACCGCTCAAGCTCGTCGACCGCGGATCCATCCTGCTGGTCGTCTACGTCGCATTCAGCGAAGGAATGAACGAGGGAATCTGGGGCACACTGTCCGCCGGCCGGCTCCTCGGCCTGCTCGCGGTGTGCGCGGTCCTGCTCGCGATCGTCCTGTCCCTCACCTGGTTCGGGTCGAAACGACTCGGGTTCGACCGCGCCGATCAGATCACGATCACGTTCTGCGGGTCGAAGAAGAGCCTCGCCACCGGCCTTCCTATGGCCACGGTCCTGTTCGCCAGTCAGCCGATCGGCCTGATCGTGCTGCCGCTCATGCTGTTCCACCAACTGCAGTTGCTGGTGTGCGCGTGGATGGCGGGCCGGCTGGCACGGCGCGCTCCCGCCGACGAGCCGGAACTCGCGACCACCTCCCGCTAGCCCGGGAGTCAGTCGGCCAGCACGGCCTTCAGGAACGTCTTGGTGCGCTCGTGCTTCGGTGCGGTGAAGATCGTGGCCGGGTCGCCTTCCTCCACGATGCGACCGGCGTCGAACATCATCACCCGGTTCGACACGTCCCGCGCGAACTGCATCTCGTGCGTGACGATCAGCATCGTGATGTCCGTGGTACGCGCGACGTCCCTGAGTACGTCGAGGACGTCCGCCACCAACTCCGGATCCAGCGCCGACGTCACCTCGTCGAGCAGCAGGATGTCGGGGTCCATCGCCAGGGCGCGCGCGATCGCGACCCGCTGCTGCTGGCCACCGGACAGCTGCGTCGGGTGCGCGGTCTCCTTCTCCGACAGACCAACCGTCTCGAGCAACTCGCGTGCCCGCTTCGCGGCCGCGGCCTTGTCCAGGCCGAGCACGTGGATCGGCGCTTCGGTGATGTTCTCGATCACGTTCATGTTGGGGAACAGGTTGAACTGCTGGAAAACCATGCCGATCCGGCGTCGTATCCGGCGTGTGTACTTCTCCGACGCCGGAACGAGTTTGCCGCCCTTCTCCTCGTGCGTCAGCGGCGCCCCGTCCACCCAGATGACGCCGTCGTTCACCTTCTCGAGGGTCATGAGCAGCCGCAGGATCGTCGTCTTCCCCGATCCGCTCGGGCCGATGAGGGTCACACGGTCGCCGCGCTCGACCTGAAAATCCAGGTGATCGAGCACGACGTGGTCGCCGAACTGCTTCACGACGTCGTCGAATCGGATCATCGGGGTTGCTGTGCTCGCGTCATCGGGCAAGACGTCTCTCCAATCGCCGTATGAGCAGGGACGTCGGGTAGCTGGCGAGCAGGAAGATCACACCGGCCAGCGTCAACGGTTCGAGGTACTGGAAGTGCCGGGCGCCGAACTGCTGCGCGGCCGTCACCATCTCCACCACCGTGATGGCGAACAGGAACGGGGTGTCCTTGAACATCGACACCGCGTAATTGCCCAGCGCCGGGACGACGCGACGGATGGCCTGCGGCAGGATGATCGCCCGCCACGTCCGGGTCGGCGCGATGGACAACGCCCGCGCCGCCTCCCACTGGCCGACGGGCACCGCCTCGATCCCCGCCCGATACACCTCGGCCATGTACGTCGAATAGTGAATTCCGAGCACCGCCACACCGATCTGCAGCGGCGACAGTCCCGTGAACGTGTAGTACACGAACAGCAGTTGCACGACGAGCGGGGTCAGACGGATGAATTCGCTGACCGCGCGGACCGGCACACTCACCCACCGCGGTGCGGCCTGCCGGATCAACGCGATGACGAGTCCGAGTACGACGGAGATCAGGAACCCGAGCACGGTGGCGATCAGGGTGATCTTGAAACCCTCGAGCAGCACGGGCAGAGCCTCGAACGCGCGGTCCCAGCTCCAGTGGACGCTCATTGTTTCGCGGCCTCCAATCCCCGAGGGTCGGACGGTGCGAGGCTGAAGATCTCACGCAGAGACGGTCCCGTGCCGAGGCGATTCTTCGCCCGCACCTCGAGCGCGTTCATCAACAGGGTCAGCACGTAGCCGATGACGAAGTAGATGATGAGCCCCACGCCGAACGCGAACAGCGTGTTCCCGGTCGTCTGCCGGAGCTGGTCGATCTCGAAGGTCAAGTCCTGCAGGAGGATGTAGCTCGCAAGGGCGGTGCCCTTGAGCAGCTGGATCAGCAGATTCGTCAGCGGCGGAATCATCTCGGCCCACGCCTGCGGGAACACCACCCGGCGCAGCCGCTGCCAGTGACTGAAGTCGAGCGCCGTCGCCGCCTCCCACTGCGATTGCGGCACCGAGTTGATCGCACCGCGGACCACCTCGGCTCCGTAGGCACCGTAGTTCAGCCCGAGCGCGAGGATCCCGCACAGCACCGGGTCGATGAGATAGCCGAACAGCGGAACCACGTAGAACAACCAGAACAGCTGCACCAATAGCGAAGTGCCCCTGAAGAATTCGATGAACGCGCGAGCCGATCCCCGGATCACGATGTTGTGCGCACGGGCAGCCAACCCGAGAGCGAGCGCGAGCACGAATGCCAGGAGCGCGCCTCCCGCCGTCAGTTGGAGCGTGACGACGATGCCTTCCTGGATGCTCGGCCACGCATGCAGCAGCGCGTCGATGTTCTCTTTCACAGGCAGCAGACCCCGGCGTCGATCAGCCGGTCTCGCCGCAGAGTTTGGCGGTGGTCAGGTTCGGATCGGGCAGTTCCTCTGCGGTGAATCCGAACGGTCCGACGATCGACAGGTACTTCTCCTTGTCGGAAGTGATCTTGGCGAGTTCGGCGTTGTAGGCGTCGCGCAACTCGGTGTCCTCCTTGCGGAAGACCGTGCCGCCGGCACCGACCTGGGGTACCCCGTCGATCACGGCGACGAACGAGTTGGTCACCTCCACCGGGACCTGCGGGTTGTTCTGCGCCAGCCAGTTCAGTGAGATCCCGGTGAGCGCAAAGACATCGGCACGCCCGTTGGCGACAGCGTCCATTCCGTCCTGCGGCGACGCCACCTGCATCGCGTCGATTCCCAGTTGCTGCGCGTAGTCCGATTCGATCGCCCCGGTCATCGCTGCCATCCGCACACCGCTCTGCTGCACCGACTGCATGTCGGTGAGGTTCGCGGGGTTGCCCTTGGGCACCATCAGCGCGGTCGTGTAGTTGAATTCCGGCTCACTGAACGCTGCCTGCTCGCAGCGCTGCGGCAGAATCGACATGCCGGCACTGACGACGTCGAAGCGGCGCGCCTGCAGTCCGGGAATGAGGGCGCCGAAGTCGGTGCTCACACCTTCGACGTTGTCGATGCCCAGGTTCTTGAAGATTTCCCGGTGCAACGCCACGGTGGCGCCGGTCAGCTGGCCGTCCTGTTCGAAGCTGTACGGCGCCTCGCCGGCGAAACCGACGGTCACCGTTCCGCTGTCCTGTAGTTGCTGGAGGAGCGATCCGCCGCTGGCCGTGTCGGTCTTCGTGCACCCCGCGACAGAGCCGGCGGCCACCATCAAGCCTGCAAAGGCGACAGCCGCTCTGACAGCCGGACGTTGTTTCGACATCGTGCTCGTCACCACAGATTCCCCTTCGTCACCTCGGGTGATCCGGGTGGACGCGCACCACACGGCACGATCCCAACGGATCTGCCCGGGCCACGTTACGCAGGCGAAGGACTTGCCAAAGGGGAACCGGGGGGACGTTACCGCAGCGTTATCAAGTCGCCGTCGACAAACTGTTGTGAAATGCCGAAAGCCCCCCAACAAGGTTGGGGGGCTTTCGGTAACGGATGTTCGGCGGTGTCCTACTCTCCCACACCCTGTCGGGTGCAGTACCATCGGCGCTGGAGGGCTTAGCTTCCGGGTTCGGAATGGGACCGGGCGTTTCCCCTCCGCTATGGCCGCCGTAACTCTATGAAACTGTCACACGGAACATCAGCGAAGACACAACCCACACCGTTTCACCGGTGGTGGTGTGGTTCTTCTTCTTCAGTTCTGAAACGTGTGTGTTGTTTCAGATACTGCACAGTGGACGCGTAGCTTCTTTGTGGTAAGTCCTCGGCCTATTAGTACCAGTCACCTGCACCAGTTACCTGGCTTCCAGTTCTGGCCTATCAACCCGGTGGTCTGCCGGGGGCCTTACCCCCTCGAGGGGGTGAGAAACCTCATCTTGGAACAGGCTTCCCGCTTAGATGCTTTCAGCGGTTATCCCTTCCGAACGTAGCTAACCAGCGGTGCTCCTGGTGGAACAACTGGCACACCAGAGGTTCGTCCGTCCCGGTCCTCTCGTACTAGGGACAGCCTTCCTCAAGTTTCTAACGCGCGCGGCGGATAGAGACCGAACTGTCTCACGACGTTCTAAACCCAGCTCGCGTGCCGCTTTAATGGGCGAACAGCCCAACCCTTGGGACCTACTCCAGCCCCAGGATGCGACGAGCCGACATCGAGGTGCCAAACCATCCCGTCGATATGGACTCTTGGGGAAGATCAGCCTGTTATCCCCGGGGTACCTTTTATCCGTTGAGCGACACCGCTTCCACTTGCCGGTGCCGGATCACTAGTCCCGACTTTCGTCCCTGCTCGACCTGTCAGTCTCACAGTCAAGCTCCCTTGTGCACTTGCACTCGACACCTGATTGCCAACCAGGCTGAGGGAACCTTTGGGCGCCTCCGTTACATTTTGGGAGGCAACCGCCCCAGTTAAACTACCCACCAGGCACTGTCCCTGAACCAGATCATGGTCCGAGGTTAGAGGTCCAATACGATCAGAGTGGTATTTCAACAACGACTCCACACTCACTGGCGTGAGCGCTTCACAGTCTCCCACCTATCCTACACAAACCGAACCGAACACCAATACCAAGCTGTAGTGAAGGTCCCGGGGTCTTTTCGTCCTGCCGCGCGTAACGAGCATCTTTACTCGTAATGCAATTTCGCCGAGTCTATGGTTGAGACAGCTGAGAAGTCGTTACGCCATTCGTGCAGGTCGGAACTTACCCGACAAGGAATTTCGCTACCTTAGGATGGTTATAGTTACCACCGCCGTTTACTGGGGCTTAAATTCTCAGCTTCGCCACAAGTGGCTAACCGGTCCTCTTAACCTTCCAGCACCGGGCAGGCGTCAGTCCGTATACATCGTCTTACGACTTCGCACGGACCTGTGTTTTTAGTAAACAGTCGCTTCTCACTGGTCTCTGCGGCCCCACCCAGCTCAGGAAGCAAGTTCCATCACCGGACGAGGCCCCCCTTCTCCCGAAGTTACGGGGGCATTTTGCCGAGTTCCTTAACCATAGTTATCTCGATCGCCTTAGTATTCTCTACCTGACCACCTGTGTCGGTTTGGGGTACGGGCCGTGTGAAAGCTCGCTAGAGGCTTTTCTCGGCAGCATAGGATCACTGAATTCGCCTCATTCGGCTATGCGTCACCTCTCAGGCTCGTGAACGGCGGATTTGCCTACCGTTCGCCCTACAGGCTTACACCAGTATTACCACTGACTGGCTCAGCTACCTTCCTGCGTCACCCCATCGCTTGGCTACTACCAGATCAGGTCCCATGCATCCACATCCAGGGCCCCCGAAGGGACGTA
>NZ_NHML01000062.1:0-17435 GCF_002165735.1 Rhodococcus sp. NCIMB 12038
GCCGTGTTGGCCACACCATCGGCCGCCATCAACAGCGCCTTGGCCCGCACCACCTCCCGGTGGGCACCCGACTGCGACCGCGCCAACGACTCGAGCACAACGCGCTGCCCATCGGAAATCTCCAAAGCGGGTACCGGATTCCTCATGCACGGATTCTAACGAATTGATCGACAATTATTTGCGAGACACACCACCAGAGTCACACTCCCACTCTGGTCGTAGGGGTTTCGGACAAGTGAGTTTGTCACGTAGGGCAGAGATTGCATCGTTCGACAAGCCGAGGCCGTCGGCGAGGTAGATGTCCTCTGTTCGCTCACTTTTACGGAGGGTCGGTACGACCACTTTCGGCCGTTTCGGGAACTCAGAGCTAGAAGCCCCTCGGGTCGGGGGTTCTTACTAGTACCGGTGTGGGTCAATACCTGGACGGTCAGTCTTGCGGGAGTCACGGGAAGGTCTGGTCGTGCCCTACGCACGATCTTGCCGGTCACACGCTATGACTCTCTGTGCGGGATGTCGACGACTGCGGACAGCGCATACACGGCCTCAGGAGAGGTTGTGCCGTGCTGCATTCGGGCCATTTGGTGCCGCGCAGCACTTCGGAGCCGATAATGGAATTCCGTGAGCTCAATCGAGAAGGCGGTTGTGACGATTTCTGGAGTGTGAGTCCTCCCAGTGGTTCCCAGAGGAGCGCAAAGTCCAGAATGTCATTGTCGTTGTGAGCGTTCCACACTTCTTCCTACTGAAGTCTGCTGCTCTATCGTTTACAGATTTGAGGGTCTGGTGAATCGTCGGTTCCGGGCGGAGTACTCGCTCTCCGCCTCGATGCCGCGACCTGACGCGATAGCGATACTCAGGAGAGGTCATAATTCTTATCCACGCCGCACCAGTCACCCAGACGCGACCTGTCGAGCTCGCACCCCGAGGCACTCCCGCCGAGCGGCGCGCCCCGTCCCCGGACACGCGGGAACGGGGCGCGACGGACATCAGGATCGCACGCCTCGGTTCGGCATTTCAGCCGACGACGCCCGCACCACGCAGTTCCTGTATCCGATCCTCGCTCAGATCGAGGACTTTCCCCAGTACCTCGTCGGTGTGCTCGCCGAGGTCCGCCCCGGCCCAATTGATTTGGCCGGGAGACCCGGTCATCCGCGGCACGACGCCGGGCATCCGAACCTGATGGTCCCCGTCGAGAACCGTGACCAGGTTGTCCCGGGCTGCGATGTGCTCATTCTGGCCGATATCGGCGGCCGTGTTGATTCCGTCGGCGACCACCCGAGCCTCGTGCAGCGTCTCGAGAGCTGATTCCCGAGTCTGGGACGCAACCCAAGTCCGTAGCGCAGCCACTACATCCGTCTCCCCAGCGGCCTCGTCGCCTAGTGTCCCTGCTGTGACGAGCAGCCGCCGCAGCGCAGTCAACGATTCGGTCGTCGCCGCCGACACCACGATCGCCTGCCCGTCCTTGGTGCGGCAGATGTCGGTGATGAACGCTCCGTCGAAGGGGAATCGGGGCCCGTTGCGCATTGGCGAAGTGCCCGCGACGTCGTGCAGGGGAACCTGCCACTCGATCATCCGCAGCAGCGGCTCATACAGTGCGAGGTCGATCTGCTGCCCCTGTCCGGTCTGGTCCCGGTGACGCAGCGCAAGCATGATGCCGAACGCGCCCATCAGCCCGGTCGTGGCATCACCGAGCGAGTAGCCCGGGTGCACCGGAGGTGCATCGGCGGCACCGGTGAGATGGGTTGCTCCGCTGAATGCCTCAGCGATCTTGCCGAATCCTCCACGGTGACTGTAGGGGCCGGTCTGACCGAATCCGGAGACCCGGAGCATGATGATGTCCGGCTTGATCGCCGACAGCGCCTCGTAGCCGAGACCGAGGCGATCGAGTACACCGGGCCGAAAATTCTCCACGACGACATCACTCGTCGCCACGAGATCGCGAACCAACGCGAGACCCTCGGGGGACTTCAGATCGATGCACACCGACCGCTTGTTGCGCCCGGTCACCGTCCACCAGATGCCCTTGCCGCCGCGCTGGGGACCCATCGCACGCAGGCTGTCGCCGACCCCCGGGCGTTCGATCTTGATGACATCGGCCCCGAAGTCGGCCAGCATCACCGATGCGAACGGTCCCGCCAGCGCGTGGCCGAGTTCCAGAATGCGGATGTCGTTCAGTGGGCTTGTCACGGTCGGGCTCCTTTGAATGGGTCGTGCGGCGGCGGATCGAGCGCGACACCGGCGATGCTCCTGCGAACGGCGAGGGCTACTGCTCCGAAGTGGATGGCTTCTCCCGCAACCAGAGACTACCATTTAGTGATAGTCACTGTCGCCTAATGAATGTATTGTGGCGTGGGTCCGGATACCTGTCAATGGAAGGAAGTGCCACGTGCCCGAGCAACACGGCCAACGTCTGCCCACGGTGGAAGAGGTCGGTCCCGAGCTGGCCGAGACCTTGGCGAAAACATTGGCGGATCCGTCCGGCCGCCCTTTGAACATCTTCTTGACCATGGCGCAGCATCCCCGGTTGCTGAAGCGGTTCAACATCCTGGCGGGCACATTCCTGGCTCACGGGCTGCTCACCCCGCGGGATCGGGAACTGGTCGTACTCCGCACAGCGTGGCGCACTCAGGCAATCTACGAGTGGGGACAGCACGTACTCATCGCACGCGAGGCGGGTGTGCGCGACGGCGAGATCGAGCGAGTGGCACGCGAGGATGTGGACGATTGGCCGAGCCGAGATCGGGCGCTGCTCCGATTCACCGACGAGCTGCTGCGAGATGCCGACGTGTCCCCCAGTGCCTGGGAGCCGGTCGCGCAGCTATTTGACCAGGCACAGCTGGTCGAGTTGGTCATGCTGATCGGGCTCTATCGCATGGTCGCCGGCTTCCTCAACACAATGGGGGTACCCCGGGAGACCTACCTGCCCGGGTGGCCGCAAGAAGCCACGGCGCCCATGTAGTCGGCGAGACTCGTTGACCAATACCGCACCCATCCCATATACCGCTACCGCTGGGTTACCGGTGATGGCAACGAGCGCAGCGCTCCTTGACGGCCTTTCAGGGGGTGTTCCAAAATGGCGGGGAGCTCGAACTTGAGAGTTTGTTGCCAAATCGACGGAGGGTGATTCGATCCCTAAAACCACTCTCCGCCGATCTGAGAGCGTCTGTTAGCGGCCCTCAGGATTGTCACCAGCCAATACGCAACAGCCCCTTGAGTCTTCACAACCGCTTCACCGTTCACCGAAGGACTCACCCATGCCACTCCCGCAGAGCGCGGCAGCGCTGCCGAAGCTTCTCAACCCGGTACTGAGGCCCCTCGCCAGGTATGTACCGCCACTGGCGGTCATCCACCACCGCGGCCGCAGCACCGGCACCGCCTACGACAGCCCCGTCCAGGCCTTCAAGACCGCCGAGGGAATCGTGGTCGGACTGGCCTACAGCAACAACCCGAACTGGGCACGCAACGTCATCGCCGGCGGAGGGGAACTCACCCGCCTCGGCAAGACCTACACCATCACCCACCCGCGGCTGCGCAGCAACGAGGCCGCCGAACTGCTGCCCGCACCCGTCGCACTGATGATGCGCCGGCTGGGAATCACCGAATTCTTCCAGTGCGAGTTGGGAACTCGGGTGTGAGGTAGTGATCGACGTTCCGTGAACGCCGCAATGGATGCACGCACCGACGAAGAAGCAGGCCGAACAGGCGGCGCTGTGGGCGGCGCCGCATGCCCAGCTCACCGGCACCGACACTGACACCGACACCGATCGGCCCGAACCGGACTGGCCGCTCGAGCCCAACACCGCGCCAACCGAGCAGCACCCCTATCCGGCCACGACCGCACCGACACCGGCGACCCGTTCCGTGCCGCTGGGCACCCTCGCAGGGTTCCGCCTTGCCGCCGCGTGCAGGGCGCAGGCAATAGAGCGAATCTTGGCGGTTTTGGAGAGCGTGTCCCGATCGCCTGGGGGCCTCCTGCCAGCCCGCGTCGCTGAAGAGACCGGGCTTTCCCTGTCGACAGTCCTGCGGCTCATGCAGTCTCTCGAGGATGACGAGGTCCTGCATCGCTCAAGCGGCTCAAGCAACTATCAAGTCGGTTCGCGACTTATCGGGATCGTGGACAGGTCGACACGTTCGTTTGATTCCCGGATAGCAGCAGTCCCTCTCTTGGAGCGGTTGCGCGACAGTTCTGGTGGTGAGACGTCCTCCCTCCACGTGCGGAGCGGAAACCAACGGGTCTGTGTCGCCGGACGAGTTCGAGCTGTTGCTCGCAACCTTCGAGTTGGACGAAGCTGCGGAAGAGCATCTCGCCGATCGAGTGCACACGATCCGTCACGAGCGCTACGCCGAGTCGGTACACGACGCAGTCGAGGGAGTCCGCGGCGTGTCTATCCCCAGTGGGGCCCGGGCGAGAGCGGGCCCATCAGCGTATCGGGACCCATCGCCCGGTCCACGGCAGACGCTGTACCCGGCGTGCTGGAGCGGTTGCAGCAACGCCGCCGGCACGTTTGAAGAGTCGGGGCTCCGCGCTTCATCGTTTCAATTCAGCTGATTCCCTAGGGCCCAGGAACACCGCCGGGCCCGATTGCCGGACACTCCAATGCATCGCGTGGAGTCCCGCATCCCGGCGCTCCTCCTTGGGCTGCCTCGCGCTTCACCGGTATGTGTTCACCGGCGTGCCCAGTGCCAAAGGTAGGAGGCGTTCTCTGAGCATTCAGTTGTCTTTAGTCGACGTCCGTTGACCTTGGTCTGTCTCGCTGGTTCGGGCTCGACCGAGGGTCGCGAACGGCGTCAGATCGTCGGCGGCGCGAAGCTCCAGAATCGTATGCGCGAGCTGCGCCACAGCCTCCTTGGGCAATGCCAGACCAGCGTTTGCATGGAACTTGGCCACCACAGCTGCGTCGGTCATAGGGTTGGTGGGCGATCCCGGCTGGTGGGGCACGTCAGCCTGAAGCACGCGACCATCTGTCGTGAGGACCCGCACTCCGCCGGGCAGCGATGCCGGGAAAGTGCCGTAGTCGTGCACCTCGTAGCGCACCTTCGCGGCCAGCTTGCGTACCTCCTCGTCGGTGACCGCGTCGTCGGTGTAAGTGGAGATGCCGACGGAACCGCGGACCAAATGGGCGGCCAGAGAGTACGGGAGGCTGAACTTGGCTTCGGCTCCAGTCACGGGCCGTCGCTTGGCCTCTATCGGTTCGAGGACGATGGGGACACCCGCGTCAGGCACGAGTGCCACAATCTCCTCGACCACGTCAGCGGAGATGTCTTCTTCGGCGACCAGTCTGCGGATGGCCTCCAGCGGTGCCGCCATGTAGTGGGACGCCGGGTAGGGCTTGAACGCCATCGAGGTCGTCTCCCAGGTGCGACCGAGGTCGGCGAGGTCGATAGTCGGACCGACCTGGGCGTCGGCGAACGACGAGAGCACGCCGTACCTTCCCTCGACAACGCTGTCCGGTCCGGTTGCACCGTGGACCGCGAGCCGGACGGCGGTGATGCCGGACATAGCCGCCCAGGCCGGGTTGAGGTGTTTGGTCGACGATCCGTCGGCGACATAGCCGAGGAGACCCGAGGCCATGCTTCCGGCGATACCGATGGCATTCACCGCAGTCTTGTGGTCAAGGCCGTAGAGTCGGCCGACTGCCGTGGCAACCCCTAGCACTCCGAGCACCGACGTGGGGTGGAAGCCGCGGTCGCGCACCCCTAGGCCCTTCCACATCCCCAAGCGTGCCACGATCTCCGTGCCTATGGTCAGGGCGACAATTACATCTGCGCCGGATGCGCCGACGTCCTCACCAACCGCAAGGACTGCGGGTACCAGAGCGGCACTGATGTGGACGATTCCGGCTGTGTGGGTGTCGTCAAAGTCGAGCGCGTGACATGCTGCGGCGTTGGCAAAGGCCGCCGCTGCCGGGGTCATACCCGCGCTCTCTCCGATCACGGTGGAGTGCCCTGACCCGGCAGCCTCGGAGGCGACGGCTCGCGCAGGGGCTCCAGCCCCCACCGCGACGCCGGCCAGCCCACACCCGATCGTGTCGAGGGAGTGCAGCTGCGCGGCGTGCACCACGTTGTCCGGGAGTGCGTCGACCGAAAGTTCGGCGGCGAAATCGGCAAGTTCCGAGGCGAGTGTAGTGGGCACCCAATTCCTTCCCTATGTCATTGAACGGGAGTAACTACCAGCAGTTGACTTTAGGCGGTATGGTGTCGGTGATGCAAGCCGCACCCGGCGTTGTGGCCGGGCGGGCCGGACCGAGAGGGCAAGCAAAATGACGGATACGCTCGGCGGAACAGGAGACATCACCGCTATGGGGCAGGATGCACCAACCTACTTCGAGCAGGCACTCGGCAGTCTCCGAACAGCAGAGACACACATCGGGACCGAATTCCAGGACGACCTGGAACTAACCCTCGACACGATCACGAAAGCCGCGCCGCGATTCGTGTTCATGCCGGTCCCCGGCCGGATCAGAATAGAGACCCAACCTGATCAGGTCCGCGCGTTCTACGAGGGCAGCCGAGCGGAGTTCTTGCCTGACAAGCTGCGAGCGCGCCACCACATCACTTCGGACTGGTTCTACTTCGTCGAGAGCTTGGCCTCGCGGCGCGGGACACGCGACGGCCAGGAGTACACCGTCAACACCGCGGTGTTGTTCCCGAAGGCGCCTGACGGAATCGTGGGAGAGTTTCTGTGGGAGCGGTACGACGTAGAAGTCTCAGAGAAAGACCCCGACCGCTTCGACATCGCGCGCGCACCCGGCGCCCGCACCGACTTGCCGCTACGTCCCGTTGCTGCCTTGTTCGTCCATGACAGAATCGTCGAAGCCTTGCGAAACAATGACGCTGAGGCGCTTACCGCCGACTACGCACACGATTTTCTGCTTGGAGCGCGCAACTACCTTGCCGGACAGGGGCCCATGGTTGCAGGCGAGGGCCGCGAGGCGGCTCTCGCATATTGGCGACAGTTTTTCGACGAGTTCACGGTAGACGAAGTGAGCGTGCTCAACCGCCTGACAGGCGACTGGTACGTCTTCGCCGAAGTCGCCCTGACTGTGACAGTGCGGCGCGCCCCTGAACAGGGGCAGCGGCAGTTTCGAACTGCAAGCATATTTCCGATCCTTGCGGATGGAAGGGTCCAAGGCGAACTCTCCTACGGCACCGAAATCGGGGCCGCGAGCACGCGCGAGACCGGAACATGGGGCCGTGCCTTCTTCGCTCGAGAAGGTTTTACCGACCCCTTGTTCTGAGGGTGACCCGAGCGGAGTGCAGGCAGCCCTGAGTCACACCCACGCGACGATCTGAGTGGCGACGGTTACCAGTGTCAACGCGGCCAGAGCTGCCGCATTTCGTCCGACGTCGCCGGATATCGAACGGCGGCGGCGCAGGACCCGCCATGCAAGCCACAAGGCGAGGGCCAGGGGAGCCGCCAAAGCGAGCACCGTCGTGAGGCTTGCGCCATTCCACAGTGAGTGGGCTGAGGTTGCGGCGAGTGCCATGGCCGAAAGGGTGGTTCGCTGCCATCCAAGCGCCGTACGGGGTCCAGCCAGACCCGAATCCACGGTCGATGCGGTGAGCGCTTCGATCACGTGCCCTTCCGGCATCAGACGACTGTGCCGACGACCACGCCGGCGATGAGGATGAGGGCGATTGCCAGCGGGAGGGCCACGGTGAGGCGGGGAAGCGAACGGCCGCGGCGCATGGCTCGCTCGGACATGGTCCACCGGACGAACGCAGCAACGGCGGCGAAACAGCCGAGGCCGAGCAGTGCTAGAGCCAAACCTTTCCGGAGAACGGGCGGAAAGCCTGTGTCCACCACCCGCAGTGCCACGGAGGCGGCCACCAGGGCGAGTGAAGTCCTGATCCAGGCGAGGAATGTGCGCTCGTTGGCGAGGCTGAATCGATAGTCCGGATCGCTGCCGCCTGCGTACGTATGGCTGGGCCAGAAGGGCTTGGACTTCCAGTTCTTCGCGTCACGTGTAGGTCTCTGCATCACCCTAGACTACTATCAACAAGTGCGGGTAACGCTCACTGAGCGAAACTTACCCAGACCGTCCAGGCCGGCCTGGCGCCGACCTCCGAGTGGGAGATCACATGCTCAACGCAGCGGATTTAGAGGAAGTGCTCGCCGCACCACAGCGACGCACCGAGGTGGCGTCGGTGGAGCTGACCGAGGCTTTGTTGGGCCGCATCGAAAGTCTCAATCCTCAGCTGAGCGCCTTCATCGCGGTCACACCGGACGCTGCCCTCGCAGATGCCCACCGCGTCGACGCAGCACGCCGGCGCGGCGAGGCCCTGCCGTTGGACGGTCTCGCGCTGGGCATCAAGGACAACATCGACGTGACCGGAGTAGCTACTACGGTCGGCTCTCCGCTCTTCCGAGAGGCTATCGCCGGAAGCGACGCAGAGTGTGTAGCCCGCCTTCGGGCGGCAGGTGCCGTCATTCTCGGCAAGACGCTCCTCCACGAAATCACCTTCGGCGTCTCCTGCGACAACCCGTGGTATGGCACCGGCCGCAACCCGTGGGACGCCGACCGTATCCCTGGTGGCTCCAGTGGCGGCTCTGGTGCGGCCGTGGCCGCGGACATGTGCATGGGTGCACTCGGAACTGACACCGGCGGGTCCGTCCGGATCCCTGCGGCTCTGAATGGGGTTACCGGCCTGCGGCCAACCCTCGGCTCAATCAGCACCGCGGGCACCTTCCCACTGTCCTGGTCGCTGGACACAATCGGGCCCTTGGCGCGATCAGTCGACGATGTCGCGGCTCTGTTCGGGGTCATGGCCGGCTACGACCCTGCGGATCCACGATCACTCCGTCCCCCGGCCCGCGTGGAGCCCTCACCCGAGTCAAACGACATTCGGGGACTGCGCATCGGCGTACCCCGGGATTTCTTCTTCGACGACCTTGACCCGGCATTCGAGGACAGTCTGGATGGCGCAGTGTTCACATTACGAGAACTGGGCGCGGACGTTCGCGATCTCCGACTGCCAGGCCTGTGGCGAGAAGCCGAGACCGCCTGCGCACACATCCTTCTGGCCGAGGCATACGCCGTCCACGGTGAGCGATTCCGCGCTCACCCCGAGAGCTTCGGCGGGGACGTAGCCCAGCGACTCACTCGGGGCGCCGATATCACTGGATCGGAGTTGGCAGCCCTGTACCAGGTCGGCTTCGAGTGGCGGCGCGCGTTGGAGGGGCTATTCGGGGATGTCGATCTGATTCTGACCCCAGCGACCAGCTCCACCGCCCCGCTCATCAACGGAATCGACACCCTCGAGACGAGCCGTCGATTCGGCGCCATCACCGGTCCCTGGGCGATCGGCGGAGTTCCGGCGCTCGCGGTCCCATGCGGATTTGCGGATGGGTTGCCGGTCGGGATGCAACTTGTTGCACCACGGTGGCGTGAGGACCTCTTGTTCAGGACCGGTCGAACATTTCAGTCCGTCACGACATGGCACCGCATGCGACCAAGGTGAAGTTTCGGTGATCATCTGTCCGTTCGCCGCCTTGTCGAGCTGATGTATCCAGTTCGGCGGGAATGGGGGTCAGCTGAGGGGGAGGGGAAACTCCTCCCCCTCAGCCGGGGGAAGAGGCTTGTCAGCGACTCATCCCGCCAGCCGACGCATCTGAGAAGTCGAACGAGCCCTCGGAGTGGATCGACGTCATGTGCGCATTGACCAAGTCCCCACCGGTTGTCAGCGGGAAAAGCCCCTCGATCCTCGACACCTCGGTTCCACATTCGGCCCAAGCGTCTGGAGAATCTTCGCGAGCACGGACGAAGGACCCGCGAGCAAGGATGAGGCGTGCCGCGGCCCCGCCTCCGACCTCGAACGCCGCACCAGAGACCGTGGTTTCGTGATGCACGAGCCAGGCCGCGAACGCTGCTACACGATCAGGAGTGCAGTTCTTGCTGAGAAACGCACGGAGGTTCTCGTCGGCGTTCGCCTCGGGCAACCTGGACCACGCAAACGGTGCAATGCAGTTCACATTGATCTGAAACTGAGTGCCCGCTGCAGCGAGCGCGCCGGAGAAGCTGAGCAGCCCGCCTTTTCCAGCCGAGTAATTCGCCATGTTGGGATGTCCCAGGACCCCCGCAGAAATAGTGTTCAGAATGCGTCCCGCACCGGACCTCTTCAGGTGGGGCCAAGCAGCACGGCACAATTCAATTGGCCCCATGAGGTGCAGGGCGATCTGTCGTTCGTACGATTCGACGGATAAGGTGTCGAACTCGCCGAATTCAGTGGTGCCCGCGTTGTTGATCAGAATGTCGACCCTACCGAAGGCATCAGCAGCAGCAGAGACAATCTGCGCGGCGTTGTCGACGACACTGTCCTCGTTGACTGCTGCCCTGCCACCAGAGGCAACAATTTCCTCGACGACGGCATGCGCTGGTCCCGTCGAATCGTCCTCGGTTGCGATGTCGTTGACCAACACGCTACAACCGCGTGATGCCAACATGAGGGCGTGGGCTCGTCCCACGCCCCGGCCCGCGCCAGTGACAATTGCAACACGATCATCGTACCTGAGCATTGAGTTGCGACTCATTTCTTTCCTTCTGTGGTTGTTACCGGATCGTTCCGGGACTTGAGGTGATCGACGCGACAAACATTGCGTGCCAGTATTTTTCGGTCTTCGCGGGAAGAGTGAATCGGGGCGACCGTTCATCGACCTCCAACTGCTGGACCGACGACAGCTGGAGCCGAGTATCGATGACATCACACCGAGGAACGTTTCATTGAATGACAGTTCATATCATTTAATGCTACGACGATGATGGATCCGAGAACTTCGACTGTCAAGGTGTTGTGCTGTTCGGGCCGGTTCCGGACTCCGAAGGTGCAGCCGAGTCGCTTCCGGGCTTGGCCGTCCGTGCCTCCATTCGCCTCTGTTTGATTTAGTTGATTTAGCTCGGAGTACGATTGCTCGTTGAATGGCGGTTAATCGCACCCAGTGAGAGCGTCCGGGCGCCAGACTCCATCGCTGGTCCAACTGGAAAGGAGCGCAGGACATCCATGATGAGCCCACTCGACAGGCTGCTCGCGATAGAGGAGTTGCGACAACTGGAGGCCCGGTACGCCCGACTCGCCGATAAGCACGATTGGACTGCGCTCGCGAACCTCTTCACGCCCGAAGGCATACTCGCGCCTCTGGACGAATTCGGGACCGAGATATTCCGAGCAAGCGGCCGATTGGAGATTGCGGCAACTCTCGGTGCGCGCAACGGTAAGGACGTACGCACGGTCCACCAACTTTTCAGCAGCGAGATCGACATCAGTTCCACGAACGCGGCAAACGGCGTTTGGGCGATGGCCGATCTGGTGTTTCGTGACGGCCCACCCCCTCGGCCATTCCGAACCATGCGCGGCTGGGGGCACTACCACGTCGCGTATTCCAGGCTCGACGGCGAATGGCTCATCGCTTCGAAGACGCAGACCCGGCTGCATCGGGAGTTCACGCACTGAGCCCGACTCCGCAGCAGTGGGGCGACATGGTGCTGGTCGGGGCCGATCGGCGCCGAACCAGCGATCGCTGAATTCCCACATGTCGCGTGCGCGAGGCGCCATGCTCGTGTTCGTTCGGCACCCTCCCAGCGCAACTCGCCATCGATCGAAGTTGCGCGCTATCGACGTGCGTGAGCTCGTCGCATCCTCCGCCCTTTTTGAGACGTTTGACACACCGAGGAGACGACTGTAGGTTTCACTTAGCAGCAATCGCTATCACTCAATGATTTCTATTGAGGTAGCAGGGACATCGTCACGCCTCGGCTCGGATCGAAAGCCAGGCCCGAGGGATGCGAGTCCGACCCATGTGTCACTGACATATGAAGCGGAGGAGCGCGATGACCACGACGTGGACAAGAGCGGCGACTGAGCGTTCCGACTTCGGACGCGACCAGCAAGCTGATGGATGTGTCGAAATGACGTCGACTGAGGAAGATGGGTCGCTTGTGGTCGAGTTGGCAGAGCCGAGCGCATCTGGGGTGCCGGTCCCTTCTAGGGGTGGTCACATCAGAGATGATGGCCTCCCGCGATGGCATCGGCCAACTGCTTCAGCAATACGCCAGCACGTACCAGATGGACGGTGTCTTCGCGATCCTCATCATCCTCGCTGTGGTCGCCTCGTTGCTGAACACAGGCATGAACGCGCTCGAGCGACGTCTCCTGCGATGGCAAGCTTCTAGGAAGCCCTGGCTGGTCAGTTCTCCGGCGCGGCTGCTTGCCGCCGACGCCACTCGCCACTTTCCGATCCCTTTGGGCACAAGCCCAAAACATCCCGATCCTTTGGGCACAAGCCCAGGACATCACATCTAGAAAATCAAGTTGGGAGATAGTAATGGCCGCCTTTGTTTCCAATCCCGAGCTTCAGCGCCGAGGTCGTGAGCTACAAGCGTTGCTCTACGACGGCGAACTCGGCGAGGAGATGCGTCAGCGCTACCGGAGGAAGTCGCCGGATATTGCAGATATGAGCAGGGAATGGGCTGTGGGCGGGTTGATCGGGCGGCCAGGGCTGGACCTGAAGACGCGTGAGCTTCTCTGTGTCGTGCTCAGCGTAGTCAGCGGCCCTGGCTGTGGCCCGATCAACGATCCCGTCATCGCACATGCTCAGGCGTGTCTTCGCGTCGGTGCGACGAAGCGCGAGATCTACGAAACCATCCTCCAGTGCATCTGGTACCTCGGTGCAGGGCCTGTACACATTGCTCTGACTGCTCTTTCGGACTTTTTCGACGAGGAGTTCTTCGACACCGCGTTCGACGGCGACGAGGATCGATGACCGCGACAGACGAAGGCAAGATGGGGTCTGCCAGCGAGGGCCTGAACGTTACGTTCGGGGTCGAGATGCACACACGAGATGGTGTGCGACTGCTCTCTGACGTCTACCTGCCCGTAGGCGACGGGCCGTGGCCGGTCGTCGTGCAGCGCAATCCTTACGACCGTACAGACGCAGGAATGGGTTCCATGCGGATTGTGGATCCGGCCTGGTTGGCGCGTCAGGGATTCGCGGTTGTCATTCAGGATACGCGCGGACGTGGCGGATCCGACGGAAAGTGGAAGCAGTTCAACGAGGACGTCGACGACGGCTACGACTGCGTCGAGTGGGCCGCAAGTCAGCCTTGGAGCACCGGCTCGGTCGGGATGTACGGGTCTTCTGGCATGGGTCTCACGACATACAAAGCGGTCGCTTCCCAGCCTCCTCATCTCAAGGCCGCTGTAGCAGTGGTCGCGCCGACGCAGTGGACTACGCGAGCGCCAGGTGGTCCGTTCGAGGTCAGTTTCGTCACGTGGTACGCCCTGAAGATGGCAATGGATACTGTGGCCCGCCTCGAAGATCGCGCATTTGCGACGTCGGCGATGGATCGAATCATGGCTCGTATGGGTTCTATCGCGGAGACGTGGGACACGCTTCCGCTGTCGAGCATCGACCCACTGTCCGACCCGACCGTGACGGACGGGTACTGGTTGGACTGGGTGCTTGCCGAGCCTGGGGTCGAGCGTCCGGGCGCGACTGTGTCTCTCAGCGACAAGCCCGAGATCGGTCAGACGGCGCTCCTGCATATTGCGGGTTACCGAGACCAGTGCGCACCCGAGATGTTCGCCCTCGCCGCTGCACAGAAGGATTCCGACAAGCACCGCCTGATCGCAGGCCCGTGGACACATCGAGGCGTGTACAGCGGGGCCAGTGGAGCGAGGGAACCGCTTGGGACCTCATCACCGGGAGGCCCTGTCGGATGGGGTCCGGTCTTGGCTGCGTGGTTCGATATCCACCTCAGGGGAGGGGACGGCAGTGGCTTCCCGTTGGGGATGTCATGGATCGGGGGCGGCGGCGGCGTTCGGTGTTACGTCGAAGGAACCGACGCTTGGGCGACTGCCCCGTCCTGGCCGCCGGCCAGCGTTGTCCGCGAGTGGATTCTGACGTCGAACGGAACCGCGAGGAGCGCGGGTGGTGATGGTCGCCTCGTTCCGGCGAGCGAAGTTGGACTTACATCTGGCTCGGACCACGTGAGCGCAGACCCGCGGGACCCGTTCCCGACGTGTGGCGGCGGTCTTGGGCTTCCCGTCCAAGGACCCGATGCGATTCAAGACCAACGCGCGGTGGACGGACGCGAGGACGTGCTCGTCTACACATCGGAGCCGCTCGAAATCCCGATGACCATCGTTGGTGCCCAAACTCTGGTGTTGGAGTTCGAGAGCTCAGCCGTGGACGCTGACGTCTATGTCACCTTGGTAGACGTCGAACCAGACGGGTTCGCGCTCAACGTCTGCGACGGTGCCCTGAGAACGCGCTACCGCGAGGGACGTCAGGATTCATGGCTGACGCCCGGAGTTCCGGTGGAGCTATCGGTGGAGCTACATGACACTGCTCATACATTCCGACCCGGCCATCGCGTGCGGGTTATGGTCGCAGGTGGAAACTATCCGCGATACAGCCGCAATCTGCACACGAAGACGGTGCCGGAGTTGGGGGATCTCGCCGAGGCGCAGGTAGCCGAGCACGTGATTCACAACGGACCGGGGACATCGTCGCGCCTTGTTCTCAACGAAGCAGCAGCGGGCAGCCTGACGTTTTGACACGGCCGCAAAATGGTGACCAGTACAGGCGAAGATGCACGTCGCCTACATCTTCGCGGCGGATGCACTGCTCCCGTGGAGGACCGCGCGCCGTAGTGTCGAGTTTGCACTCGAGCCGCGACACCGCGAACTGAAGAAGGCAGGTTTGCGGAATCCGGGTGCGGAGCCGCGGGGGGTTCGATACGGCCAGTGATCGTCTCGCTCGGTCCGTTGGACCTACCTGGGGTGGGTCGAAGTAGGCCTTCTGTACGCCACCACTGAGTGAGTCCTCACCTGACAGTAGCTCGCGACCGCATCCCGGGTCCTAGTGGTCTGTCTGCGATTTGATCTCGTGGAGGACGGAGCGGCCGCGTTGGACTTTGGCGATGATGTCTTCCGCGGTCGCTTTCCACACGAAGGGCTTGGGTTCCTCGTTCCAGTGCTCCGCCCACGTCGTGATCGCGTCGGCGAGATCCGCGACGCTGGTAAAGGCGCCGCGGCGCAGCGGCTTGTCGGTCAGTTCCTTGAACCACCGTTCGATCAGGTTCAGCCAGGAACTCGACGTCGGGGCGAAAGTGCAGGTGCCACCGGCGACGGTTCTTGTGCGCCAACCACGCTTTGATTTCCGGGGTCGAGTGCGCGCACGGGTTGTCGAGCACGACGTGAATGTCGAGCGAGCGCGAGGCCCTCTTGAACCGGCGCCACTTATTCACCGATGTCGGGACCAAGCATCAACGCACCGACACGGCACCGTTCACCGCGGGAGTGGTTGCGCACCAGCCGCGAAATCCCTGAAGTGGTTCCGCCCGCCACTGATCGCGCCTGCGCGGCAGCCCAACGATCACGTGAAGAGTCGGGCTCCTGTCGCACACCTCCGAGGCCGGGCCCCGTGCGTATCCCCCTACTAAGTCGTCGGCCTGCACGGGTCCGCGCCGGGAACTCCCCGAACGCGCACACATAGTCCGACCGCTGGTCAGGCGGACAGGCAGGTTTGCCTGGTCCCCCGCTGGACGATACCGGTTAATTCGTTGGTGTCCAGACGAATCCGCTTCGGCCCAGCCGCAAGGACCGAGTCTCCGTGTCGCCGATGAAATTCTATAGGATTTGGGCCTAGGACCGCCCACCGACCGGGGCGCTGAACGCATGCCTGCGGAATTGGTCCACAGTACGTGCCGGGGTCTAATCGTCCGTCCGCTCCATGACCCAGGCTGCGACCTGAGCCCTGGAGGTGAATCCCAGTTTGGCCAGGATGTGCTCCACATGGCCTTGTGCGGTGCGCGGAGAGATCACAAGGCGACCGGCGATTGCCAGGTTGGTCAGGCCTTCGGCGATCAGAGCGGCTACTTGACGTTCCCTCTTGGTCAGGTGCACCGAAGTGTCAGTGGTCGACGCCGTAGAGGTGTTGGGGCGTTTCTCGTGGAGTGCGTAGGCGATTGCTGCGTCGAATCCGAGACCTTGGCCCTTGCGGAGGGCTGTTTCGAACGCTGTGGCTCCGATTTGCCGACGGGTCATCTGATCGCATTCCTGATGGTAGACAGAAAGATCCGAGAATGCGACCGCAAAGCTACCCATCGACTGCGCCAGCGTTTCTGCTGTCCCCATCAGCACCGCAGCCCGCGTTGGGTCGCGATCTCCACAGGCGATCCAGGCCAGCGTTTCGAGGCATGAGGTGGCCACACGCGGGCTGTGCACTTGCCGGGCCAGCTCGAGCGATTGTTCGAGGAGCCGGACCGCGCGATCGACATCGCCCTGTCGCCACACGGCAATAGCCAACGCCCATAATGAGAATGATCGAAACAATTTCTCGCCATGCGCTTCTGTGATTGTGAGGACACGCTCATGACACTCGATCGCCTCCTTTGTCATGCCGGAAATCCAGTAGGCCAACCCCAACGGGTACAGGGCGGCTACTTCGAATGTTCGAAACCCGCGGCCGCTGAACTCCGCGACGGCGGCCGCGAGGTGAGGGTACGCACGGGCAGGCTCACCGCTGTAGAGGGCCAGCATGCCATCGGCGTCATCGACTAGAGCGCGCATCAGGGTGTCGCTGGTCTGCGCGGTCAACATGCGGCCCTCCGTCACGAGCGTGGCTGCCGTCTGGAAGTCGCCCTGAACGCTGGCCAGCACGGTCGCGTAGTAGAGCGCCTTGACCCACTCGAGGGTAGGTGGGCCACTCTGGCGGGCGAGCAACTGGTCGTACCACCGCCGTCCCTCGTTGTAGAGACCCTGGGAGCCCCAAAACAGGTAGAGCGCGGCGGCGGTACGCAGTCCGGCGGTGGGGTCGTCGTCGGCACCGAATTCGAGGGCCTCACGGAGGTTCGGTTGCTCCCGCTTCAGGCGGGAGATCCAGTCCAGTTGTCGGGCGCTGATCCACTCGGCCTCCGCCTCCAGCGCCAGCGCCTCGTACCAATCCCGGTGACGGCGACGCAAAGTCACGGTCTCGCCCATCTGCTCGAGCTTCTCGCAACCGTACTCACGGAGGGTCTCGAGCATCCGGAACCGCACCACCGACCCGTGCCCCTCCCGGATCAGAATCGACTTCTCCACCAGCGAGGTCAGCGTGTCCAGCAATTCGCCCGGACCCAGTCCGTCGCCGCACACCTGCTCGGCGGCATCGAGTTCGAAGCTCCCCGCGAAGACCGACAGCCTCCCCCACACCAATTGCTCACCGACGGTACATAGTTCGAAACTCCAATCGATCGACAACCGGAGGGTCTGCTGCCGCGTCGGCGCACCCCGGCTGCCGCGGGACAGCAGGGAATAGCGGTCGGTCAACCGCTCGAGGATCTGCTCGGGCGACATCGCCCGCAACCGGGCCGCGGCCAGTTCGATCGGCAACGGCAACCCGTCGAGGCGATTACAGATCCCCGCCACCGCCGCCGCGTTGTCCTCCGTCAGCTCGAACC
>NZ_NHML01000032.1:0-103773 GCF_002165735.1 Rhodococcus sp. NCIMB 12038
GACGTACACCCTCGACCAGATCAACGAGGGCTATGCCGACATGCACGCGGGCAAGAACCTGCGTGGAGTCATCGAGTTCTCCGCCTGACCCCCGGAACCTTCAGCTACAGACAGGGGCCGCACCCTTACCGGGTGCGGCCCCTGTCGTCGTACATGTGGGTCAGACCAGGGCGGTCTTCAGCTCGGCGGTGAGTCGTTGCAGGTAGGCACCCATGCTCTTGGGCATCCCGAGCAGCACGACGCCGACCAGCGCACCACCGCGCCGGTAGCCGACGGCCGCCTCACCACCCAGCTCGCCCTCCAGCACCTCGACCTCGTCGCCGAGACCGGGCTGGCCGAGTGCGCGCAGGCTCACTGCGCCCTGGTCGGACCAGAACGTGGGGATCGTGCCGAACGGCTCGGTCCACGGCGTGTCCGCCAGATCAGCGAGCAGCACCCTGGCGGCGTACATGCTCGTGTCCACCGCCACCTGCCAGTGCTCGATCCGGCGCGGCTCGGCGTCGTACAGCGCGTTCGGGAAGCGGCCGACGTCGCCCACGGCGACGACGCCCGACAGTCCGCCCGGACGAAGAAACTGATCGCAGACGACGCCGTTGGTCAGATCGAGTCCGTTGCCCTCGAGCCAGCCGGTGTTCGGCTCCGAGCCGATCGCCTCCACGACCACGTCCGCGCGTAGCCGGATGCCGTCGGTGAGTTCCACGGCCCCAGGCTCGATCGCCGCCACGCCGGTGCCGAGGTGGAACGTCACGCCCGCCGCCGCATGCCGACGGCGCAGCTCGGCGCCGACCACGGCACCGAGCGGAACCTGCATCGGCACGTCGTCGACAGCGACCATCGCCACCTCGCAGCCACGGGCGATCGCCGTCGCGGCCACTTCGCAGCCGATGAACCCGGCGCCGATCACGACCACCCGCGAGCCGGGCCGCAGCCTGTCGCCGAGGGCGATCGCGTCGTCGAGCGTGCGCAGGGCCGTGGCCGGGCCACCCACCTCCGGTGGCAGCCTGCGGGCCCGGACCCCCGTCGCCGCCACCAGTCCGTCGTAGCTCAGCTCCGTGCCGTCATCGAGCACGACGACCCGGCGGCGGAGATCCGACGAGACGACGGCACGGCCCAGCAGCCAGTCGATCGGGTGCTCGCTGTCACGCCGACGCAGTTCGACACCGGCGTGATCGCCGCCGTCGGCGAGCAGCTTCTTCGACAGCGGCGGCCTGGTGTAGGGGTAGTGCACCTCGTCGCCGACGATCGTGATCTTCCCCGTCCAGCCGTGCCGGCGCAGACCCTCTGCCGTGCGCAGTCCGGCCAAGCCGGCTCCGGCGACGACGATGGTGCGCTCGTCGGGATCGAGTGCCTCCAGGTGACCCATTTGACGTACTCCTCGCGGTTCGTGGTGAAAGGTCGGTGCGACGTCAGACGACGCCGTCGGCGTGCAGTTCTTCGATGGCGCCGGGCTCGAGTCCGAACTCGGCCAGCAGCGCGTCGGTGTGCTCCCCCAGGGCGGGTACGTCGCCCATCACAGGCGTCAGGCCGGCGATGTCGATCGGCGGTGCGAGGGCGGGCGCGGGGCCGCCGGGCGTCTGCACCTCGTGCCAGCGCCCGCGCTCGCGCAGGACGGGGTGGTCGAGGAAATCGGCCACCTGGTTGATCCGCGCGTTGGCGATCCGCAGCCTGTCGAGCAGCGCGACCACCTCGTCGCTCGTACGCCGGGCAAAGGCCGCTGTCACGAAGACATCCAGCTCTGCCCGGTTCGCGACCCGATTCGCGCCGGAGCTGAACCGCTCGTCGTCGACGATCGCCACATCCTCGAGGAAGTCGGTGCAGAAGGCCTTCCACTCGACGTCGTTCTGGATCGAGAACAGCACCTCGGTCCCGTCGGCGGCCGGGTAGGCCCCGTACGGCGCGATGGTGGCGTGGTGGGTGCCGAGCCGACGCGGCTCGACCCCGGTGAACGCGGTGTAATACGCCGGCTGGCTCATCCACTCCGCGAGCGCGTCGAACAAGGAGACCTCGACGGGGCGTGCCACGCCGGTGGTGGCACGGCCGAGCAGCGCGGCCAGGACTCCGCTGAAGGCATACATGCCGGCGGCGATGTCGGCCACGGAGATGCCGACCCGGGCACCGGTCTCGGGACCGCCGGTGATCGAGACCAGGCCGGTCTGGCACTGGATCAGCAGGTCGTAGGCTTTGCGCTGTGCCCACGAGCCGGTGCTCCCGTAGCCGTTGACCGCGCAGTCGACCAGCCGCGGGTTGAGCTCGGCGAGGGCCTCCACGCCGAACCCGAGCCGGCCGACGGCGCCGGGCCCGAGGTTGTGCACGAAGACGTCGGCCTTCTCCAGGAGTGTCCCCAGCACGGCGCGTCCGCTGTCCGACTTCACATCGAGGGTCAGCGACTCCTTGCCCCGGTTGAGCCAGACGAAGTAGCTCGAGAGCCCGTGCACGGCAGTGTCGTAGCCGCGGGCGAAGTCGCCTGAACCGGGGCGCTCGATCTTGATCACGCGGGCCCCGAGATCGGCCAGCTGGCGGGTGGCGAAGGGAGCCGCCACAGCCTGCTCGAGACTGACGACGAGCAGGCCTTCCAACGGGCGCGGTGCGGCAGGGGATGGCATGGTCGGCAAGTTGTTTCTCCTGACGGATCTCTGTAGCGGATTTGTAGTTCAAACCTCACTCAGCCGGTCGGCCAATCATGGACTTCCACGATTGCAACCTTGGTCATATGATGTAAGCATAGTAACCGAGCATTATTGGATCGGGCAGTGTAGCCCCGGGTCGAAAGCGGAACACCGATGGACACCTCCACTGACATCACCACCCCGCCGGCCCAGCCTCGCCTGGCTCCCGGGCTGCGCTGGGGCATCAAAGGCTCGTTCGTCGACTACGTGCGCCGGATGCCGGACGGCAAGGGCTCGGTTGGCGAGGGCGCGACACCCGTCGGCACCGGTGATCTCTTCTACGAGTACGACGCGGCAGCGAGCAGCGCCGGCGACGACGCGGGCAGGCAAGTGTGGGCCTTTCGCGGCGACGTCCGGTTCAGCGGCCACTTCGGCATGCTCTTCGTCCGGATCGCCCATCCCTGGGTGGAGGTCGACGGGTCGCGGGCCGTGCTGACCATCGAGGATCCCCAGGCGCGCGAGGGTGCGCCGCGGGTGCCGCTGGTGACGGCCCGGCTGGAGCGCATCGCCACCGACGACGGGTCCGTGGTCTGGGGTGCCGACGACGTGGCCCTGACCGCCGACGGCGTGACGCTCTTCAACGACGTCTACGCCGAGGGCGAGCCGTTCGACCCGCTGGTGGTCCAGCTGCCCGCGTGACGGGCGCTCACCGATCCGGCAGGGCCGACGGAAGGGTCACGAAGGCATCCAGAACGCGAGCGAACCGTTGCTCCAGCAGCGGCTTGAGCACGTGATCGGTGAAGACGGCCTCGCGTCCCGCCGACATCGCGTTCAGCGCGAGGTCCGCGACCTGCTCCGGATCGAGCGCGGGACTCAACCCGTAGTCGGCGAACGCCTCGTCCTCGGGGTCCTGCCGGGAGCGGGTCATCCGCTCGGGCCGCACCTCCTCGGCACGGCTGATGTTCGTGCGCACGGCTGCCGGGTTGAGCAGAGTGACTCCTACCCGGGTCGAGGCGAGCTCCATGCGCAACGTCTCACTGAGCCCCACCACGCCGTACTTCGCAGTCGAGTAGAGCGTGCTGTGCCGACTGGGCAGGTAGCCGTTCATCGAGGCCGTGTTGAGGATGTGGCAGTCGCGTTTCGACTCGAGCATGCCGGGCAGGAACTCCTCGATGCCGTGGATCACTCCCCACAAGCAGACGCCCAGCACCCACTCCCAGTCCTCGTGCGTCGCGGTTGCCGCATGTCGCGGCGTGAAAACGCCGGCGTTGTTGCACAAGACCTGCACTCCGTCCGGCGCCCAGGCGGCGACCTGCTCACCGAGCGCCGCGACGTCCGCCCGTGACGAGACGTCGCATGCCACCGCGAGCGCGGGCGCGCCCTGTGCGGTGAGCTCGTCCACGACGGCGGCGGCGTCCTCGGCGCGGATGTCGACCACCACGACCCGGCTGCCCGCCAGCGCCAACCGCAGCGCCAGCGCCCGGCCGATGCCGTGCGCTGCTCCCGTGACCACGGCCGTCGTGCCGGCGAAGGTGCGCAGCGTCACCGCTCCACTCCCAGCGCCCGGGCCAGGACGGCGATCTCCTCGGCCAGGTAGCGGCGGGAGATACCGGCCGAAGGCTCGGCGGTGAAGGCCGCGTGGAACGCGCCGGGGAAGCGGTGCGCCTCGACCGCCACTCCCGCCTCGGCCAGCATCGCCCCGTAGGCGAGACCCTCGTCGCACAGCGGGTCCAGTTCCATCACCGCAACGTACGCAGGCGGCAGACCGCGCAGGTCGTCGATGCTCGCGCGTCCGGGGGCTGCCTCCGCCGGCACATCAGCCGATCCCGGGGCGAGGTCGCCCAGGTAGTGAGCCCAGCTGACCTCACCCACGGGACGGCTCCAGATCGGGGTGTCGTCGTAGCGCAGCATGCTCGCCGTGGCCAGTCGGTCGTCGGTGATGGGCACCGAAAGGAACTGGAAGCACGGCGCGAGTTCGCCGCGCACCCGGATCGCCAGGCCGGCTGCCAAGGCACCGCCGGCGCTGACACCGTGGAGGGCGATCCGCCCCGGATCGACACCGAGGTCGGTGGCAGCGGCGATCAGCCAGCGCAGCGCCGTCTCGCAGTCGTCGAGCGGTGCCGGGTAGGGGTGCTCGGGCGCCCGGCGGTAGTCGACCGAGACGACGACCGCCCCCAGCTCGCGGCTCAGCTCCACGTTGCGGGCGTGGCCGGCATCGGACGAGCCGCTCACGAATCCGCCACCGTGTAGGTGCAGGACCGCGGGCCGAGGCTCGGGTCGTGCCGGTGGCCGGTAGAGCCGCACCGATACAGTCCGGCCGTCGGGGCCGATTTTTCGGTCGGCGATCTCGATCTCCCCCGGTTCGACCTCGCGGGCGCGGGCCGCTGCCCCGGCATCCGAAGCTGCGCGGAAGCGCTGGTAGTCCACGAAGTCGACCACGGGCAACGCGTCGAGCACATGCTCCAGCTCGGGGTCGAGGAGCTCACGCCAGCCGCTCATGCGTCCGTCCCGCGGCGCAGCCCGTAGGTTCCGAGCGGTCGGCCGAGCTTGAGTAGCAGCCATTGCAACGTGATGCTCCCGTCGAACTGTGTGACGATCCGCCCCGAGGGGTGCTTGAAGTAGTTGCTCGACCGCGCCCAGGCCGTGCGCCGCAGGCGACGCTGCAGCCAGGCGTTGTATGCCGTACAGGCCAGCTCGTGGGTGTCGATCGCGCTGAAACCGCGTCGCTGCATCCGGCGCAGGTCGGCGACGACCCACGCCGCCTGCTGCTCGGACTTCCAATAGATGCTGACGGCGCCGGAACCGCTGGTGTTGGGGCCGAAGAGCATGTAGAAGTTCGGGTAGCCGGGGACCGTCACCCCCACGTGCGCGAACGCGCCGTCCGCCCAGGTGTCGCGCAGTCGGCGTCCCCGTCGTCCGATCACGTCGTAGCCGGCGAGAAGCTCTGCGGCGGTGAACCCGGTCGCCGTGACGATCACGTCCACCTCGTGATGCTCTCCGTCGACATCGACCAGACCGGTCGGCGTCGCCGAAGCCACCGGCCGCGGGACCAGGCGGACGTTGTCGCGCTTGAGCGCCGGATAGAAGTCGTCGGAGAACACCACTCGCTTGCCCTCGAAAGGGTAAGTGGGCGTGACTGCCTCACGTAGGTCGGGACGGTCGGCGAAGGTGGCGCCGATGTAGTCGCGCGCCATCTGATCCATCGCCCGGTTTCGCCTACTGCCCGCGACATAGCTCGGCCGGCCGCTGAGGTTGCGCCACTCCTTACGGATGATCTGGACGCTGCGGTCCAGCCGCCGGTGCCACGCGCGGGAAGTACGGCGCAATTCGGCTGCGTCGTAGGTGCGCTCGCCCTTGGGCAGCACCCATCCGGGTTCCCTCTGGAAGACGTTGACCGAGCGGGCGACCGGTGCAATCGCCGGAACGACCTGTGCCGAGGACGACCCGACCCCGACCACCGCCACCCGCGCATCGGCCAAGTCGACGTCGTGGCGCCACTGCTGGGTGTGCATGACGGCGCCACCGAAGGTGTCGAGGCCCGGCCACGCGGCGAGGTTCGGGTTGCTGAGCAGCCCGACGGCGCTGACGAGGACTTCGGCCCGGTAGATCTCACCCGCCGCCGTCGTGACGCTCCAGCGATGTTCGTCCTCGTCCCATCGGGCCTCGGTGACCCGCGTCCCGAAGACGAAGTGCCGCTCGAGGTCGGCCTCCTCGGCCACCTGCTCGAGATAGTCCAGCACCTCTTGCCGGCGCGCGTGGGTGCGTTGCCAGGGATGGGTGCGGAAGCCGAATTGGAAGATCAGCGACGCGATGTCGACCGCCGCACCGGGATAGGTGTTGATCCGCCAGGTCCCGCCGAGACCGTCGGTCTCGTCGAGAATGCGGAAGTCGTCGATTCCGGCTCGCTTCAGCCGGACTCCCATGGCGATTCCGCTGATTCCGGCGCCGATCACGAGGACACGCACGAACTCCTCCAATCGAGACCCTCCCCAACGATCCGCGGAAGGGGCTAAGGTAGCGAACATAACAAGAAAACCTTAGCGGAAGGTTAGCAACAAGATATGGGACGTGTCAGCGGAAAAGTTGCCTTCATTACCGGGGCTGCACGCGGTCAGGGCCGTAGCCATGCGGTCCGGCTCGCCGAGGAGGGTGCCGACATCATCGCCGTCGACCTGTGCGACGACGTACCGGAGATGGCCTATCCGGGCGGGACGCGCGAGGAGCTGGACGAGACGGTGCGCCTGGTCGAGCGGACGGGTCGCCGGATAGTCGCACAGCAGGCGGACGTGCGTGACTTCGCCCAGTTGCAGCAGGCGGTCGATGCAGGTGTCGCCGAATTGGGCCGGCTCGACGTCGTCGTGGCGAACGCCGGTGTCCTGACCGCCATCGGGCCTTTCGACCAGATGAGCGAGGCCGCCTTCACCGATCTCGTCGACATCAACCTCACCGGAGTGTGGCGCACCGTCAAGGCGGCCATGCCGCACCTGCGCGCCGGCGGACCGGGCGGCTCGATCATCCTGACCAGCTCGAGCGCCGGCATCCGGGCGTCGCGCAGCACCGCCCACTACGTCGCGAGCAAGTTCGGCGTCGTCGGTCTCATGCGAGCGATGGCACTCGAGCTCGGCCCCGAGATGATCCGGGTCAACAGCGTGAACCCGGCGCAGGTCGACACCCCGATGATCCAGAACGACTTCATGTACCGGCGCGCCTGTCCCGACGTGGAAAGCCCCGGCCGTGAGGAGCTCGCCGCGGCGTCGCTCTCGCGGATGGCGATGCCGATCCCGTGGGTCGACTCGGCCGAGGTCTCGCACGCGGTCGTCTTCCTCGCCTCCGATGAGTCGCGCTATGTGACCGGCCTGGCGATGACGGTCGACGGCGGGATCAGCATCTCCTGACCCCTGGTCCCTAATAATGCTTGCTGTTATCTTTTTAGATAAATAGACCACATCTAGGCGCCCGGGTGACGAGGCGTCTCCCGCCCAATCAGGAGCACCAATGACAACCCCACTCCTCGGCCGCGCGATCATCATCGGCGGCAGCATCGGCGGCACCCTGGCCGCAGCCGCGATCGCCGATCACTTCCGCGAGGTGGTGCTGCTCGAGCGTGACGAGCTACCCACCGAGCCGGTCTTCCGCAAGGGGGTGCCACAGGGCGCCCACTTCCACGCGCTCTTGGCCGCAGGCCGGGCCGCGATGGACTCTCTGCTTCCCGGCTTCTCCGATCACGCCTTCGAGATGGGCGCGGTGCGACTCGACTCCGCACAGGACGTGATGCGCCTGGACCGGGTCGGCTGGTCGCCTCGGTTCGAGTCGGGCCTCGAGTTCCTGATGGCGAGTCGGCCGTTGATCGAGAAGGCGCTTCGCGACAAGGCGGCCGAACTCGACGGCGTGCAGTACCGCTCAGGCGTCGAGGTGGCCGGACTGCTCGGCGCCGACGGCCGGGTCACGGGGGTGCGCACCACCAACGGGGAGGAGCTGCCCGCCGATCTGGTGATCGATGCCAGCGGTCGCTTCTCCGAGTCTCCGGCGTGGCTGCACGCGCTCGGTTACCCCACTCCCCGGGAGGAAGTCGTCAACGCGCACTGGGGCTACTCCTCCACCTTCCTGGAGGTGCCCGAGGACTGGGACCCGGGCTTCCAGGCACTCGCGCTCACCGCGTTCGGGGACGGCGCCCTGACTCCCGAATCGGCGTCCCGGGCAATGGCGATGTGGGTCGTCGAGGGCGAGCGCCGCTGGATCCTGACCGCTCAGGGCTCCGCCGGCGACCACCCGCCCCGGACCGAGGAGAAGCTGCGCGACTTCATCTCGAGCATCGGCGTGCCCGAGCTGGACAAGGCGCTGTCGCAGGTGACGTTCCCCGAGAAGATCTCGATGTGGCGCGACACCCGCAGCCGGCTTCGCGACTTCGCCGGCCAGCCGGAGCGGCCCGAATGCTTTCTCACCATCGGTGACGCCTGGATGGGCTTCAACCCCGTCTACGGGCAGGGTATGACCGCCGCGGCGCTCGAGGCCTCGGACCTGCGCACCGAGCTGGCCGCCCACCTGACCGAGCGCACCGATGAGCTGACCGGACTGGCGGGGCGGTACTACGCCAAGGCCGATGCCCTGATCAAGTACTGCTGGACCTCCTCGAACACCCTCGACCACCGCATTCCCGGTGTGGAGTACACGATCGACGGCGTCGCTCAGGAGGTCGATCCGACCTCGTCGGACTTCTCCGACCGGCTCGCCGCCTACATGGCGCTCGACCCGGAGCGTTACGTCCGTTACCGCGAGACCACCCAGCTGCTGCGCTCTCCCGAGTGGCTGGCCAGCGACGAGATCGTCAATGCCGTACGCGAACGCTGGGAGGAGCTGGGCAAGGCTGTCGTTCCGCGCTGAACGGAGGCGAAGCCGCATAATGGCGGCCATGGGATCTGTATTCAGCGCCATCATCAACGGAGATCTGCCCGGACGGTTCGTGTGGGAGGACGAGGACGTCGTCGCGTTCCTCACCATCGCGCCCGTCACGCAGGGCCACACCCTCGTCGTGCCCCGCGAGGAGGTGGACCAGTGGCAGGACGTCGACGGTGAGATCTGGAACAAGGTCATGGACGTGGCCCGCACGATCGGGCAGGCCGTCCGCCCGGCGTTCGACGCCCCGCGCGCGGGACTGCTGATCGCCGGACTCGAGGTGCCCCACCTGCACCTGCACGTCTTCCCCGCCTACGATCTCGGCGATTTCAACATCAGCAACGCTCAGCAGAATCCGTCGCAGGAATCGCTCGAGGAGGCGCAGGCGAAGATCAAGGCGGCGCTGCGCGAACTCGGCCACGGGGACAACGTCCCCGACTGACGGTCAGCTCGACCGCGGCAGTTCCACCCGGAACGTGGCACCTTCGCCGGGCCGGCTGTCGACGGTCACCGACCCGCAGTGGGCGGCGACGAGGGCCGCGACGATCGACAGGCCGAGCCCGCTGCCGCCGCTCTCCCGGGTGCGGGACGCGTCGGTGCGGTAGAACCTCTCGAACACCCGGGCCGCGTCTTCCTCGGTCAGTCCGGGTCCGGTGTCGGCCACCTCGAGCACGACGGTGTGCTCGGTGGTGCCGAGCCGGACCGTGACGTCCGCGGTGGCGGGGGTGTGTTTGACGGCATTGGCGAGCAGGTTGCCGAGGACCTGCCGCAGCCGGGCCTCGTCGCCGATCACCTCCGGTGTCCCGGGACCGGGGCGGACGTCGAGAGCGATGGACCGTTCGGGGGCGACGGCACGCGCCCCGTGCACGGCGTCGGACGCCACCGACAGCAGGTCGACGGGCCGGGTCTCGAGGGGTCGCTGGGCATCGAGGCGGGCGAGCATCAGCAGGTCTTCCACCAGGAGACCCATCCGCGACGCTTCCCCTTCGATGCGGCTCATCAGGGTTTCGGTGTCGGTCATCGCGCCCTGCCGATACAGTTCGGCGAAGCCGCGGATCGTGGTGAGCGGGGTGCGCAGTTCGTGACTCGCGTCGGCGACGAATCGCCGCATCTTCTCCTCGGACCGCCGCGCCGACTCCTCCGACGCCTCGGTGGCGGCGAACGCGTGCTGAATCTGCGCGAGCATTCCGTTGAGCGCCACGGACAGTCGCCCGATCTCGGTACGGTCGTCCCGTTCCGGGACGCGCCGGTGCAGGTCTCCCGACGCGATCGCCGCTGCGGTCTCCTCCACTTCGACGAGGGGTCGCAGACTGCGCCGGACCACGAAGTACGCGACCACTCCGAGCGCGATCAGCACGACCACTCCGATGATGAGTTGCAGCACGACCAGACGGTTCACCGTTTCGTCGTTCTCGGTGAGCGTCATCGCGACGGTGGTCTCGGTTCCGTCCGGCGCGGTCGTGGTCAGTACCCGCCACCGCACGTCGGAGTCGTCGGTCGAACCGACCGTGATGGGCACCGATGGCAGGTCTTCCGGCAGTGCGGGCGAGACGGATTCGTCGTTGATCTCACGCAGGACCGTTCCGTTCGCCAGCGTCGTGCGGACGTAGAACGGGCTCGGTGGGCGACCGGGGTTCGGTTCGTCCGGCGGCGGCAGAGGCCGCGATTTGCCGGGCTTGGCCCACCCCTGGGCCGCGTCGTGCAACTGGTGGTCGACGCGGTTGGTCAGCGAATTCTCGAGCGCCGACGTCACCGCGACACCGGACGCGAGGAGGCCGAGCGCCGACAGGAGGAGCACGGCGCCGACGAGTGTGATGCGCAGCGGCATCGCCCGGATCCACCGTCGCGCAGGCTTGTTCGGGACGGCGGTGACCACCTCGGCCGACTCCCGGGGAGCCGCGGGCGCGGTCATCGCCGCGGTTCTCGCATCACGTAGCCGACGCCGCGGAGGGTGTGGATCAGCGGGGTCTCGCCGGTGTCGACCTTCCGACGGAGGTACGACACGTACGACTCGACCACCCCGACCTCACCGCCGAAGTCGTAGTTCCAGACGTGGTCGAGGATCCGCGGCTTGCTCAGCACCGTGCCCGCGTTGACCATGAAGTACCGCAGCAGCGTGAACTCCGTCGGGGACAGCGACACCAGGTCGCCGGCCTTCCAGACCTCCCGCGTGTCGTCGTCGAGTTCGATGTCGGCGAACTTGATGCGGGCCGACTGCTCCTCCACCGACACCTTGCCCGCCCGCCGCAGGATGACGCGAAGCCGGGTCACCACTTCTTCGAGGCTGAACGGCTTGGTGACGTAGTCGTCCGCGCCGAGGGTGAGGCCGCTGATCTTGTCCTCCACCGCATCCTTCGCGGTGAGGAACAGCACCGGTGCGTCCACACCGTCGGCGCGCAACCGCTTGAGCAGGCCGAACCCGTCCATTCCCGGCATCATGACGTCGAGAATGACGGCGTCCGGGCGGAAGGTCCGCGCCGTGTCGAGTCCCTCGGCCCCGGTCGACGCCGTCGCCACCTCGAATCCCTGGAATCGGAGACTCACGGAGAGCAACTCGAGGATGTTCGGTTCGTCGTCGACGACGAGGACGCGGGCTTCGACAGGCTTATCATTCACGCAACCCATCATCACGCGTGAGACTGGATTGTCGCTGTAGGTTTCCTGGGAGGTTCCTGTGAGCCGGTGCGGCCGGCCCGGATCGGGCGGATTCCGGGCGTCAGTTCACCACGATATTGAGGTTGAACACTACCCCGCCGAACGTCAGGATCGTGTTGGCCAATCCGAGTGTGACACCACTGTTGAGCGCCCCGAGCAGTCCCAGCATCATGACCTCCATCGTCGCCCCGGTGAAGGGGTGTTTGCGCGCTGTCCGTGCGCGTTGCGGATGACACTAAGTCAAGTTCGAAGAATTCGTGGCGACACGCGCATGCAATTTCCCTGAATAAAATCACCCATTCTTCTCGAGCGAAAAAGGGTGAAATTCCGGGCGCATGAGCGAGGATGGGACAGTTGCGCTTCGGCGCCCCGGCGCTCACCGTCGTCGCACACACGACAACCCCGCCGTCGAGCGGACGGCGGGGTTGCGTGAAACGGAGTTGTCTTGACAGGCAGGAAGTTCAGGCGACGACGTTCATGTTGAGCACCACTCCGCCGAACGTGCCGATCGTGTTGGCGAGTCCGAGGGTGAAAGCGCTGTTGATTGCGGCGAGCAGTCCGAGCATCATGATGTTCCTCGTTATCTTCCGTGGTATACGCACAGAATTCACTGTCGCGCTCGACAATAAGTCAGCAGGGCTCGCTCTGCGAGATATTCGGCGCATTCCCGCGTCGTGCGCGCGGAGCGTGTCTGTGGGGTCGCTCACCACTCACGGGCGCGGAGCGCGTCGTTGGGTACCGTGGAATTCGTCGACACGACATCCGGACGAGCGCACCGTACCCGGCCAGCGACAAGACGGTGCCCGGAGGTTTGTCATGGCGTGGATCGTCCTTGTGCTGTCGGGAGTCCTGGAGGCCGTCTGGGCCACCGCCCTCGGCCGGTCGGAGGGATTCAGCAAGCTCGGACCAAGCATCGTCTTCGGCGTCGCCCTGGTCTTCAGCATGGCGGGTCTGGCCTACGCGATGCGCAGTCTCCCCACCGGAACGTCGTACGCGGTATGGGTCGGCATCGGCGCGGCACTCACGGTCGGGTTCGCGATGCTGACGGGCGCCGAGAGCACCACACCGGTGAAGATTCTGCTGATCCTGGGCATCGTCGGATGCGTCGTCGGACTGAAGGCTCTCCACTGACCGGATCGAGACGCTCGATGATTGTGTGTCGCGGGTTACAGTAACTCCATGAACCTGGTGTCGTTGATTGCCCTTCCGGTGCGTGCCGGTCTTGCGGCGGCCGATGTCGGTCTCGGTATCGCCGAGGCCACCCTCGTGACGGTCCGGACCGCGGTCGCCGGGACCGGAGTCGTCACGGGCATGAGCACCCAGGGCAGCCCGTTGCAGGTGATCAGCCAACTGTCCTCGCTGGCGGCCAACGACCGGCCGCTCGGGCAGGCACTCCAGCCGGGCGGTCCGCTCGACCGTCTCCTCGCCCCGGGCGGCCCCGTCGACCGTCTCACGTCGGAGGGCGGCACCCTCGAACGACTGCTGGAGCCGGGCGGCCCGCTCGAGCGGGTCCTCGCCAAGGACGGTCCGCTCGACCGGGTCCTCGCCGAGGACGGCACCCTGGAGCGCCTGCTCGCGAAAGACGGCCTGCTCGACCGTCTCACCGCCGAGCAGGGCCCACTCGAACGGCTGACCGCGCAGGACGGCGCGGTCGAACGGCTCACGGCGCCGGGCGGACTGGTGGACCGGGCGCTTGCCGAGAACGGCATCCTCGACACACTGCTGTCGGAGGGCGGCGCGTTCGAACGCCTCATCGCCGAGGGCGGCCCGCTCGATCAGATCGTGGCGCTGTCCGAGACGTTGACGGCGCTGGCACCCAACCTGGAGCGGATGAGCGCGAGCGTCGACCTGTTGCAGGAGACGGTGGGCGTTCTCAGTGCCGCCGTCGGGCCGCTCGGCGAACTGGCGGGCAAGTTGCCGGGGCGCTGGCTCAACAAGGGCAAGGCCGACCGTCCGGGCGTCGACTACACCCTCGGCCCCGCCTGACGCCTCGACCTCGAGCGTCCCGGGAGCGACCGGCCGACACTGACCGACACCTGCCTCTGGTATGTATTTCGCATGACACGAACCATCGTTGCGCTGTTGATCCCGGCCGCCCTGCTGCTCGGGGCGTGCAGTTCCGAATCGACCACCACCGAGGCCGAGTCCCCGGCGAGCGCAACGACCGAGGCCACCGAGGCGTCCTCCGCAGACCTGCCCGCAGTCGCGGACCTGTGCAAGGGCCTCCTCCAGTACGCGAACGGCGCCGAGGCCCGCGCGCAGCAGAGCGGCGAGACGTTCGACCGCACGCAGGCCCTCGACGACCTCTTCACCCAGTCGGCCGAGACGCCGGAGTGGAAGGACGCTCCGCAGGAGCGCAAGGACCAGATGATCCAGGCCTACGACGCCGCCAAGACCGGGGCCTGCTGACCCGTTCCCGATCGAGGACCGGACCTGTCCTCAATCCTTCGTGGCGTGGTCTGCATGACCGACACGACGAAGTCCATCCGACCGTTTCGCATCGACATCGCGCAGGTCGGCTCGACCGCCTGCTCACCAACGTCATGCTGTACTGGCTCACCGACACCGCATCCTCGGCCGCATACGTGGGCTACATGCAGGAATCTTCGTAGAGCCCGAGACCCTGACCGCGGACATCCGAGAATTCTTCGCAGGACTCCGCTGAGCCGATTCGGAGCGGTCGGATCAGGCGGGGGCGGTCAGATCAAACTCGAGATGAGGAAGGCGGCGAGCAGCACGCCGACGAGAACGGATCCGGCGGTGGCGGCCGCGAGGACCACCGAACCGGTCACGGTCATCGCCGGCGCCGCCGCGACGAGGGCAGCGACGAGAGCGGTTCCGAGCGAGAAGCGGCGGTCGGGCTCGGCCTGCCGGTCCTTCGCGTGCCGGGCGGTGCGGGTGCGGAATGCATTGTGGGCCGTGAGGGTCATGGTTCTTCTGTCCCGTCTGGAGTCGAATGCGGACCAGAGCCGAAGCTCTGGCGGGTTCAGAGTTCACCTCCTCGGCGCCATGGCGGATTACTGTGCGGGCGTATCACCCCGCACTTCCAGCCGCGACGCCAGCTCGGCGTTCTCGGATTCGAGCGCGAGGATGCGCTGAATGCCGGCGACGTTCACACCGTCGTCCATGAGCTGAGCGATGCGTGCCAACCTGCTCAGGTCGTCGTCGCTGTATCTGCGGGTGCCGCCGCTGGTCCGGGCCGGGGTGAGCAACCCGCGACGCTCGTACAGGCGGAGAGTCTGCGGGCCGATACCCGTCAACTCCGATGTCACCGCAATTCCGTAGACCCCGCGCCGTGAGCGGGGTAGGACGTCGATGGTCACAATAGGCTCCCTTCTGCTTAAGGAACACCTGATGTTAACACGAGAACGTAATGAATCTGCATCCGGAGATACAGATTTTGCATCTCGCATCCCTCACGCCTGGCCTGTAGCAGCCAGGACGAGCATCGGGTGACGTAATCTCGGACCCGAACCGAACACGAACCGCCGCCGACCCCGGACGGATTCGTACAAGGTGTCGTGGCCGTCAGCGCCACGGCCTCTGCGCGAGAGACGAGAAGACGGTGCCCCGCACGCAGGAACACGCAGATCGTTACCGTGACGCCCTCACGGCGCTCGCCGCGGCCACCCAGCGACCGGCCAACGTGGTCAACACCGGTGCCGGCTATGCAATTCGGGTCGACTTCGAGTTCAACCGCTACCTTCTCGCATCCAACGCCACGGACGGACTGAGCGACGCGGTCGAGGACAGGTCCGAGTGGCGGGTCAGCCTGTACCAGGGTGCCGCCGACGGCACGTCCGACGAGTTGCTGGCCACGGCCGGGCACGCGTGGCTGGTCGACGCATTCGACAGCGCTTTCGCCGACATCCGGGCCGAAGGAAAGTGGCAGGCGGCCGACGCATCGTTCGACGAGTTCAACCCCACCAGCGACCAGCCCGCGAGCTGATCCGGCACCGCTCAGGCGCGGTCGGGGACCCCGGATCGGACGAGTTGCTCCAGTTCGGCGTTTCGCGCCGCGAGGACCGCGTTCTCGGCTTCGAGCTGAAGGATCTGGCCGATGCCGATGAGATTGACCCCGGCGGCGACGAGTTCGGTGATCTTCTGGAGGCGCGCGACATCGTCCTCGCTGTACCGGCGGGTGCCACCGCCCGTGCGAGTCGGTGTGATCAACCCGCGCCGCTCGTAGAGGCGCAGCGTCTGTGGTCCGATACCCGTCAGTTCCGACGTTACCGAGATCCCGTACACACCCCGCTGCGAACGTAGCGGCACGTGAGAGGACGTCACCGGGTCTCCCTTCTTCTCAGGGCGCATCAATCTTAGCAAGCCCCAGTGAACACAATGTGCCGCGGGGCGCGCAGGTTCGCTCCGAAATGCCCGCAGTGCCGCGTGGCTGGACCAGCAATCTTGCCGATTCGGCTTGAACTTCCCGTCCGACCGCTGTAGAACAAATCTATATTCTTCAACGCAGATTAGTTCTCACGACGACGTCGCACGAAGGAGAACCGATGACCACCCACGACCCGCAGAGCACTCCCCACGACGGGGAGGTCCTCGTTCTCGGCGCAGGCAGCGGCGGAGCGATCGCCGGCGGCCTGATCGCCACGCTGGCGCTCAGCGCGCTCACGCTCCTCTCGTCCCTGCCGACGTGACCGGACGGCCCTTCGCGGCCGCCCTCCCCTCTCTCGGACACCGACACTTCGCACACGACAGGACACAACCCGCATGCCCGCCAGCTTCACATCCCACGGTTCCGCCACCAGCACCGCCACGCGAGGCGGAGCAACGATGAGCACCGAGGAAATCAAGGCCCGGATCGAGGCGATGTTCGCCGACGAGGCCGCCGACACGTCCCCCGCACTCGTCGAATAACGACGCCATTGCCGATGCCGGCAGGTCAGAGAAGGGCAGAGCCATGAAAGTGTCCACCCCGCTCGTCGAACCATCGCTCGACATCCGACGCATCCCCGTGTGGTCGAAGTCGGCGCATCGTCCGAAGCCCGTCGCCGACGCCGCACGGAGCGAGCGTCGGCAGACAAAGCCGGAAACCGCACGCCGCGATCGTGACCAATACCGCGACGTGCCCGCGCAGTGCGAGGCCATCGGCCGTCTCGCCGTCTCGGACCCCCGCCGCGAACTGCTGCGGCAGCGGCTGATCGAGCGGTGCCTGCCGCTCGCCGAACACATCGCGCGGCGGTTCCTCGGTCGCGGAGAACCCCTCGACGACCTGATCCAGGTCGCCCGCCTCGGTCTCGTCAAGGCCGTCGACCGGTTCGACTCGAGTTGCGGGGCGAGCTTCGTGTCCTACGCCGTCCCGACGATCACCGGCGAAGTGCGCAGGCACTTCCGCGACACCGGCTGGGCGATGCACGTCCCGCGCAGCATGCAGGAACTGCACCTCTCCCTCACCACCGCGACGACCGAACTGACCACCACCCTCGGACGCGCCCCGACGGCGAGCGAACTGGCCGAGGCCCTCGGGATCGACAAGGAGGAGGTGGTCCGGGGTCTGCGGGTCGCCGACGCCTACAGCACCCTGTCCGTCGATTTCCCGCTCGGCGAGGACGAGCGCCCGCTGTCGGAGACGATCGGCGACCTCGACCCGTCCCTCGCACACGTCGAGGACCATGTCGTCCTCGAGCCTCTGCTGGGATCGCTTCCCGACCTCGAACGCACCGTCCTCGTCCTGCGCTTCTTCGGCAACATGACCCAGTCGCAGATCGCTGCGCGGGTGGGTGTCTCGCAGATGCAGGTGTCCCGGCTGCTGACCAAGACCCTGGCGGACCTGCGCGGGAAGCTCGCCGACGCCGGCGGTCAGATGCTCGGGTAGGCGGCCAGGAAGTCCTCCCACGTCCGCTTGCCCGTCGCCGCCTCGGGCGACAGGTTGGCGCCGTCCCGGTACGCGTGGCCGGCCTTTCCGGGCATCCGGACCGGCATCGTCAGCCGGTGCCTGCCGGTCGCCTGCAGGTAACTGCGCGCCAGATCGCCCATCCCGTACACGGCCGGCCCCGGCAGGTCGGGAACCAGGCCGGCCGGGGCGCCGAGCGTCAGTTCCAACAGACGCGCCGCCACTTCCCCCGAATCGACCGGCTGGAAGCGCAGTCCGCCCGGGACCGGGATCACCGGCAGTTTCGCCATCTTCTGCAGCATGCTCAGCACCAGTTCGTGAAACTGGGCTGCGCGCAACGTCGTCCACGGCAGGCCCGCGTCGGCCACCGCTCGCTCCGCGGCCAGCTTGGATGTGAACCAGCCGAGCGGAACCCGGTCGGCCCCGATCACCGAGATGTAGACGACGTGCCGCACTCCGGCGCGCGCGGCGGCCTCCACCAGATTCCGGGTCGCCACCTCGTCACCCCTGGGGCCACCCGCCAGGTGCAGAACGGTCTCGACGCCGTCCAGTGCGGGGTCAATTCCCTTGCCCTCGAACAGGTCACCGGTCAGATACTCGACGCCGTCGCCGGGCTCGCGGCCGTGCCGGCTGAGAACCCGCACGTCCCGCCCCGCCGCCCGCAGCAGTGGGACAACCTGACGTCCGAGCGTGCCGGTGCCGCCGGTGACGAGAATGGGTGATGTCATGATCTCTCCAGATTCTTCGAACAGTTGATTGTCGGTGGGTCTACCTGTGAGACACGCCGCGAGGAAGGAATGTGACACGGTGGACGACCGTGATCGGCTGACCGAGCGTTTCGAGGAACACCGGCCGCGGCTGCGGGCCGTCGCGTACCGGATGCTGGGCTCGGTGAGCGAGGCCGACGACGCCGTCCAGGAAGCGTGGCTGCGCACGATCCGCGCGGACACCGGCGAGGTGGAGAACCTCGAGGCGTGGCTGATCACGGTGGTGTCGAGGGTGTGCCTGAACGTGCTGCGCTCCCGCGAGCAACGGCGCGAGGAACCTCTCGACGTGCAGGCACACGATCCGGCCGTCGGCCACGAAGACGGCGGCGACCCCGAACACGAAGCGATGCTGGCCGATTCGGTGGGGCTGGCGCTGCTGGTCGTGCTCGACACACTGACCCCGGCCGAGCGGCTCGCGTTCGTGTTGCACGACATGTTCGACGTGCCCTTCGACGACGTCGCCCCCATCGTGGGCCGCTCCTCCCAGGCGGTGCGGCAACTGGCCAGTCGCGCCCGCCGCCGGGTGAAGGGCGCCTCGCCGGCACCGGATTCCGCGGATCTGGACCGCAGGCGCGCCGTCGTCGACGCCTATCTGGCCGCCACCCGCGGCGGCGACTTCGACGCGCTGGTCGCCCTGCTCGATCCGGATGTGGTGCTCCGGGCCGATCCGGCTGTCGGACCCACCCCGGGACCTCTCGTGATCCGGGGCGCCCGCGTCGTGGCCAAGGGTGCGCTCGCATCCGCGGAACGGGCCCGGGTCACCCAGGTGGCCCTGGTGAACGGGTCGGCCGGGCTCGTGATGGCTCCCCGAGGGCGGCTGTACCTGGTGCTGGCGTTCACGATCGTGGACGGGAAGATCACCGAGATCGACGTCATCGCGGAGCCGGATCGCGTCCGACGACTCGATCTCGCCGTCCTCGGGGACTGAGCGGTCACCCGATCCGGGTGATGACCGTCGGCGCCGCGACCCGCAGCATGGAGGTAGCCGACACTCCGGGAGAGGGACGCGAACGTGACTACTGCCTCGGACGACGATGCCCCACCCCGAAGCGCGGCCGCGCCGTCGCCGTTCCCGCCGATCGCCGATTACGCCTTCCTCTCGAACTGCCACACCGGGGCGCTCATCGCGCCGGACGGTTCCGTCGACTGGCTGTGCGTGCCCCGGTTCGACTCACCCAGCGTGTTCGGCTCTCTCCTCGACCGTGAGGCCGGGATGTTCCGGATCGGCCCGTTCGGGCTCAACGTTCCGGCGTCCCGCCAGTACGAGCCGGGCACCAACATCATCTCCGCGGTGTGGAACACCCCGACCGGGTGGGTGAACGTGCGCAGTGCGCTGACGATGGGCCCGACCCGCGGTGAGGACACCGTCACTCCGCACACGAGGCCGCCCGCGGACGAGGATGCCGATCACATGCTGGTCCGCACGGTCACGTGCCTCGAAGGCAACGTGGAGGTGGAGTTGGTGTGCGAGCCCGTGTTCGATTACGGACGCGCACCGGCGGAGTGGGTTCTCGCGGACGGCGATCGGCACACCGCCGACGCGAGCGGTGCAGGGCTCACGCTGCGCCTGCGGACGGACATGGCGCTCGGCATCGAGGGCGGACGGGCTCGCGCGCGCCACATACTCGAGAAGGGCGAGACCCTGTACTGCGCGCTGACCTGGGCGGCGGAACTCACCGCGCCGGAAACGGCGGAAAACGCTGTCGCGCAACTCGATGCGACCGCGGCGTTCTGGCGGCGCTGGTTCAGTCACGCCCGCTTCCCCGACCATCGATGGCGTGAGGCGATCCAGCGGTCCGCCCTGACCATCAAGGGCCTCACGTACATGCCGACCGGCGCCACCGTCGCGGCTCTCACGACGTCCCTTCCGGAAACCCCGGGCGGCGAACGCAATTGGGACTACCGGTACACGTGGATGCGGGACTCCACGTTCACGCTGCAGGCACTGCACTACCTGAACCTGGACTGGGAGGCCGACGAGTTCATGCAGTTCATCGCCGACCTCGAGTCGAACGGTGATGGTGCACTGCAGATCATGTACGGAATCGACGGCACCCGGGATCTCACCGAGTCGACCCGCGACGACCTGTCCGGCTATGCGGGCGCGCGCCCGGTGCGGATCGGCAACGGCGCGTTCGACCAGCGGCAGAACGACGTGTTCGGCGCCGTCCTCGACTCGATCCTGCTGCACACGGTGCGCAGCAAGCGCCTTCCCCGCCGGTTGTGGCCGCTCGTGCAGCAGCAGGCGGCGTGCGCCTCCGCGGTGTGGCGCGACCCCGATCAGGGGATCTGGGAGGCGCGCGGCGCACCGCAGCACTACGTGTCGTCGAAGCTGATGTGCTGGGTGGCACTCGACCGGGCGTCGAAGATCGCCGGCATCCGCGGCGATCGCGCGTCCGAGGACGCCTGGCGTGCCACGGCCGAGGAGATCCGCGCCGACATCCTCGCGCACGGGGTGAAGAAGGGGGTGCTGCGGCAGCACTACGACACCGAGGCGCTGGACGCGTCGACGCTGCTCGCCGCGGTCTTCGGATTCCTTCCCCGCGGGGACGTCCGGCTGCGCGCCACCGTCGACGCCATCGCGAGCGATCTCACCGAGGACGGATTCGTCCTGCGCTACCGCACCGGCGAAACCGACGACGGGTTGTCGGGCAAGGAAGGCAGTTTCCTGATCTGCTCGTTCTGGCTGGTGTCGGCTCTCACCGTGGTCGATCAGGTGCAGGAGGCAACCGATTTGATGGAGCGACTGGTCAGCGTGTCCTCTCCCCTGGGCCTGTACGCCGAAGAGTTCGACACGAGCACCGGCCGCCACCTCGGCAATTTTCCGCAGGCGTTCTCGCACCTCGCGCTGATCGAGGCCGCGGGGCGCATCATCCTGCACGAGCGGATGCGGGAACTGATGTGAGCCGAGGCCGGGCCCGACGTGCCCGCCACCGTAGGCTGAGACCGTGTCCAGAGCCGAATCGAGTCGGACGTACAGCGGCCAACCGGTCGCCGAACGTCGCGTGGCCCGCCGGGCCCGGTTCCTCGACTCCGCCCTGTCGGTCTTCGCGGAGAAGACGTACGCCCACAGTTCGATCAGCGACATCTGCGCCCACGCGGGACTGTCGCGGCGCCAGTTCTACGAGGAGTTCGGCAGCCGCGAGGACATCCTCCTGGCCGTCTACGACACGATCCAGGACGACGCGCGGGACGCCGTGCTCGCCGCGAACGAGGCGGCGCCGTCCCGCGACCCGCGGACCGTCGCCGGCACCGTGATGACGGCCTACATCGAATCGGTCGGCACCGACGAGCGGCGCGCCAGGATCATCTTCGTGGAAGTGGTCGGGGCGGGCCCCCGGGTCGAGCAGTACCGCCTCGAGCGCCGCACTCAGTGGGCGCAACTCTTCGAGGCGGTCACCCGCACGATCGACGGTGGCGTCGTCGACCCACCGGAGCGGTTCGCGATGGTGTCGATCGCCTTCATCGGGGCGGTCAACGACCTCGCCCACCACTGGAGCACCGCCTCCCCCCGGCCGTCCGCGTCGGTCCTGGTGGACGTCCTGAGCACGATGCTCATCGCGCTGGTCACCGATCAATCCTGACCGGAACTTACTCGCGAGTATTGCGATACCCGTCACACCTGATCTAAGGTCTGCACTCAAAGTGAGACATGGACGTCTCACTTCGGCCCGGGGAGGACCACATGATCAGATCGAGAGCGCTGCGACACCGGATCCTGCTGGTGGGGGCGATGCTGGTGGGCGCACAGCTCGCCGTCGCCGCACCGTCGGTCGGGGCACCCGCCGAATCCGGGACGCCGGTGGACGTGCAACCGGCCCCGGCCGTCCCCGCCTGGCCCGAGGCCGACCGCGGGTTCTACGAACCGCCCGTCGAGGTGGTCGCGGCCGCCGAGCCCGGCGAGATCATCGCCGCCCGCGAAGTGCACCTGGCGAACCTGTCCGTGCTTCCGGTGAACGTCGACGCGTGGCAGCTGTCGTACCGCTCCAACAATTCGCGCGACGAGGCGATCCCGGCGGTCGCGACGGTGATCAAGCCGCGGGGCACGATCGACGGCGTCCGCAATCTGCTGTCGCTCCAGCCGGCGGAAGACTCGCTCGGCAAGTACTGCGCCGCCTCGTACGCGCTGCAGCAGTGGTCCGTGCCCGCGCCGCTGACCGGTCAGGTCGTCGCGCCGCTGCAGTTCCTCGAGGCCCAGGCCGCGCTCGCCCAGGGATGGGCCGTCGTACTGCCGGACCATCAGGGCCCGAACGCCGCCTACGCTGCCGGGCCCCTCGCGGGCCGCATCACCCTGGACGGAATCCGGGCGGCGGAGAACTTCGACCCCCTCGGCCTGTCCGGCAGGCAGACCCCGGTCGGACTGATGGGGTACTCGGGAGGCGCAATCGCGACGGGGCATGCCGCCGAACTCCACGAGAGTTACGCGCCGGACCTGAACATCGTCGGCGCGGCCGAGGGCGGTATCCCGGCCGATCTCGGCGCCCTGGTCGATCTCGCGGACAACAACCTGGGCGCGGGAATCGTGCTGGGCGGGGTGTTCGGGGTGAGCCGGGACTATCCCGAACTCGCGGAGTATCTCGACACCCACCTGAACCCCCTCGGCAGGCAACTCCTGGCAGCCAAGGGCAACCTGTGCGTCAGCTATCAGTCCGCGCTGCTGCCGTTCGCGAACCTGCGGGGCCTGTTCGACAGCCCCAGCGGCGACCCGCTGCGCGATCCGGTGGTCGCATCGGTACTCGACCGGACGAGGATGGGCCATCAGGTGCCGGACGTTCCCATGTTCATGTATCAGGCGAACCCGGACTGGCTGGTGCCGGTCGGGCCCGTCGACCGGCTCGTCGACACGTACTGCCAGGACCCGGACGCCCGGGTGACGTATACCCGCGACCATGCCAGCGAGCACCTGTCCCTCGAACCGGTCGCGGCCGCGAGCGCCCTGATGTGGCTGCGCGACCGTTTCGACGGGGTCCCGGCCGGCACCGGGTGCGCCACCCACGACGTGGGATCGATGGCCCTCGACGAGAAGACGTGGCCCATGTGGTCGTCGATCGTCGGCGACACACTCGCGAGCCTGCTCGGTCAGCCGATCGGCACGTGACGGTTCAGAGTCCGCCGCCGACACCGGTGAGCAGGGCGCGGGAGCCCTCGTGGAGCCGGTCCCGGACGACGTCGACGGTGGTCTTCATCGTCGCCGCGACCTCGTCGCAGGACATTCCCCGGTAGAACACGAGTGCGAGTGTCTCCCTCTCGAGGGCGGGCAGCGCTTCGACCGCATCCAATACCGCCGACCTGCACGAATTGACTTGCATGTACCCATAGTCAAGGACCGGCGGGCTGGGAGACAGGTACCCGAGGGTGACGAACTGCCCACCCAGGGGTGAGCGCGCGGGAAACGACAGAGGGCCACCTTCCGTGGAAGGTGGCCCTCTGTCGTGCGGAGTCGATTCCGCGGTGGAGCCTCCTGTCAGGATTGAACTGACGACCGCTCGCTTACAAGGCGAGTGCTCTACCACTGAGCTAAGGAGGCGGACACGCGCGCCCATCATATCCATTGCAGGAACGTCGGCTACTTCCGCCCACATTGGATAGCGTTGGAGCCATGAGTACCTCGGAGATCGCCACCGTCCTCGCTTGGCACGACGCCCTCAACTCCGGCGACATCGACACTCTGCTGTCGCTGTCGAGCGACGACATCGAGATGGGCGGGCCGAAAGGCGCCACTCAGGGCCTGGCGGCGCTGCGGGAATGGGCGTCGACCGCGGGCATCACGCTGATTCCGAAGCGAATGTATTACTACGATGGAGTGCTGGTGGTCGAACAGCAGGCCACGTGGGCCACGGACCCGGAAGAGACGCGTATCCTGGCCTCTGCATTCCGTGTCGTCCACGATCAGGTCATCTCCACGTTCCGCCACGAGACACTCGAGTCTGCACTCTCCGCTACCGATTTGACCGAGAAAGATCTTGTCTCCGACACGTAGTATGTCCAAGCTCACAGAATCCCTCCAACGTCTCACAGGCGACCGTCGCGCAACGGTCGATGCGGTCACCGCTGCACCCACACCGCTGCAGCCGATCGACCTCACCGACGATGCGGTCGTCGCCGAAGTACTCGACCTCGCCGTGCGAGTCGGTGAAGTGCTCCTCGCGTCCGGCACCGGTGCGATGGACACCGCCGAGCAGGTGCAGTTCATCGCCGCCACGTACGGCCTCGCCCAGTGCGATGTGGATGTCACGTACAACTCCATCGTGCTGTCGGCGTACCGCGGGCCCACTCTCCCGCCGGCGAGCACCATGCGGATCGTGCACTACCGCTCGATGGACTTCACCCGGCTCGCGGCGGTCGACCGGCTCACCCGGCGTATCCGCCGGGAGGCGGTCACGCCCAGCGAGGCGCACGAGGCTCTGACCGCGGTCACCACGGCGCCGCACCCGTACAACCGCTGGATCGCGACGCTCGCCTGGGCGTCGATGGCCGCGTCGGTGTCCGTGTTGATGGGTGGTGGGGTGCTGGTCGCGTCCGTCGCCTTCCTGACGACGATGGTGATCTACCGGGTCAACCGCGTCCTCAACCGCATCGGTCTGCCGTTCTTCTTCCAGCAGGTGGCGGGCGGTCTGGTGGCCGCGACCCCGGCGGCGACGCTGTACACGTTCCAGGATCAGCTGGGTGTCGAGATCAGACCCTCGCAGATCATTTCGGCCGGTGTGGTGGTGCTGTTGTCCGGGCTGTCGCTGGTCGGTTCCGTGCAGGACGCCATTACGGGGGCACCGATCACGGCGGCGGCACGATTCTTCGAAGTGGTCATGATGACCGGCGGCATCATCGCCGGTGTGGCCATCTCGTTGCGCCTGACCGGCGTGCTCGGTTCGACCCTGCCACCCGTCAACGTCGAGATCACGGAACTCGTGCAACTACCCGTGCTGGTGATGTCGGGCGCTTTCGCGTCGATGTTCTACGCGCTGGCGTGTTATGCCGAGCAGCGGGCCCTCACGGCCGCGTGGTTCGGCGGGGCGGCAGGCGCGCTCGTGTACATGGTGGCGCACCAGTTCGGCATCGGCCCGATCATCGGTTCGGCACTCGCCGCCACCGTGGTCGGCTTCGCCGGTGGTCTGATGGCCCGCCGCGCGCTCACGCCGCCGTTGGTCGTCGTGGTGGCGGGTATCACACCGCTGCTGCCGGGTCTGTCCCTGTACCGGGGTCTGTACGCCCTGCTGAACAACGAGGTCGTGATCGGACTGGGCTCGCTGCTGGCGGCGTTCGGTATCGGTTGCGCGCTCGCGGCCGGTGTCACACTCGGCGAATGGATCGCCCGGACTCTGCGGAGGCCGCGCATCCTGCGCCGCACAGACGACATCCGCCGCCCCGTTTTCAAAACGAGGCGGCGGAAGCCGGTCGAAACACACACACAGAAGGCGGCCTGAGGCAGTTTCAGGTGACGGCCTCTCGGCCGTCGGCCGGGCGCGACCGCCGGAATCTCACCGGACGGTCGTCCCGGCCCTAGGCGTCGCCGAAACGCGGGCGACGGGGAGGTCAGCTCTTGTCGACGCTGTGCCGTCCGCCCGACTTCTCGTCGGCCTCCATGGCCTCACGCAGGCTCTTCGGCCGCATGTCGGTCCAGTTCTTCTCCACGTACTCGAGGCAGGCTGCCCGGCTTTCCTCGCCGAAAACCACGCGCCAGCCTGCCGGCACCTCAGAGAACGTGGGCCACAGTGAGTGCTGGTCCTCGTCGTTCACCAGCACGTAGAAGCGGCCTTCTTCGTCATCGAATGGATTGGTGCTCATCTCGCCTCGCTTGTCGCATACGTGTCCTGTGCGTTCACACTAGCAAGCGTGCCGTTGCGGCCACGCCTTGTTACGACAGATGTAACGATCTCTCCCGCCCGCACGGCAACGTTCGACAGGAGCGACGACGTGATTCCGTGCGTTTTCTCCGTGCCGCCCTGCAGATAGATTCCCGCTGTGACGTCCGGTGAAACCGCCAATCGGTAATCTCGGCCGACTTCCCGTGGCGGGTGGGTTTTCGGCGCGAGATCGCCGAACAGCGGCGCGAGGGGGGCGGGGGTGAATCCGGTGGCCAGAATCAGTGCGTCGCAGGCGAGAGTGTCGGTGAGGCCGTCCACCCCGCTGCGCACCGCCACCTCGATCCCGTCCGAAGTCTCGTCGACGGCAATGATCTCCGACGCGCGCCGCATGAACAGCCGGCGGCGCCCGCGCACGCGTTCCTGGTACTCGGTCGCGTAGAGCTCGTTGATGAGTTCGATGTCGACCACCGAATAGTTAGTACTCCTATGGACATCCAGCAATCGCAGACGCTCCTCCTCGGGGGCGCCGTGCAGATCGTCCACTGCCTCCGGATCGAAGATGCGGTTGGCGTACGGACTGTCGTCCGCCGGGCTGTAGCCGTAACGCGAGAAGACGCTGTGGACTTCGGCTTCGGGGTAGTTTCCGTGCAGGTACTGCACGATCTCGGCGGCACTCTGGCCCGCCCCGAGAACGACGAACCGCTGGTGGACCGGGGCAGGCATCTCGCCGAGCCGGAACAGGAATTGATGGTTGTGGAAGCACCGCGCAGAGGGGTTGGCCCACTCGGGGATTCGTTCCCGCAGGCCGGCGCCCATCACGACGTTGCGTGCGATCACCGTGCTGCCGTCGGCGGCCCGGACCTCGAACCGGTCGATCACCCCGTCGTCGCCGCGGATTCCGCGTACCGACTCCACCGCGGTGCCGTACCGCACGTCGGCGTCCACTCGGCGTGCCGCCCACTGCAGGTAGTCGTGGAACTCGTGCCGAGTCGGGAAGAAGGTCTGGTGATTGACGAAGTCGACGAGGCGACCCTGATCGAAGAGGTAATTGAAGAAGGTGAATGCGCTGCGCGGATTCCGGAACGTCACCAGGTCCTTGGGAAACGCGATCTGCATGGTTGCCCCGTCGAGCAGCATCCCGGGGTGCCACCCGAATCGATCCTGCTTCTCGAAGAACTGCGCGCTGATCCGCTCGCGCGGGGGGCACTCCGCATTGTGTTCCTCGATGGCAATGGCCAGTGCGAGGTTGGCGGGACCGAATCCGACACCCACGACATCTCGCACCGGGAGATCTGTACCGACCGTTTCCGGCGATTCACTCATAGCTCGTTGTCCGTCCTCGACGCCACGCCGCACCCGACCCAGCCGCCGTCTGTCTTCCGGCAAGATAGTGAAGCCTATCCTTATTTCGAGCACAGTACCAAGTACTTCCGGCCCCCACGGCGGCGAAGTCCGCCGCGGAAGTGCGATCTAGATCACTCCTGATCACCGGACTCCTCCCGCCCATGCGGTGACCAGCGTCGACAACTCCGACGCCCAGCCACGGACCTCCCCGGCATCCAGCACATCGGAGGAGAAAGAGAAATATGCGTGGACGGGTCCGCCGCCGACCGGCTCGTAGAAGCTCAGTGTCAGATCCGAATCCGGCACACCCACCGGCACCGGCATGAAGCCGCCCAGCGCGTCGAGGTGACCGAGTCTGGCCTGCTCGTGATGGACGATCATGACCTGCGGACGAAGCACCGGTGTGTCTCCGAGCGCCTCCGCGACGTCGGCGAACGCCACGTCCTGGTTGTCCAGCGCGTCGAGGTTCACGGCACGGATACGCTGCAGCAACTCCACGGGATCGGGATTGCCACTCGTATCCGTTCGCAGCAGAACGATATTGAAGAAGCAGCCGACGAGCGCGTCCAGCGTCTCCTCCGTGCGTCCCGCCACGAGCGACCCCAGCGGGATGTCCGTGCCTGCGCCGTGCCGTGTCAGCACGGTCGCGAGCGCCGCCTGCAGCACCATGAACAGGCTGGTGCCCGTGTCGCTCGCGAACTTCGCGACCGCACTGTGCAGTTCCGCGTCGATCTCGACCGGCACGATCTCCGCCGTCCGCGGTCCGCGAACCGCCGGGGCGGGAAGTGCGAGCCGGGACGGCATCCCGTCCAGGGTCTCGCGCCAGTACGCGAGTTGCCGGGACCGGCGGCTGTCCGGGTCCGCGGGATCGCCGGCGAGTGCCTGCGACCACACCACGTAGTCGGCGTATCCGACGGGCAGCGGTTCCCATTCGGGTTCTGCGCCGTGTGACCGGGCGGCGTATGCGCCCATAAGATCCCCGAGCAGCGGCACCACGGACCACTCGTCGACGGCGATGTAGTGCATCGCGAGCAGCAGCGCCTGGGTGCCGTCGGCACCGGTCACCAGATGCACCCGCAGCGGGGCGTGCTCGGTGAGGTCGAGGGGCGCCTGCGCCAATTCGAAGACCGTGCGGTGCACGTCGCCACCGCCGACGTCGACGAGTTCGAGGGCGGGCCGCACCGCTTCCTGGGCCAACACGGTGTCCCCGACCTCCATGTACAGGGTCCGCAGCGGTTCGTGCCGCGAGGTGACGTCGTCGAGGGCCTGCGCCAGGACCTCGGGGTCGACGGTGTCGCGAAGCTGCAGCGACAGTGCGTGACTGGCGCGCGCGTCGGGGCCGGCCGCCCGGAACTGCTTCCAGAACCGGCGTTGCGGCCCCGACAGCGGCAGCGCGTCCGGCCTCGGATCCGAAACCGTCAGCATCGGTCTGCCGGTGGACGCGGCCGCCGCGACGATCGCGGAGAGTTCGGCCACCGTGGAACTGTCGAACACGTCCCGGATGCCGATGTCGACGGCGAACCGCCCACGGATCCGGCCCACCAGCCGCATCGACGCCATGGAGTTGCCACCGAGGTCGAAGAAGTTGTCGTGGATGCCCACCGACGGCAGGTGCAGGATCTCGGCGAACGCCGCGGCGATCTCCTTCTGCTCCGGCGTCTGCGGGGTGCCGTCCCCGGCCAGGGCCGACCAGTCCGGCAGCGGCAGCGCCTTGCGGTCGAGTTTGCCGTTGGGGGTCAACGGGAGTTCGCCGTCCAGCACGACCACGAGCGTCGGCACCATGTAGTCGGGCAACCGCGCTGCGGCGTGTTCGCGCACCGCCCGCGGGTCGATCTGCCCGGTCCCGTGCCCGTCCGCCGGGGTGACGTAGCCGACGAGGCGGACGATGTCGCCGGACCGGTCGGCGACGACCGCCGACTGCTTCACCGCCGGATGGCTTCCGAGAGCCGCGATGATCTCGCCGAGTTCGATGCGGAACCCGCGGATCTTCACCTGGTCGTCGACGCGTCCGAGGAAGTCGATGTTGCCGTCGGCCCGCCAGCGCGCCCGGTCCCCGGTCCGGTACATGCGGGTGCCCGCGTCGCCGAAGGGGCTGGGCACGAACCGGACCGACGTGAGGTCGGGTCTGCCGAGGTATCCGCGGGCCAGTCCGCGGCCGGCGATGTACAACTCGCCCGCCACTCCCGGCGGCACCGGCTGCAGGCGGTCGTCGAGGACGTACGCCTGTTCGTTGGGATCCGGGATGCCGATCGGCACAGCGGAGTTCCACCCGGGCTGCGCCTGCCACAGCGTGTTGTTGACGGTGGCCTCGGTGAGACCGTAAGCGGCCAGCAGGTTGAGCCGTTCCGCCCACCGTCCGATCAGTTCCGGCGGCACGGTCTCCGTGCCCACCAGCACGGTGCACCCCGCGGGGACGTCGCATCCGGACGGCAGCGCCGCCAGCAGGGACGGGGGAATGATCGCGTGCGTCACGGAATGCGCGGCCATGAAATCGGTGAGTTCCGGTCCGGCGACGCGGGACTCGTCGGGCACGATCACCAGCCGGGAACCCGTGCAGAGCGCCATCGACAACTCGAAGACCGCGACATCGAATCCGATCGACGCGAACTGCATCACCACCGAGCCCGGGATCAGCTTCATCCGCTGTTCGGCGGTGGCGACGAGGCTGGGGATCCCGTCGTGAGTGAGGATCGCGCCCTTCGGTTTACCGGTGGAGCCCGACGTGTAGATGACGTACGCGGCGTGGTCCAGACCCCGCGGGGGCGGCGGCACCGAGTCGTCGAGCCCGGCCGCGAGTTCCGCGGCGACGGACTCGTCGTCGAGGAGAAGACGTACGAGGCCGTCGACCTCCGCGATGCGGGGGCTCTCCCCCACCGTGGTCACCAGCACCCGCGCCGCGGAGTCGGCGAGCATGTAGGAGATGCGGTCGGACGGGTGGTTCAGGTCGAGCGGCAGGTACGCCGCCCCGAGCTTCAGCACCCCGAGCACGACCGCCACCATCTGCGAAGACCTCGGGACCGCCAGCCCCACAACATCTTCGGCCGAGACGCCGCGACGATGCAGCAGCGCGGCGATCCGGTCGGCGCGGGCACTCAGTTCCGTATACGTCACCTCGCCCGCGGCGTCGACGACGGCCACGGCGTCGGGGGTCGCGGCGACGTGGCGCGCGAACGCCTCGTAGAACGTCTCCTCCGCCACCGGATGCGCGGTGTCGTTGAACCCGTGCACCACCAGTTCGCGTTCCTCGCCGAGGAACACGTCGAGGTCGCCGACGGCGATCCCCGGGTCGGACGCGACGGCGCCGAGCACCGCGACCTGCCTGCGCGCGATCCTCTCCGCGGTGGCCTGTTCGAACAGGTCCGAACCGTATTCGAGGCGCAGTTCCACCCGTTCGTCGTCGAGGTACTCGGTGAAGTTGAACACCAGGTCGAACTTGGCCGTGCGTTCCTCGAACGCCACCGGGGTGAGGGCCGATCCGGATGCGTGCGCCGAATCGGACGTCCGGCTGTGGTAGCCGACCATCACCTGGAACAGCGGGTTCCGGGCCAGGGTCCGCGCCGGATTCACCCTCTCCACCACGGTTTCGAACGGGACGTCCGAGTGCGAGAACGCGGCCAGGTCGGTGTCGCGGACCCGTGCCAGCAACCGGTCGAACGTGGGGTTGCCCGACACGTCCGTCCGCAGCACCACGGTGTTGACGAAGAATCCGATCAGGTCGTCGAGGCCCTGCTCACTGCGGCCGGCGACCGGTGCCCCGATCGGCAGATCGTCGCCCGCGCCGAGACGGTGCAGCAACGCCGCCGACGCCGCGTGCAGCACCATGAACATGCTGGTCCCCGACGTCCGGGCGAGCGAACGCAGTGCCCGCGTCGTCGCGGCGTCGAGCGTCGTCTCGATGGCGCCGCCCGCGAAGCTGGGCCGCGCCGGACGGGTGCGGTCGGCGGGGAGCACCAACTCCTCCGGCGCCCCGGCGAGAGTGTTCGCCCAGTAGTCGAGTTGGCGGCTGACGAGGCTGGACGGGTCCTGCGGATCACCCAGGACGTCGCGCTGCCACAGGGTGTAGTCGGCGTACTGCAGGGCCAGCGGTTCCCAGCCCGGTGCCGAACCCTGCGCGCGAGCGGCGTACGCCGTCATCAGGTCCCGCAGGAACGGCCGGTCCGACCACTCGTCGGTGGCGATGTGGTGCAGCACGATTGCCAGCACCTGCTCGTCGCCGACCCGGATCAGGCTCGCGCGCACCGGGATGTCGGTGGCCAGGTCGAACGGCCGGCCGACGGTCTCGGTGACGAGCCGGACCAGATCGGCCTCGGTGCCATCGACCACCGCGACGTCGGGGCGGACGTCGTCCAGGATCACCTGCACGGGTTCGCCGTCGTGCTCCCCGAACACGGTGCGCAGCGATTCGTGCCGCGACACCACGTCGGTCAGCGCCTGCGCGAACACCTCCGGGTCCAGTGCGTCCCGCAGTCGCAGGACGATCGGGAAGTTGTAGGCGACGGCGGCGCCCGCGCCTGCCTCCACCTGCTGCAGGAGCCACAGGCGTTGCTGCGCAGCGGAGAGCGGCAGATGCTCCGGCCGTGTCCTGGCCGCGAGCACCGGACGCGTCGACGCGGTGTCGTCGCCGATCCGGGTGGCGAGTGCGGCCACCGTCGGCGCCTCGAACAGGTCGCGCATGGTGAGGTCGGTGTCGAGCGCGGCCCGTGCCCGGCTGATCAGCCTGGTGGCGAGCAGCGAGTGACCGCCGAGGTCGAAGAAGTCGTCGTCGATCCCGGGAGCGGGAACGCCGAGGATCTCGCCGAACAGTTCGGACAGCACCCGTTCGGTGTCGGTGCGGGGTTCGGTGCGCGCACCGCCGCTGCGGCCGAGCACGTCGTCCGCGGACGGCAGCGCCTTGACGTCGAGTTTGCCGTTGACCGTCATCGGCAGCCCGTCGACCTCGATGACCGCGGCGGGCACCATGTAGTCCGGCAGCGTTGCGCGCAGCGCCTGTGAGTACTTGTTAACGTCCGGCGGTTGATAAGTACTCACGACGGCGTAGCCGACCAACCGCTTGAACCCGCCCGGGCCCGAGTCGACGACGACCGCCGCCTGGCGCACGCCGTCGAGCGCTTCGAGCGCGGAGGCGATTTCGCCGAGTTCCACCCGGTGACCGCGGATCTTCACCTGATCGTCCGTGCGGCCCAGGAAGTCGAGGTTCCCGTCTTCGCGGCGGCGGACGAGGTCACCCGTCCGATACATACGTACGGATTCACGGAACGGGTCGGCGACGAAACGCTCCGCCGTCAACGCGAACCGGTCGAGGTAGCCGCGGGCCAACCCGACCCCGGAGATGTACAGCTCACCGGGAACGCCGTCGGGAACGGGACGCAACCAGGCGTCCAGCACGTATGCGGACGTGTTCCAGATCGGGGTGCCGACGGTGGGCGTCGCGCTGTCGTCGGTGCCGGCACCCAGCGTGTTGATGGTGTACTCGGTGGGACCGTACAGGTTGTATCCGCACGTTCCGTCCGTGTCGCGCAACCGGTTCCACACCGAATCCGACACCGCCTCGCCTCCGAGAAGCACCAGCGGCGGCCGGTGCCTTCCCGGGCCGTCGTCGAGCAGACCCTCCTCGATCAGGTGCTGCGCGTACGTCGGTGTCACGTTGACGACGTCGATCTCGTGGGTGTCGCAGTAGGCCACGAGCGCCTCGGCGTCACGCCGCAGGTTCTCGTCGCAGATGTGGACCTCGTGGCCCTCCACCAGCCACAGCAGTTCCTCCCACGACATGTCGAACGCGAACGACACGGTGTGCGCGATGCGCAGTCGCCGGCCGCCCGCCGCGGCGACGACGGGTTCGAAGATCGCCTCCCGGTGGTTGAACTGCATGTTGGTCAGCCCGCGGTACGGCGTGACGACGCCCTTCGGCCTGCCGGTGGACCCGGACGTGTAGATGACGTACGCCGGATGGTCCAGGCGACCGGGCGTTCCGGGCGCGAACCCGCCGAGTTCCGCCTCCGACAGCGGATCACACGCGACCGCCCCGAAGTCGAGGGTGTCGACGGCCACCGTGTCAACGGTGGCCGCGGCGAGCGTCCCCGCGACGTCCGACGTGGTGACGAGGACCGTCGGCCGGGCGTCGTCGATCATCGCGACGATACGCTCGGCCGGATGGTCGAGTTCGAGCGGCAGGTACGCGGATCCGGTGCGCAGGACGGCGAACAGCGCCACCACCATCTCCACCGTCCGCGGCAGTGCGAGCGCGACGATCCGTTCCGGGCCCGCGCCGTGACCCAGCAACAGCCGGGCCATCCGGTTCACGTCGGCGTCGAGTTCGGCGTAGCTCACGGCGCGGTCGCCGAACACGAGGGCCGTCTCGTCGGGACGGACGAGCGCCGCGTCGGCGAACAGGTCGGCGATGGTCGCGTCGGGCAGGGCTCTCGGCTGGACCGGTACCGGTGTTGCGGCACCGGCGATTCCGCCTACCATGCCCGACAGGTCCGTGGACCACTCCTCGAGGACGGTCACGTACCGCGACAGCATGCGTTCGACCCGCGACGCCGGGATCTTCTCGGGATGGAACTCGAATTTCACCTTCACGCTCGCGCCGGGTGTCACGACGACCGTGACCGGGTAGTGCGTGTGGTCGATGCTGTCGCCGCCGCTGATGTCGTGCGCCGCGTTGAGCGCCGACACCTGTTTCTCGTCCACGAAGTTCTGCAGCACGTAGAGCACGTCGAACAGTTGCCGGTGCTCGGAGACCCGCTGGATGGAGGCGAGCCCGAGGTAGTCGTACGGGGTCAGCGCCAACCGTTCGGACTGGATTCGCCGCAGCAGATCGGCGACGGTCTCGTCGGCGCGCAGTGTCGTCCGGACGGGGACGGTGTTGAGGAACATGCCCGTCACCGCGTCGATGCCCGGGACCTCCGGGGGTCGACCGGCGACGGTGGTGCCGAACACGAGGTCGCGGCGTCCCGTTTCGATTCCGAGGACGACGGCCAGCGCGGCGTTCAGTACCGCGTTGAACGTGACACCGGCGCCGCGGGCAGCGGCCCGGAGCTGTTCGCTCAGGTCCACCGGCAACACTGCGTCCCGGCGCTGCGGCGGCTCCGGCTCCCCGGTGATCGTCGCGGCCAGCAGTGTCGGCTCGTCGAGGCCGCCGAGCGCGTCGGTCCACGCCGAATGCGCGGCGTCCGCGTCCCGGCTGGCCAGCCACTGCAGGTAGTCCTCGAAGGACCCTTCCGGGGCGGCGAACCCGGAGTCGTCGCCGCCGGATTCGTAGAGGGCCAGCAGCTGGCTGACGACGAGACCGTTGGACCATCCGTCCCACAGCAGGAACTGCCGGTTGATCACCAGGCGGTCGTGGGAATCACCGAGCCGCAACACCATTGCCCGCCACAGCGGCGGGGACGTCAGGTCGAACGGCGTCAGCCGATCCTGCGCCGTCAATTGCTCGGCGTAGGAGACGCGTTCGGTCTCGTCGAGTTCGCGCAGGTCGAACTCGGCGACGGGAACGTCCAGTCCGGTGCCGAAGAACTGCACCGGCGCGGGCAGGCCCGCGCTGACGAATCCCGCTCGCAGCGTGGGGTTGCGGCGCTGCAGGGTCCGCAGCGCGGCGGCGAGCCGGTCGGTGTCGAGGCGGTGCTCGAAGTCGAGTGAGAACTGTGCCGTGTAGATGTCGTTGCCGGAGTCGAACCCGGCCTGGAAGTACAGGCCCTCCTGCAGCGGCGACAGCGGCAGCACCGTGTCGACCCCGCTCGGGCTCGCCTGGACGATCCGGTCGATCTCGTCCTGCGTCAACGTCACGAGCGGGAGATCGGACGGTGTGAGTATCGCCGGTCCGTCGTGTTCTGCGGCGGCGTCGGCGAGTTCACCCAGTGCGGCCACCCAGCCGTCGCTCAACGCGACGGTGTCGGCCTCGCTCAGGTCGGCCTCCGACCAGGCGAACACGGCCTGCAGTTCGGTGCCCTCCGCGGATTCCTCGCACAGCGCGTTGACGACCAGGCGGTACGGTCCGCCAAGGTCGGCATCGGGATCGGTTGCCAGGGAGTCGGATTCGACCGCCTGCGTCCAGGGTCCGGGCACAGCGTGCGGCATGCGGCCCAGGTAGTTGAACAGCACCTGCGACTCGGACCGGGCCGCCAGGAGACCGGCGGTGCGCGCGTTGACGTACCGCAGCATGCCGTAGCCGATGCCGCCGTCGGGCGCGCCGCGCAACTGTTCCTTGACGTCCTTGAGCGTGTCGAGTGCGCCCGCCCGGCTGCGCAAACGGACGGGGGTGACGTTGGTGAGCCAGCCGACCGTGCGGGAGAGATCCACGCCCTCGGAGAGTTCTTCGCGTCCGTGCCGCTCGAGGTCGACCAGCAGGTCGTTGTCGCGACCGCGCTCGGCGAGCCAGCGGTCGGCCGACAGTCGCAGCGCCGCGAGCAGCACGTCGGTGACGTCCGCGCCGACGACGGCGGGCACGGTGGTCAGCAGGGCAGCCGTGAGTTGCCGGTCCAGGCGGACCGTCCGCCGGGCGCCGCTGCCCACCACGGCGTGCCCGTCGGTGCCGGACACCAGGTCGGCACCGGGTTCGGTGACCCGCAGCCAGTGGTCGAGTTCTGCCAGGCGGGCCGGTTCCTGCGCCTGCTCGGTGACGATGCGGGCGAATCCGCGCAGCGACGTGGGCACCGGGTCGAGTGCCGCGTTCTCGCCGCTGTCGGCGGCCACCCACGCCATGGCGAGGTCCTCGATCAGGGTCCGCCACGACACCCCGTCGATCACCAGGTGGTGCGCGACGAGCAGGAGCCTGCCCGGTTCCTGCGGACCGGCGTCGAACCACACCGCCGACAGCATGGTGCCGTCGTCGGGGTTCAAGCGGTCGGTGGCGGCGTCGGATTCGGCCGCCACCATTTCGCGCAGCGCGTCGGCGTCGAGTCCGGTGACGTCGACGCGACTCAGCGTGAGGTCGGCGGTGGCGGCGATCTCGAGCGACCACACGCCCGGTGCGTGCCGGGTGAGCGTCTGCCGCAGGCCGTCGTGGTGGGCGATCACCGAGCGCAGGGCCGCCGTGAGGACGGTGGCATCGGTGCCGGCCGGGGTGTGGAGGAGGACGGCCTGGTTGAAGCGGTTCTTTCCGCCACTCCACTCGGACAGTCGGTGGACGACGGGAAGGGGCGGCAGGACGCCGATGCCCGACGCCTCCACCCGCGGGACCTGCGGGACAGCGGTGTCCGCGACCAGTCGCGCGAGCGCGGCGGGTGTCCGCTGTTCGAAGATCTGCCGCGGAGTGACGGTGATCCCCTCCCGGCGAGCGAGATTCACCAGGCGGATGGCGAGGATGCTGTCTCCGCCGAGGGCGAAGAAGTCGTCGTCCACCCCGACCGCCCCGAGACCGAGTACCTCGGCATAGTGGCCGGCGAGCACCCCCGCGGTCCCGCTTTCCACGACTGGCTCCGACGTCGCTTGCGCCGCGAAGTCCGGCGCGGGAAGGGCTTTGCGGTTGAGCTTGCCGCTGGGGCCGAGCGGGAATTCGGCCACGTTCACGAACGCGACGGGCACCATGAACTCCGGCAGCGCCGACGCCAGGTGCGCACGGACGTCGCCCGGATCGGCGTCCCCGACGACGTACCCGACCAGCTGTTGCCGACCGGGCGCATCGGAGCGCACGACGGCGGCGGCCTGCCGCACGCCGGGGCACGCGGCCATCTGGGCTTCGATCTCGCCCAGTTCGATCCGGAAGCCGCGCAGCTTCACCTGATCGTCGATCCGGCCGAGGTACTCGACGGCACCGGCCGCGTCGACCCGGGCGACGTCGCCGGTGCGGTACATGCGGGACCCGGTGCGGGAGAACGGGTCGGCGACGAAGCGTTCCGCGCTCAACCCGGGCCTGCCCAGGTAGCCGCGGGCCAGCTGCGGCCCGGACAGATAGAGCTCACCGGCGGCGCCCGCGGGCACGGGCTGCAGGTACCGGTCGAGCACGTAGAGCCCGGTGTTGGACGTCGGCAGGCCGATCGGCACAGACGGCGCGGCCGCGTCGATTCCCTGGACGGACGCGGCGTAGCTGACGTCGACCGACGCCTCGGTGGGGCCGTAGAGGTTGTCGAGTTCCACGCCCGGCAGGAGTTCCGCGACACGCCGCGCGGACGCCACGGGCAGCGCCTCACCGCTGCAGGAGATGATCCGGAGGCCGGTGCACCGGGCGGCGGCCGGCTCGGCGAGGAACACCTCGAGCATCGACGGGACGAAGTGCACGCGCGTGATCGACTGCCGCACGATGACGTCGGCGAGGTACGCCGGGTCCTTGTGCCCGTCCGGCCGGGCCAGCACGAGCGTCGCGCCGGCGAGGAGCGGTCCGAAGAATTCCAGCACCGACACGTCGAAGCTGGACGGCGTCTTCTGGAACACGTTGTCCGAGAAGGTGATCGGGCGGAACCGCTGAACCCACAGCAGGCGGTTGACGATGCCGGCGTGCGGCACGACGACGCCCTTGGGCCGTCCCGTCGAGCCCGACGTGTAGATCACGTAGGCCGGGTGCTGCGGTGCGAGCGGCACACCGGTCAGCGGCTCGGGTGAGTATCGGTCGGCGTCGGACACCCGGACCTCCGGGACGCCGGACCCGGTGAACGTCACCGTGCCGTCGGTGAGAACGCACACCGGCTCTGCGTCGGCCAGCATGTACGCCAGCCGGTCCGCGGGGTACCCGGTGTCGAGCGGGACGTACGCGCCGCCCGCCTTCCCGACCGCGAGCAGCGCCACCATCAGATCCAGCGAACGCGGCAGTGCCACCGCGACCTTCGACTCGGGAGCCACCCCACGCTCGGCGAGCAGCCGGGCGAGGCGGTTGGCGCGCGCGTGCAGTTCCGTGTACGTGAGGTGGTCGTCCTCGAACACGACGGCCGCTGCGTCCGGCGTGCGCTCGGCCTGCTGCTCGAGCAGGGCCGTCACCGTCGTGTCGGGGAACTGCACCTCGACGTCGCGCAGTGCGGCCTCGATCGGCTCACGCGACGCCAACGGGACGGCGGACACGGTCTGGTCGGCGTCGCGGGTCAACTCGGCGAGATAGGCGATCGTCGACTCCGCGAACCGGGTCGCGGTCGCCGCGTCGATTCGGGCGGCGTCGTACTTCAGCTCGAGGGTCAACGCGTCGCCGGGCATCACGATCAGCGTCATCGCGTACGGCGGGTGCTCGTCGAAACGGATGCCGGTCAACTGCACCGCACCGGTCGGGTCCGCGACCGCGCCGTCGCCGAGCGGGTAGTTCTCGAACACGACCAGTGTCTCGAACAGGTTCTGCAGTCCCGCTTCCCGGCGCAGTTCGGCCAGTCCGAGGTACTGGTGGTCGAGCAGCGTCGACTGCTCGTGCTGCCACCGGGCGAGGGTCCCGGCCACCGTGTCGGTGGGCCGGTACCGCAGCCGGGTGGGAACGGTGTTGATGAACAGGCCCACCATGGTCTCGATGCCGGGCAGGTCGCCACCGCGGCCCGACACCGTCGAACCGAACAGCACGTCCTCGCGGCCGGTGAGGCGGCCGAGGACCAGGCCCCACGTGCCGTGTACGAGCGTGCTGAGCGTCAGCCCGCGGGACCGGCCCACCGCGGTGAGGGCGGCGGTGTCTTCCGACGGCAGAGCCACCCGGACACTGCGGATCCCCGACTCCCCCTTCAGCGTGGGTGCCGGGAGTTCCACCGGCTCGGGAGCATCGGAGAGCGCCTCCCGCCACACCGCGAGCGACGCCTGACGGTCCCGCGCGCCCAGCCATTCGAGGTAGTTGCGGTAGGGCGTCGGCGTCGGCAGCGCCTGCGGCGTCCCCTCGACGCGGTACAGGGCCATCAGTTCCCGCAACATCACCGGCACCGACCACCCGTCGGCGACGATGTGGTGAATCGACTGCAGCAGAAGGAAGTTCTCGGGTTCTACCTGGGCGAGCGTGTAACGCAGCAGGGGTCCGCGGGCGAAGTCGAAGCCCCGCGCCCGGTCCGCCGCCAGTACTTCTTCCACGCGCTGCGCCGGATCCGCGACGCCGGTGAGGTCGAGTACCTCCATCGGCACCCGGACGTCGTCACCGACCACCTGAACCACCCGGCCGTCCGAGACCGCCCGCACCCCGGCGCGCAGGGCGGCGTGCCGGTCGACGACGGCCTGCAGTCCGCGGTGCAGCGCCGCCGCGTCGACGGGTCCGGTCAGTTCGATCACCTGCTGCACCACGTACGGGTCCGTGCCGGTGTCCTCGAACGCCGACTGGAAGTAGATGCCCTCCTGCAGCGGTGTCAGCGGCAGCAGGTCGGCCGCACCCGCCAGCGCGTCCACGTCTTGCTGGGTCAGCGAGACGAGCGGGAAGTCCGCAGGCGTGTGACCGCCGAGATCACCGACCCCGGCGAGCACCCGCAGCACCGCGGTCCACTCGTCGGCGAGGGCCCGGACGGCGTCGCGGGTGAGCACACCGGGCGCCCACGTCAGCGTCGTCCGCAGCACCGGACCGTCGGCACCGTCCTCGGCGATCACGTCGAATGCGAGGGCATGTCCGAGCGGCATCCGCGGGTCGTCGGCGCCGCCCATCGCTTGCGGCAGCCAATCGGCGCCGGCGCCGGACGTCACCCGCCCGAGGTAGTTGAACAGCACCTGCGGTGCCGGCGCCTGCGCGAGTTCCGGTTTCGCGGCACCGAGGTAGCACAACGCGCCGTAGCCGAACCCGGCACCCGGGATGCGGCGCAACTGGTCCTTCACGGCCTTGAGTGCGTCGGCGATTCCCGCTTCGTCCGCGGCCGCACCGGGGTCGAGCACCACCGGGTAGACGGTGGTGAACCAGCCGACGGTCCGGGACAGGTCGAGGGCGGGTCCGTCGGCGCGGCGCACGAGGTCTTCCTCGCGTCCGTGCCCCTCGACGTCGAGGAGGACGGGGCCGGGTTCGCCGCCCCGCCACCTCCGCAGTGCCACCGCGGCACCGGTGAGAAGTGCGTCGTTGACGTGGCCGTGGAACGCTGCGGGCACCGTGGACAGCAGCGGCCCGGTGAACTCCGCAGGCAGTGTCACCGTGAGGGTTTCGGCGTCACCGGCGAGGTCGAGGGCCGGGTCGAGCGCCCGCGAGCCGACGAGCGGGTCGCGGGTGGCCGCGACGTCCGCCCAGAACGGCAGTTCGTGGTCGAACCCGCCCGACTTCACGTGCTCGTCCAGCAGTTCGGACCAGCGGCGCAGCGACGTCCCGACCGGAGGCAGTTCGGGGACGCCCCCGGCCGTCGCGGTAGTGCCCGCGCGGGCGAGGTCCTCGAGGATGATGCGCCAGGACACTCCGTCGACCACTAGGTGGTGTCCGATCAGCAGCAACCGGCCGGATCCCTCGGCGGCGGAGAAGAGGACGGCCTGCAGCATCGTGCCCGTGTCCGGGTCGAGCCGTGCAACGGCCGCGCGGGTCTCGCTGTCGAGTTGCTCGGCGCTGCCGTCGAATTCGACGACCCGGAGGATTCCGTCGATCGCCGCCGGGGACGGTTCCGGCACGGAGAGTGTCCAGTGGTCGCCCCCGCGGCGGAGGCCGCTTCCGTTACCGCGAACCAGTGTCGCGCGGAGGGCGTCGTGCCGCTCGAGCACCGCCGCCAGGGCCGTCCTCGCGGCAGGTTCGTCGAGGTCCGCCGGAGTCTGCACCAGCACCGACTGGTGGAACGCGGCGATGTCGCCGCCCCGCTCGGCGGTGCGGGCGAGGATGGGGGTGCTGCGGACGTCGCCGACCGCGACGTCGTCCGAATCCACGGCGGCCGCGGTCCGGCCGTCCTGCGCCCGGGCGAGCGCCTCCGCGGTGCGGAGCTGGAAGATCTCCCGCGGGCTGATCGAGAGCCCTTCCCGCCGAGCGTGGTTGACCAGCTGGATCGCGACGATGCTGTCGCCGCCCAGCGCGAAGAAGTCGTCGGTGACACCGACGGACTCGACCCCGAGGACACCTGCCATCAACGCGCACAGGGTTTCCTCGGCGGCAGTGCGGGGCGCGACGTTCTCACCGGCCGCGCCGAGGTCCGGCTCGGGCAGTGCGCGCCGGTCCAGTTTTCCATTGGGGGTGAGCGGGAACCGGTCGAGGACGACGAACGCCGACGGCACCATGTACTCCGGCAGCTTCGACGTCGCCCAGCCCCGCAGCTCGGCGGCGTCCGGCACCGCATCCTGCTTCGCCACGACGTAGGCCGCGAGATACTTTGTGCCCGCCGCTGTTTCCCGCACGACGACGGCGCTGTGCCGGACGGCGGGATGCGACACGATGCCCGCCTCGACGTCCTCGAGTTCGAGCCGCATGCCCCGGATCTTCACCTGGTTGTCGGCGCGGCCGAGGAAGTCGAGGGTGCCGTCCGGCGCCCACCGGGCGAGGTCCCCGGTCCGATACAGCCGGGAACCGTCGTCCGCGAACGGGTTCGCGACGAAGCGGGACGCCGTCAGCTCCGGTGCGTCCACGTAGCCGCGTCCGAGCAGGAATCCGCCTGCGTACAGTTCGCCACCGGTGCCGAGCGGCACCGGGTTCAAGTGCTCGTCCAGCACGTACAGCTGGGTGTTGGGGTTCGGGCGCCCGATCGACGTCGCGATCCGCGCGGCGTCCTCCCGGTAGATCACGTGTGACACCCCGATCGTCGCCTCCGCCGGACCGTAACCGTGGTACATCGTGATGGCGAGTTGCGCTCGGAATCTCTCGAACAGCCGGGGGGTGAGAACCTCACCGCCGCACCACACGTGCTTCAGCGCCGACAACCGGTCCGTGCCCCGCGACAGGTCGAGCAGCACGTCCAGCATCGACGACACGAGGTAGACGAACGTCACCGATTCGCGGGCGATCAGGTCGAGGAGATACTGCGGGTTCCGTTCCCCGCCGGGCTCGGCCACCACGAGCCTGCCGCCTGCCACCAGGGGCAGCAGGATCTCGTTCACGGAGATGTCGAACGACAGCGGCGCCTTGAACAGCGACGCGTCCGAAGGTCCGAATCCCAGGATTTCGTCGCGCTGCCACAGCAGTCGCGCGCAGACGGCCTCGTGCCGGATCATGGCCCCCTTGGGCCTGCCCGTCGAACCCGACGTGAAGATGACGTACGCCAGCCGCGCACCCTGCACGGTCACGGTCGGCGGTTCGGTCGGCTGCCCGGCGTGCGCCCACGCCGCGAGGTCGACGGGCACGGCCCGCTCCCCCGCGTCGGTGACCCCGCCGGGTCCGGTGAGAACGAGCGCGGCCCCGGCGTCGGCGAGCACCGCCGTCCGGCGGTCCTCCGGCCACGACGGGTCCAGGGGCACGAACGCCCCACCCGAGCACATGACGGCGAGCAGTCCGATCACCATTTCCGCGGACCGCGGAAGACCGATCGCCACAACGGTTTCCGAACCGACACCGCGGTCCAGGAGGTGGTGGGACAGCTGCGCCACCCGTTCCCCGAGCTCCCGGTAGGTGAGCCGGACGTCGCCGGCGATCAGGGCCTCGGCATCCGGCGTCCGCGACACCTGGGCGTGGAACAGTTCGGGCACCGTCACCGAGTCCTGCGGGGACGCGGTGTCGTTGAACTCCACGAGCAACTGCCTGCGCTCGGCCTCGGTCATCGGATCGAGTGACGCGATGGGCTGCGCCGGGTCGGCGACGATCTGCCCGACGAAGTGCTCCAGCCTGCGGCGATGCTCCTCGAGTTCGGCGCCGAGACCGGCCGGGGCCCGCAGGTCGATCTGGATGGGCTCCGAATCCTGCCCACCGCGGATCGAGAAGTCGAGGTCGCGGACCGGTCCGGTCGCCGAACCGCGCACCCACGCCGGGAATCCGCCGAACGTCAGCGAATGCTCGAACATCATGGAATTGATTCCGGGACCGAAGATCTGACGGTCCGGGTCGATCGACCGCAGTTCGCGGGCGAGGTCCTCACCGCGGTAGCGCCCGTGCCGCAGCACCGAGATCAGCGTCGTGTCGATGCGGGTGGCGAGCTCACCCACCGTCATCTCGGGATCCACCTGCACCCGGAGCGGCAGGATCGTCGAGCACATTCCCGGAATGCGGCGCAGTTCGCGCCCGACCCGCGCCGTCATCGGCAGCGACAACGTGAGGTCGCGGCGGCCGGTGATCCGGTGGATGTACGCGACGACCGCGGCGAGCGGCAGCCGGGTGCGCCGGATCCCGGCGTCGGAGGCGAAGGCGTAGAGCGCGTCGGCGTCGTCCCCGTCGATCTCGACGAGGGCGGAGATCGGCGTCCCGGAGTAGTCGACGACCTGCGGCAGCAGCCGGGGCGGTTCCGGCGCGTCGACGACCTGCCGGATCCAGAAGTCGCGGTCGGATTCGAAGCGCTCGGACGCGCGGTAGTCGCGGTCGGACGCCACGAGGGTGTCGAGAGGCCACGGCGCCGTGGACGTCTCGAGTTCCGGGTGCTCGTACCGATCGACGACGTCCGCCACGAGCAGCGTGATGCCGTAGCCGTCGATGAGACTGTGGTGGTAGCGCTGGTACCAGATCACCGACTCGTCCCCGGTGTGCAGCAGGGCGTGCCGGAACAGCGGTTCGTCGCCCTCGATGTCGACGACGGTCTCCATGTCGCGGTCCATCCACGCGCGCGCACTCGCGTCGGGATCCTCGTCGCGGCGCAGGTCGACGACGCTCAGCGTCCACTCGCCGGGTGCTGTCGGCACCTGGAGCAGTTCGTTGTCTTCGCTTCGCTCGAAGCGGACGTGCAAGGCCTCGGCCCGTGCGACGGTCTTCCGGATCGCCGCGACGGTCCGGTCCAGATCGATCGGGCCCGCGACCTCGACGACGAGCGAGAGGTTGTAGACCGGGCTGACCGGGTTCAGTTGCTGCCCGACCCACACCTCGGACTGCGCAGCCGTCACCGGCAGCGCGACGGGCGTCGAACCGGCGCCGGTCGAGGAAGATGTGCTCCCAGCCGAAAGGTGCTGAGGGCGCGCAGCCGCCGAGTGGTCCGGAGACATGGGTGATCCGATCGTCCGTCGAGAGCGCCCGTCCAACGACGGGCACCCGAGGGAGTTTAGGTTAGGCTACCCACCAGCAACAAGCCGGTTGCCAGCAAGTTCACAGGCGAGGGGTAGCACAGCGGCAATTCCCGTTCAATCCCGCCGACCGCGTGTCCCCCGAACCGCCGACAGAATTTCCCACACAAAAGCGGTCATTACGTCGGGTTTTACCCCGTAAACATACTGTGCGTTCGCTCACGCGGGAGGCCCGGGCGGTGCCGGTTCCCGGGGGCAGGTGTCCAGCAAACGCCCCGAAATCTATTCGTGCCAGACCGCGGTGTTCCCGCCGCGACGCTTGGCGGCATAGAGGGCGATGTCGGCGTGATGGAGCAACTCGTCGACCGTGCGGGCCGACGTACTGTGCGCCATCCCCACACTGATCGTCACGACGAGTAGTTCGTCACCGACGTCGATCGGCATCGTGATCGAGGCGAGCATCCGGTCGACCACATCGTCGACAGCGAGTTGGTCGACGTCGGGAAGGATCGCGACGAACTCGTCGCCACCGAGCCTGCCCACCGCGGACGGTGCCCGCATCGCCTGCCGCAGATGCTCGGACACCGCCTGGAGGATGCGGTCGCCGACGCGATGCCCCCGAGTGTCGTTGACCTCCTTGAACCCGTCCACGTCGAGGAACAACGCGACTGCCGGACCCACGCCGGGCTCGAACAGGCGCTGCAGGTGCTCGGTGATGGCCGCGCGATTGAGCAATCCGGTGAGACTGTCGTGCGTGGCCTCGTGCAGAAGCAGCGCATGCGCCTCCTCCGCCCGCTTCTGCGCGGTTACTTCGGCGGTGACGTCCCGGAAATGCACGACCAGCGCACCGGAGTCGGCCGCGGCGGTCACCTCGATCGTCGCCCCGGGCGAGTACAGCGAATTCGCGCGCGTCTGCTGCTGCGCGCCGGTGGCGAGGACCTTGCGGCACAGTGCGTCGAAGTAGCTGCCCCGCGTTTCCGGGAGAACCTCGGTGACGACGCGTCCGAGCAACTCCTCCCGCGACCGTCGCACGTGCCGCAGGCAGCCGGAGTTGACGTAGATGATCCGAAGATCTTCGTCGAGCGCCAGGAACCCCAGACCCACCCGGTCGAGCAGCGACGCGAGTTGTGCGTCCCGGCCGGCGACGTGTCCGAGTTCGATGACGACCCCCGTGAGCTCGACAGGGGCACCGGACGCATCGGTGGTGACGTCGATGCTGCGAGTGAGGATGTACCGGGTCGACCGATCCGACAGCACGATACGGAACACGCATTCCGCGCCGACCGACGCGGCCGTGTCACCGAACATGCGGCGCACCGCGCCGATGTCGTCGGAATGGACTCGCTCGCGCCACAATTCGAGCGGCGGCAGGGAACCGTCGTCCCCGAAGATGGCGGCGGCCTTGGCATCCCACCACAACGACCCGTTCACGACGTCGAACCGGACGATGCCCACCCCGAGGCGCGGAATGCCCAACGCCATCAGAACCTCGCCGTCACCGTGATCGTCTCCCAGCCGCTCGAAGATCCACCCTACTCACCACGGTGGCGGCAGCCACGACGTCAGTTGGCGAGGAACTCGAGCAATACCTTGTTCACCACTTCGGGCTGTTCGAGGTAGCCGTAGTGCCCCACATCGGGGATCTCGTAGTACCGGGCCGACGGGATCGCCTCGGCCACCTCACGCGAGAGGTACGGCGGAATCATCCGGTCGTCGGCGAAACCGACGGACAGGCACGGCGCCGTGATCGCCCGGTAGGCCTGCCTGCGATCGAAGCTGCGGTCCATCTCCATCTGCGCGCGTACGCCTTCGGACGTCCGGCCGCCGCTGAACTCGAACAGGTCGAGCCAGTCGCGGGCCGTGTGCGGGTCGACGAGCGACGCGGGTGACAGGTTCATCACGGCGGTCACCGCGGCCCGGTACTTGGCGGGGAGTTCGACACCGCTGTCGTGGAGCGCGCGCTCACCCTCGGTGAGGGTCTGCTGGAAGTAGTCCATGCGGGCGTGACCGGCGAGGAAGGCCGCCTTGAGCACGAGATCGGGTCGGGACAGGGCCAGTTCCTGTGCGACGCGGGCGCCCATCGAGGTGCCGACGACCCGGGCCGGACCGCCGCCGAGGTGCTCGATCAGTCCCGCGGTGTCCGCGACGAGGTCATCCATGGTGATTCCGTCGACGCTCTCACCGGACGGCGCGATGCCCCGGTTGTCGAACGTGCAGACGCGGTAGCCGGCGTCGACGAGCGCGGGGGTCTGATGCAGATCCCACACCCGCCCCGGGCTTCCGGTTCCCATGATGAGCACCACTAAATCGCCGGATCCCTTGACCTGGTAATTCAGGGGGATCCCGTTGATCGTGGCGATCGTCATCTTGCCTTCCTTCCCTGGGCGGTCTCACCGAAATAGATTGGATAGCCTAAGCTGGCTTTGCTGCCGCTCGAAAGCGGCGCTGACCGACAAGCTCGTCCAGGAGGACCGCGTTGAGAGTCGCCACACTCGGATATCAAACCTGGGGTCACCGTACCCTGCAGGCCCTGCTCCAGTCCGACCATGAGGTCGTCCTCGCGATCACCCACCCCAAGAGCGATCACGTCTACGAACAGATGTGGGCGGACTCCGTCGCCGACCTGGCCACCGCGCACGGCGTGCCCGTGCACATCGCCACCAAGCCGGACGAGGACTTCAAGGCCGCGCTGAAGGAAGCCGACCCGGACATCGTCGTCGCCAACAACTGGCGCACGTGGCTGCCACGGGACGTCTTCGATTCTCCCCGCTACGGCACCCTCAATATTCACGATTCGCTCCTGCCCAAGTACACAGGATTCTCCCCGCTCATCTGGGCGCTCATCAACGGTGAGGAAGAAGTAGGCCTCACCGCGCACCTGATGGACGAGGAACTCGACGCCGGCGACATCGTTTTGCAGAGGTCGACGCCGGTCGGGCCGACGGACACCGTCACCGATCTGTTCCACCGCACCGTCGACATGATCGGCCCGATCACGCTCGACGCGCTCGCACTGATCGAGTCCGGTCGCACGGACTGGACGCCACAGGACCGTTCGCAGGCCACGTTCTTCCACAAGCGTGCCCCCGAGGACAGCCTCATCGACTGGACGTGGCCCGCCGAGGCCATCGAACGCCTCGTCCGCGCCCAGTCCGACCCGTACCCGAATGCCTTCACCCATTTCAAGGGTCAGCGTGTCCGGGTTCTGAAGGCCGCCGTATCCGAAGGAAATTACGGAGGCACGCCCGGGCGTGTCTTCATCCACGAAGGCGACGGAATGGTCATCGTCGCCGGACCCGACGCCCGCACCGGACAGAACAAGGGCCTCAAGATCCAGCGCGTCCGCCTCGACGACGGCACCGAACTCGCCGGGACCGACTTCTTCCCCCACGGCGGCGGCTACCTCAGCTGACGCCCGTGCGCCTTTCCGGTTGCTCCGACTACCAGAAAGGCGCACGAGGCGCGGAGCGCCCTACCGCCCCTCCCACGCCGACCACAGCTCGGCGTAGCGCCCGCCGGCCGCGACGAGCCGGGTGTGCGGACCTTCCTCGACGATCCGTCCGTGTTCCAGGACGACCACCCGATCGGCGGCAGCCGCCTGCGTCAGCCGGTGGGCCACCACCAGCGTCGTGCGACCGCGGGTCGCGGCCTCGGCCGACGACTCGAGTTCCCGTGCACCCGCGCTGCCCGCCTCGGCCGTCGCCTCGTCCAGGATCGCGACCGCCGGGTTCGCGAGGACGAGTCGGGCCAGAGCCAGTTGCTGCGCCTGGGCGGCGGTCAACTCGTGTCCGCCCTCCCCGACCACGGTCTGGACGCCGTCGTCCAGAGCGGTCACCCAGCCGTCGGCGCCGACGGCCTTCAACGCCATCGCCGCGTCCTCCTCGGACGCGTCGGGTGCCGCGAGCCGCAGGTCGTCGATCAGCGGTCCGGCGAACACGTGGACTTCCTGGCTGACGATGGCGACCCGGCGACGGAGGCCCCCCGGCTCGAGGTCCTCCAGCGCGGTTCCGCCGATCCGCACCGACCCGGCCGTGGGGACGATCGACCCGGCCGCGATCGCCGCGACCGTCGTCTTGCCCGCCCCGGTCGAGCCGACGAGGGCGACGCGTTCACCGGATTTCACGTGCAGGCTGATGCCGTGCACCACTTCGTGGCTGCCGTCGTAGGTGTGGCGGATGCCGTCGAGTTCGAGCGTCGCGTCCGTGTTCTCCCCGGCGGCGGCGGTCCCGGCGGAGGTTTCGTCGTCGAGGTCGACGACACCGACGAGCCGCGCCAGGCTCGCACCGGCCGACTGGACCTCGTCGAACGTGTACATCAGCATGCCGATCGGATTGAACAACCGGTGGAAGAGCAGCGCCGCGGTCGTGGTCTGGCCGACGGTGACGATGTCCGCGTTCACCAGGGCGAACCCGGCGGCGAGGATGGTGGCCAGCCCAACGAACTCGGCCCGGTTGCCCCGTCCCGCGAACCGGGTGAACAGCGCGAAGACGCCGACGGACAGGTCGCGGGCCTTCTCCGACGCACCGTTGATCTGGTCGAGGTGGCTGTCTTCCAGGCCGTAGGCGCGCACCGTCCGCGCACCCTGCATGCTGCTGATCAGGGCCTGCGAACGCTCTCCCATCGCGACGCGTTCGGCGGCGTACACCGGCGCGGACCGCGGCAGGTACCAGCGCATCGCCAGCGCGTACATCGGCAGCGCCACCATGCCCGCGAGCCCGAGCCGCCAGTCGATGCCGAGCATCGTGACCATGCTCAGCACCACCAGCAGGACCGCGGTGACGAGGTTGGGGACGACGTCGGTGACGGCCTTGCCGATCACCGCGACGTCGTCGCCGACGCGCGACAGCAGGTCGCCCTTGCCGACGCGTTCGACCGTCTGGATCGGCAGCCGGAGCGCCCGGTCGACGGTGCGCTCGCGCAGGTCCGCCAGGATTCCCTCGCCGAGACTGCGGATCAGGTACGACGCGAACCCGGCGCACAGTCCGCCGACCACTGCGGCGGACGCGATCACCGCGACCACCCAGCCGATGGTGGACGGCGGCGCACCGTCCTGGACGCGGTCGACGAGGACACCGAAGACGTAGACGGGGACCAGTGCCATACCGGCCGCGACGGCCGCCACCAGCAGGGTGAACACGCTTCGGCCGCGGCGTCGTCCCAGCTCGGACCTCAGCCACACCCAGGTGTCGCGCGCGTTCGCGATGGGAAGCAGTTCACTCATCGCAGGACCGCCTGACGGTAGTTCGCGTTCTCGGTGGCCAGTTGCGAGTGGGTGCCCTCGCCGGCCACCGTTCCGTCGTCGAGCACGACGACGCGGTCGGTGACGGACAGCAGCGCGGGGCTGCTCGTGATGAGGATCGTGGTCTGACGGTTCACGACCGTCGGAGACGTCGGATTCAACGCAGCCGTGCGGTGCCGCAGGTCCGCGATTCCGCCCGCGATCGTGTGTTCGGTGACGGCGTCCACCGCCGTCGTCGGATCGTGCAGCACCATCACCGGCGACTGCGCCACCAGTGCTCGCGCCAGGGCGACGCGCTGTCGTTGACCGCCGGACAGCGAGGACCCTCGGTCGGCAACCTCGTGGTCGAGCCCCTCGGGGTGGGCGTCGACGACGTCGACCGCCGCGGACGCGGACAGCGCCGCGTGCACCTCGGACGCCGTGGCGCCGGGCCGGCCCGCGGTCACGTTCGATGCGACGGTCCCGGAGAACAGGTCGCCGTTGTGGGGTTCGACGAGCAGCGTCCGGCGGGCGTGCGAAAGATCCGCGTCCGACAGCCGCACCCCGCCCACCGTCAGTTCGCCGTCGTAGCGGTCGGGCGGCACCTGCCCGGACAGCAGCGCGGCCAGCGCCTCGGCATCCTGCGGGCGGTACGCGACGACGCCGAGCAATTCGCCGGGGGTGACCCGCAGGTCCAGTCCGTTCAGGGACCGGTAGGACACGCCGGTGAGACTGAGTTCGCTGCCGTCGAGTGTCCGGCCCGCGCCCGCGGGCAGCAGGGGTTCCGCGTCCAGGACGAGTGCGAGACGGTCCGCCGACGCGCGGGCGAGGGCGAGGAACCCGGGCAGGCCGGCGAGAACACCGAGCGGTTCGATGAAGAACTGGGACAGTCCGACGACGGTGATCAGCTCGCCGATGGTGATGCGGCCCTCGAGCGCGAACCAGCCGGCGAAACCCGCGACCCCGACGGCGAGAAGGGCGCTGACGGTCATCGACACCCCGGCGAACACGGCGGAACTCTTCGCCGTGTGCAGCGTGGCGCCGAGCGCGTCGCGGCTGGCCGCGCGATACCGGCGCGACGCCGACACCTCGGCGCCGATCCCGCGCAGCGGCCGGAGCCCGCTCACGAGGTCGGTGGCCATCGCGGACGCCCGCGCGACCGCCGCCTGCTGGTCGGTGGCGCGGCGGGTGATCAGCGGCGCGGCGAGTTGGAGAAGTCCGAGGATGACGGGGGTACCGATCAGGACGGCGAGGCCGAGGGGCACGTCGATCAGCAGCAGGGCGATCGCGGATCCGATCGCCGCGGTGAGGGCCGCGGCGGCGCGCGGGGTGATGTCCGCGATCCACGCCGCGCGGTCGGCGTCCGTCGTCGACACGGACAGCAGTTCACCGGCGCGCAGGTCGCTGCGCACTCCCCGCGGGGCGAGGATGCGGTGCGCGACATCCATCCGGAGCTGGTGGGCCTCGTTCTGCATCGCCACGACGATGAAACGCGCCCCGTAGCGCCAGGCCGCGGTGAGCACCAGGAACAGCAGTGCGAGGGCGCACAGCCACACCGCGAGCGCGAACACGTCGCCGGTCGCGACGGCCCGGTCGACGATCACACCGATCGAGATCGGGACCAGCGTCTCGGCTACCTGATGCAGGCAGACGAGTACGGTGCCGATCCCCAGCCGTCTCCGATTCCGCACCAGGGTGCGACGCAGAATTGCGGTGCCACCAGTCTTCACGCGCGTAACTCCCAACGCCGACGCTTCCCCACCCACCACAAAGTAAGCAGACCCTAACTAGATGGACCCTAATCGATGGGCAACTAGCGTTGACATGCCCGGTTCTCATAGAGTCGCCGATACGAACTACTGCGCGTGACGCAGCAGCAAGCCCGAGAGGACAAAGATGGCCGCGAAGACGACCGCCGAAAACGACATCGCGGACGAGGATCTCGAACCCCTAGCCGACGAGACCGCCCGCCAGGCGCAGCGCGTTGTCGCTGCATACGCCGAAGATGCCGACGAGTGCAGGATGCTGCTCTCCATGCTCGGAATCGGACCCACCACCAAGCTCGACTGATAATTTCATCCACTTCGACCGCGAAGGAAGCCCGTGGCTGCCAGTTCGGAATCGTCAGCATCGTCATCACGCTCGACTTCTGATCCGGTTTCCGGGCAAGCCGACTTCGTCGTCGTCGCGAACCGGCTCCCCGTCGACCTCGAACGCCTTCCGGACGGCACCACCCGCTGGAAGCGCAGCCCCGGTGGCCTCGTCACCGCGCTCGAGCCGATCCTGCGCCGCAACAAGGGCGCATGGGTCGGCTGGGCGGGGGTCCCGGATGCCGAGCTCGATCCCGTCGTCGAGGACGATCTCGAGCTGTACCCCGTTCCGCTGAGCGCCGCGGAGATCGCCGACTACTACGAGGGCTTCTCCAACGCCACGCTGTGGCCGCTGTACCACGACGTCATCGTCAAACCCGAGTACAACCGCGCCTGGTGGAACGCGTACGTCGAGGTCAACCGGCGTTTCGCGGAGGCCACGTCGAAGGCTGCCGCACAGGGCGCCACCGTGTGGATCCAGGACTACCAGCTGCAGCTCGTCCCGAAGATGCTGCGCATGCTCCGCCCCGACCTCACCATCGGGTTCTTCCTGCACATTCCGTTCCCGCCGGTGGAACTGTTCATGCAGATGCCGTGGCGCACCGAGATCATCGAGGGCCTGCTCGGCGCCGACCTGATCGGGTTCCACCTCCCCGGCGGCGCCCAGAACTTCCTCTACCTGGCCCGCAAACTCGCCGGCCAGCAGACGTCCCGCGGCAACGTGGGCGTCCGTTCCAAGCTGGGCGTCGTGCAGGTGGGTTTCCGCACGGTCCGCGTCGGCGCGTTCCCGATCTCCATCGACTCGGGGCAGCTCGACGAGCAGTCCCGGTCCAAGTCCATCCGGGACCGCGCCAGGAAGATCCGCAAGGAACTGGGCAATCCCAAACACATCATGCTCGGCGTCGACCGCCTCGATTACACGAAGGGCATCGACGTCCGCCTCGCCGCGTTGCACGAACTGCTCGACGAGAAGCGCGTCGACCCCGCCGACACCGTGCTCGTGCAACTCGCGACCCCCAGCCGTGAACGCGTGGAGAGCTATGTCCACATGCGCGGCGAAATCGAGCAGTCGGTGTCGCGGATCAACGGCGAGTACGGCGAGGTCGGCAGGCCCGTCGTGCACTACATCCACCGGCCGATCCCCCGCGACGAACTGATCGCGTTCTTCGTCGCCGCCGACGTGATGCTGGTGACGCCGCTACGGGACGGCATGAACCTGGTAGCCAAGGAGTACGTGGCGTGCCGGAGTGATCTCGGCGGCGCGCTGCTGCTCAGCGAGTTCACCGGTGCGGCCGCCGAACTGCGCCAGGCGTTCCTGTGCAATCCGCACGATCTCGACAGCGTCAAGGACGCGATGGCGCAGGCCCTGAACCAGCCGAAGGAGGACGGCCGACGCCACATGCGGGCCCTGCGCAGGCAGGTCCTCGCACACGACGTCGACCGGTGGGCCCGGTCCTTCCTCGACGCCCTCGCGCACGGCGGCGCCGCGGGCCCCGCACTGATCGCTCCCGCCGAGGCGTCCGAGTCCGACTACACCGAGGACGCCACCGCGGACAACTGACCTCCCCGGGTCAGCTGACCGGACGTCACCAGGAAGGCGACGAAGTCGCGGATCGTCTCGTCGGCGGGCCGCGGGGCGTAACCGAGTTCGGACCGCGCCTTGCCGCCGTCGACGACCGGCGCCGCGAGCAGCGCCGACATCGCCGACCGCGACAGCACGTCCGACCCGAACCGGGTTCCGATCGGTTCGGCGATCGGCAGCACGCGTTCGATGACACTGAGCGGGAACGAGTACAGCGGCCCCCGACGGCCCGCCGTACGCGCTGCCCTCCTCACGACATCATGCATGCCGAGCATGTGCCCCGAGATCAGGTAGTTCTCACCGGTCCGACCCTTCTCGCCTGCGGCGATCAGTCCGGCGGCGACGTCGCGGACGTCGACGAAGTCGAACCCGCCCTGCACCGCCGCGGGCACCCGGCCGCGAGCGGCGTTGCGCAGCAACGCGTTCACCCGCGACAGTCCGTAGTCGGCGGGCCCGTACACCCCGGTGGGGTTGCAGATCACCGCGTCGAGGCCGGCGTCGACCACTGCGCGGAGTTCGATCTCGCCCGCCCATTTCGACCGGTCGTACACGGGGATCGACGCGTCGACGGACCGCGGCGAGTGCTCGTCGAGCGTTCCGCCGCAACTGCTCTGGTCGAAGGAGTGCACGGAACTGCAGTGCACCATCCGCCGAACTCCCACCGCGAGAGCGGCTTCGGCGACGGTACGAACGCCCTTGGTGTTGACGGTCCACGCCAGGTCGTCCTTCTGGGCGAGGGTGATCATCGCGACCAGGTGGTAGACCACCTCGGCGCCCTCCAGCGCCCGCTTCATGGATTCGACGTCGAGTACGTCGGCGTTCACCCACGTGACCCCGAATTCGGGTGCGTACCGGGAACGCACGCGGTCGATGGCGGTGACCTCGTGCCCTGCCGCGACCAACAGATTGAGCAGATTGTTGCCCACGAATCCCGCGGCGCCGGTTACTGCAACCTTCATCGACGACTCCCTGTTCGGTTGTGGCCGTGCGACACAGCGTCGTGCGTCGACTCTCGGCCAGGAGACCCCGACACTACTAGAACTTGTTTCATTTTGCGAAGGGTGTGGCTTCGCCCCGTGAGTACTTATTAACGTCGGGCGGTTGATAAGTACTCACGGGCGGCGGAGCCGCAGCTACACCGGGGTCAGCTGATCGACGAGCCAGCGGTCGTCGACCTTCTGCAACGAAACCCGCACCCGGCTGCCCGACGTTCGGGCGTCCGGGGCGTCGGCGCTCGTCGTCGTCTGGTTCAGGTACAGCAGAACCACCGCCTCGTCGGGTGTGGTGGATACCGGCGCCGCGGCCTGCACCGACACCTGCACGGTGAGTTGCTTCTCCTTGGCGCCCGGTGCGATGGTTCCCTGCACGAGCGTGGTGTAGTCGTCACGGAACGAACCGGTGAGTCCGTCTGCGGCAGCAGCCAACTGGTTGTCGACGTCGGCGAAGTCGTACGCCAGCATCGCGACGGCCTGCTTGCCCGCGGCGTCGACGGCGTCGATGCGCGCCTGCTCGGACAGTTGATCCTGCCGGTGGCCGTACCAGAGGAAGCCCACCCCGACGGCGAGCGCGACCACCACGACCGCGGCCGCGATCTTCAGCGCTACGCCCTTGGTGAGTGCGAACTTTCGCTTGCCTTCGTTGTTGTCGCTCATGGCACGAACTCCACCTTCGATGCGGTCAACTTGCCGTCGACGTCGCTGATCGTCACCCGCATCCGGAAGTCGCGCGGTGACGGTTCCGGTTGTTCCTTGCTGCTCACCATCGTCCGCGCGGCCACCAGGACGTTCGCCGAGATCGACGTCTCGGTCCCGTTCTCGACGCCGGCCTCGATGACCTCGCCCTCGGTGGTCACGTTCGCGTCCTGCACGACACCGACGAACGGATCCTCCCGGCCCTGGAACTCTTCGAGGAACTGCCCGGACGCGCCGGCGATGATCCGGTCGACGTCGGCCTTCGCGGTCTCGGGATGGATGGTCGTCAGGTTGAGCACCGTCTGCCGGGCCGTGTCGACGAAGGCTTGACGGCGGTCGTCCCGTTCGCGTGCGGACCGCTGGTCGAGCAGCAGGACCACCGCCGCGGCGATCAGTGCGACGATCACCACCGCCGTAACACCCCACGCGAGCAACGACTTCAGTGGCCGACCCTGATTCGCTGCCTCGATGGGCGGTGTCTCGGACGCGGGGGACGCGGACTTCGTCGTGGAGACCTTCTCGGCCTCGGGCGCGGCCTGCGCGCCCGCCGGCTTGGCGAGGACCACCGGCTTCGGGGCCTCGGTCTCCCCCACCGGTGGGCCGGCGTGCCGGACGGCCCGGCGCCTCGTCCGGTCAGTCGATGCGGGCGTCTGCTGCGCCTGATCCGCGGAGTCGGTCACACGTTCGTCTGTTCCGGAACTCAAATCTGCTGACCTGTCATCATCGTCTGCCACGTCGAGTCCTTTCCCTGCACCGCCAGATCCGGTTGGGTGTACGTCTTTCCATCCGAACCAATGAAGCTACCGGTGGCCGGGTCGTAGGGCACGGCCGCGACCGGTGCACCCGCGGAGCCTTCGTAGGAACTCGGAACGGCTGTGTACGAGGGTACATCCGGCGGCATGATCGGCCCGTACGGCGGGTTGTTGCCCGACGCCTCCCAGCCCTCGCGGCACGCCTCGACCGTCGGTGCGCGACGTCCGGGGAACTCCATGCACGGCAGGTTCCGCGCACCGCGCACGACGGACGGGTCGTCCGGAGCGGCCTTGCAGTACAGGTCGTTCGGTGTCGCGATCGGGTCGGTCTGATCTCCCGACCGGCGTTGGTCCGGGGGCAGGAATCCCGTCGTGCACGCCGGGGGGTCGTGCAGTTGCAGGGCGAAGTCGACGATCGCGCCGTCCTCCACGGGCCCGCCCGTCGCCGCCGTCACGAGCGCCGCGGTCAGCGGCGGGTAGATGACCAGAACCTGCTCGATGCTCTTGTTGTAGATGACCCCGACCTGGCCGACGCTCACCAGATTCCGCAGCAGGATCGGCAGCGTCGGCTGCAGGTCCTGAAACAGCTGGGTGGTCTCCTGCGCCGCGCCGGGCCCCTTCTCCAGCACCGACCGCAGGCTCGGGTCGCTCGCCCGCAACTGGTCGGTGAACGTCACGAGGTCCTGGGTCCAGGAGCGGATGGCGTCGCTGCTGACGGTCTGGGTGTCGAGCAGCGGGCCGACCTGGTCGATCAGGGCCTTCGTCGCGTCGCTGTTCGCGTCGGCCTCCTCGACGAACAGGCGGGCCGAGTCGATGAGCCGCTGCAGGTCGGGACCGGATCCGTTGAACGCCGTGAACGCCTCGTCGATCACCGTCTGCAGCCTGGTGTCCGAAATGCTGGCGAGCAGTTCGTCGGCCTGGTCGAGCATCTCGCCGACGTCCTGCGGGATGGTGGCCCGATCCTCCGGGATCACGTCGCCGTCCGCGAGGTACGGGCCGTCGGCGGCGCCTTCCCGCGGAATCAGGTCGACGTACTGCTCGCCGACCGCCGACACGCTCTTGACGGCCGCGTCGACGTCGGCCGGGATCTTGTAGTCGCTGTCGAGCGACATCTTCGCCTCCACACCCTCGCCGGTGAGCGTCACGTTCTCGACGACACCGATGTTGGTGCCGCGGTACGCGACATTGGCGTGGGAGTAGAGCCCGCCGGTGGACGGCAGTCGGACGCTCACCTCATACCGTCCGACGCCGAACAGCACCGGCACCTTGATGTACTGGATCGACATCACGACGAGCCCGATGACGGTGAGGATCGAGAAGATGATCAGCTGAATGCGAACGAATCTCGTCATTCTCATGGTGTCGGAGCCCCTCCCAGTTGCGGCGGAAGGCCCGGTATCTGCGGCAGTCCGGGTATCTGCGGGAGCCCCGGAATCACCGGCGGTGCGGGTGCCGGTTTCGGGGCCGGCTGCAGTGGCGCCTGCAGCGGGTCGCCCGACTGTCCGGCCACCCCGGCGAGCGATCCCACGGCGCCCTCGACACCGCCGAGCGATCCGCCGAGACCGGTTCCGGTGAGGAAGTTGCTGTCGACGCGTTCGTTGGTCAGGTCGATCGTCATCATGAGGTTCGCGTAGTCGCCCTGAATCGCCTTGTCCATCGTCTTCATCGGGAAGGGGTACGTGAGCATCAGGGTCAGCACCTCGGTCAGCGCGCTCCCCGAGTTGGCGAGTTCACGCAGCACCGGGGTGAGGTTGCGCAGGTTCGCCTTCAGGTCCTCGCCGCTGCTCTCGACGAGACGGGTGGCGGTGTCACTGAGCTTGCCCACCTCGACCAGTGCGGTGGTGAGATTCTGCCGTTGGGTGACGAGCACTTCCAGTGCCGGTGGGATGCCGTCCAGCGCCGCGTCCAGGGTAGCCTTCTGCTCGTTGACGGTGCCCGACAACCGGTCGAGCCCCTCCATCGCACCGATGATGTCGCCGCGCTGTTGGTCGAGGCTCGTGACGAGCTGATCGAGTTGCGGAAGGAGGTCGCGGATCGAGTCCTCCCGTCCGCCGAGTGCGGCGTTGAGTTCCTGGGTGATGTCGCGGATCTGGGCGATGCCGCCGCCGTTGAGCACCACCGACAGCGAAGACAGCGTCTGCTCGGTGGTCGGGTAGGCGCCCGCCCGCTCGATGGGGATCACGTCGCCGTTCTCGAGTGTGCCTTCGGGCTCGACGTCGGTCGGCGGAGCCAACTCGAGGTGCTGCGAACCGAGGAGGCTGGTCTGACCGATCTTGGCCGTCGCGTTGGCGGGCAACTGGACGTCGCCGTTGATCGACACGGTGACCAGGGCGTGCCAGTCCTGCACCTCGATCCCCGTCACCGAACCCACCGTCACGTCGTTCACCCGGACGGGCGAATTCTGCGACAGCGTCGTCACATTGGGCATCTGGATCTCCACGGTGTAGGCGTCGTCGCCCTGCCCCTCGGTGCCCGGTAGGGGAAGCGAGTTCAGCCCTTCCCACTCGCATCCGGTCAGGGTCAGCGTCAGGGCGATCGCCACCGCGGCGAGGCCGCCGCGACGCATCCGTGCGTGCTTCGTCATCGCCCACCTCCCGGCTGCAGCAGATCGTTCAGGTCCCGGGGCACGTCCACCGTCGGCATCCCGGCGAGGGTGCCGGTCACCGGGGGCGCGGACCGGGGCGGCACGGAGGCTTCGAGACTCGGCGGGCTGTACTCGATCTGATCCGGGAACGCATTCACTCCCGTGGTCGGGTTGGTGAGGACGGGCAGATAGTTCATCGTCAGCGAGTTCAGGACCGGCGACAAGTACTGGGTGCACAGGTCCGCACTGCGATTCGCCTCGTTGGCCTGCAGGCTCTGGATAGCACCGCACATGAAGTTCACGGGGTTCGCGAGGTTCGCAAACGCGACCGCACCGACCAGTGACCCCTGCGCCGGCTTGTAGATGTTGCTGAAGTTCGCCAGGGCGGTGGGCGCCACGTGGAGCACCTGCTCGATCTGTGGCCGCTTGTCGGCGAGCACCTGGGTGGCGTCCGCCAGGCGGCCGACCTGTTCGCTGAGGGCGGCGCGGTTCTCCACCAGGAACCGGTTGACGTCGCCGAGCGCCAGGTCGAGGTCGTTCAGGGCGGTTCCGAGTTCGTCGGAGTTGGTGGCGAGCATGTTCGACACCGACGCGAGCCGGCCCTCGAACTGGACGATCTGCTCATTGCTCGACGACAGCGCCGCAACGAACGTCTGCAGGTTGCGGATGGTCGAGAACAGGTCGGTGCGGCCGTCGGACAGGGTCCGCATGGTCTCCGACAATTCCCGCAGCGTGTCGCGCAGCGACTGGCCGTTGCCGTCGAGATTGGCGGCGGCGGTGTCGATGAAGGTGCCCAGCGAGCCCTGCGGGTCGGCGCCCTGCGGTCCGAGCGCCTCCGACAGCTTGTTCAGCTCGGTCTTGATCTCGTCCCACTCCACCGGGACGGCGGTGCGCTCCACCGGGATGCTCGCGCCGTCGTCCATCGTCGGCCCGCCCGCGTACACGGGTGTCAGCTGGACGAACCGTCCCGACACCAGGCTGGGTGCGACGATGACGGCCTTCGCGTCGGCCGGAATCTCGACGCTCTTGTTCACGTTCATCGTCACGCGCGCGAAGTCGGCGCCGGGCTCGATCGAATCGATCGTCCCCACCTTCACGCCGAGGACGCGGACGTCGTCACCCGAGTACAGCCCGGTGGTCGCCGGGAAGTACGCGGTGATCGTGTTCTGGAACAGCTTGGGCACGAACATCACTGCGGCACCGACGATCAGCACGACCACGACCGCGGCGATGCCGACGCGGATCAGCCACTTCTTCCGCGTGTTGGTGATTTCCGGGTTCGTCGTCATCGCGGCGGTTCCCTCAGCTCGATGGACGGACCCGTTTGCAGGTAGGCCTGGAGGTCGTTGGGCAGATGCTCCGGCCACGTCACCGCATCGTTAAGCCCCTGTAACAGGTTGCCGATGCCGATGTTGTAGACGTACGCCATGAAGAACGGGCCGCTACCCACCGACTCGCCGAGCTGAGTGGCGTACGGCGCGAGGCCGTCGAGAGCCTGCGAGATGTTGTCCTTGTTGCGCTGCAGGACGTCGACCACCGAGTTCAGCTTGTCGAGCGTCGGTTTCATCTGCTCCTCGTTGTCCTGGACCAGTCCGGTGAGCTGCCGGGACACCTCGGAGATGTTCACGATCAGTTGGCTGATCGCAGTGCGGCGACGGTCGAGCTCACCGAACAGCTGGTTTCCGTCGACGATCAGCGAGTTGATCTGCCCGCTGCGCTCGGCGAGGATTCCGGTCACGTTCTCGGCCCGCGAGAGCAGCTGTCGCAGGCTCTCGTCCCGCGAGTTGATGCTCTCCGACAACCGGGTCAGGCCGTCCAGCGCGGTGCGCAGTTCGGGCGGTGTGTTCTCGAGTGCACCGGACATCGCGTTCAACGCGTTGTTGACCTGGTCGGTGTCGAGTTCGGAGACGGTGGTCGACAGATCGCCGAGCGCGTCGTTGAGGGAGTACGGAGAGTTGGTGCGCTCCAACGGAATAGTCGACCCTACCCGCATCGTGTCGTGCCCGAGCGGGGTGACGGCCAGCGACTTGCGCCCGAGAACGGTGTTGGTCTTGATGTTCGCCTCGGTGGCGTCGCCGAGAGCGATGCCGTCCTCGATGGTGAACGTGACGAGCACGTTCTGATCGTCGAGTTCCACCTCGGCGACCTTCCCGACGTCGACCCCGGCGAGGGTCACCGTGTCGCCGGTCATCAGCCCACCCGCGTCCTCGAAGTAGGCGGAGTACTGCGTGCCGCCCGAAAGGAATTGCAGCTGATCGTATTGCAGGGTCGCGATCACGATCATGCTCGCGACGGCGACACCGATGAGTCCCACCTGTACGGGATTGCGTTCACTCTTCATGGCTACGGTGCACACCTCCCTGCCGTCTGACCGCCCGGCATGTTGAGGAGCAGATCCGATCCGTCCGGGCCGGAGAACTTGAACTTGACCGTGCAGACGTACATCTGGAAGAAGCTGCCGTACGTGCCGATGCGGATGAGCCTGCGGTACGCGTCGGGCAGATTCTGCAGCACCCAGTCGAGGTCGTCCTCGCCCGCCTGGAGTTGCGTCGCGGTGCGGTTGGCCTCGGCGATCGTGCTCTGCAGCGGCGGCCGCGCACCTTCGAGCAGATTTGCGAGATCGCCGGTCGCCCCGGCGATGCGGGGAATGGCGTCACCGATCTGGTCGCGGTCCTGGGAGAGCCCGCTCACGAGCTGCTGCAACTGGTCGAGCGTCGACCGGAACTGGTCGCCGCGGTCGTTGATGGTGCCGAGCACCTGGTTCAGGTTCGTGATCACCTCGCCGATCAGCTGGTCCCGGTCGGCGAGCGTGTTCGTGAACGAACTCGTGCTGCCGAGGAGTGAGACGAGCGTGCCGCCCTGCCCCTGGAACACCTGGACCAGCGCCTGCGACAGATCGTTGACCTGCTGCGGGTCCAGTGCCCGGAGCAGCGGCTTGAACCCGCCCAGCAGGAGGTCGAGATCGAGTGCGGGAGAGGTGTTCTCGACGGGGATCGAGCCGCCGTCCAGGAGCGGTTCGACCGATCCGGCGCCCTCGAGGAGCTCCATGTACCGGTCGCCGACGAGGTTTTCGTACCGCACCGTGGCCTTGGTCCCGTCGAACAGGGAGTACTTGGTGTCGACGGTGAAGTCGACGTCGGCGAGGTTGTCGTCGTCGATGCCCACCTTCTCGACGGCGCCGACGGGAACGCCGGCGATGCGGACCTTGTCGCCGGGCTTGAGCCCGGACACGTCGGTGAACGTGGCGTGGTAGCCGTCGGAGCTGCTGAAACGGTACTGGCTGAACACCAGGGCGAGCCCGGCGAAGATCACCGACATCACCGTCGCGAAGATCAGCAGTTTGACCGTGGTCGCTCGCACAGTCACTGCCCACCCTGCTGGGGGTATACGCCCGCGAACAACAGCTGGAACACCTTCGGCAGATGCACTTGGACTTCCGTCGACGGGACGAACGGCACGGTGCCGGTGTCGGCCACGACGAAGTTCGCGTGCTTGCTGAGATCGGGGTTGGGAAGACCGTGGCAGTTCGGCCCACCTGTCGCGTTCACTTTCGGCAGGTCCTTCGGATAGGTGTACGGCTCCTGCCCGTACATGAAGCTGGCGCTCAGCGCGATTCCCGGCTGATTCCCGCCGATCAGCTGTTCGGCGAGGGGGATCACGTTGTTGAGGCCGACGATGAAGCAGGAGATCTCGGGCGAGTACTCGGCCAGCAGATCCGTCGTCGGCAGCAGCAGGCTCAGCGCGGAGTCCAGGTTCTGCTCGTTCTCGGTCAGGACGGTGTTCGCCGTGTCGGCGAGCCCGGTGACGTTGAGCAGAACGGCGTCCAGGTTGTCCTGTTCGTCGACGACAGTGCCGCTGGTGGCCGTCGCGTTGTCGAGCACCCGCAGCAGGTCGGGTGCGGTGTCGGCGTACACGTCGGTGACCTGCGCCGCCTTCGCCAGATCTTCCTGCAGCTGAGGCAGGCTCGGGTTCATCTTCGCCAGGTAGCTGTCGCCCTGCTCGAGCAGCGCGCCGAGTTCGTCACCCCGCCCGTGCAGCGCCGAGGAGATGGCACCGAGGGTGGCGTTGAGCTTCTCCGGCTGCACCTTCGCCAACACGTCGGACAGGTGCTGGAAGACCGTGTTGAACTCGACGGTGACGTTGTCGGACGCGATGACCGCCCCGGACTGGAGATGGGTGGACGACGGGTTCTCCGGCATCACGAAGTTGACGTACTTGGCGCCGAACACGGTGGTGGACTTGATCTCCACCGTCGCGTTCGACGGGATCAGCGACATCATGTCGGGGTACATGTCCAGTTTCAGCTCGGCACCGTCGGTCACGTGTTCGATGGAGCCGACGCGGCCGACCTGGACACCGAGGAGCTTGACCTTGGCGTCGGGTTCCATCACCAGCCCGGAGCGATCCGACGTCACGGTGACGGGCGTGGACTCGTCGAACGTGCCGTTGAACATGGCCAGTGACACACCGATGATCGCGAGAAGACTCACCACGAGGACGAGTGCCGCGAGCTTCTTCTTCCCACCCGAATCAGTCATCTACCGGCACTCCTATCCCGAAAGGTTGAAGTTGCCGGACCCGCCGTAGATGGCGAGCGAGATGAGCAGGGTGACGGTGACGACGGCGATCAGCGAGGAGCGCACCGCGTTGCCGACGGCCACACCGACACCGACCGGTCCGCCCGAGGCGTTGAAGCCGTAGTAGGTGTGGATGAGCATGATCGCGATCGCCATGACGATGGCCTGGGCGAACGACCACAGGATGTCCGTGGGTATCAGGAACGTCGAGAAGTAGTGGTCGTAGACGCCGGACGACTGGTCGTACAGCACGACGGTCGCGAACCGGCTCGCCATGAAGGACGCGATCACCGCCAGGGCGTACAGCGGGATGATCGCGATCATGCCCGCCATCACGCGGGTGCTGACCAGGTACGGGATCGAGGGGATCGCCATCGTCTCGAGCGCGTCGATCTCCTCCGACACGCGCATCGCACCGAGTTGAGCGGTGGAGCCGGCGCCGATGGTGGCCGCCAGCCCGATACCCGCGATGACCGGCGCCGCGATGCGCACGTTGATGAACGCCGCGAAGAAGCCGGTGAGTGCCTCGACGCCGATGTTGCCGAGCGAGCTGTACCCCTGCACCGCGATGGTGCCGCCGGTGAACAGCGTCAGGAAGCCGACGATGACGACCGTTCCGCCGATCACCGCGAGCGCACCGGTGCCCATGCTGATCTCGGCGATCAGCCGCAGCGTCTCCTTCGGGTAGTGCATCAGGGCGCGGGGCGCCGAGCCGATGGCCCGTGCGAAGAACAGCGCCTGCTCACCGAGCCGGTCGATCGAACGGGACGCCGACGCGAACCGTCTGCGAGTTCGGGGAAAGCGCCCGGCCGCCGCTAGTGCCATCTACTCCACCACCAAGTCGATCACCCTGCCGTCAGTTTGATGCCGACGGCGGTGACGAGAACGTTGACCACGAACAGGGCCATGAACGAGAACACGACGGTCTGGTTGACGGCGTCACCGACGCTCTTCGCGCCACCCTTGACGTTCAGGCCGAGGTAGGCGGCGACGAGGCCGGCGATCATGCCGAACAGACCGGCTTTGACTTCCGAGATCACGAGCTCCCCGAAACCGGTGAGCAGTGTGATGCCGTTGACGAACGCACCCGGGTTGACGTCCTGGATGTAGACCGAGAAGACGAAACCGCCGAGGATGCCGATGGTGCAGACCAGCCCGTTGAGCAGGAGCGCCACGATGGTCGAGGCCAGCACACGCGGCACGACCAGGCGGTGGATGGGATTGATGCCCAGCACCCGCATCGCGTCGATCTCTTCGCGGATGGTGCGGGCGGAGAGGTCTGCGCAGATGGCGGTGGCACCCGCACCCGCGACGATCAGCACGGTGACAATGGGGCCGACCTGGGTGACGGTGCCGAGAGCGGCGCCCGCGCCACTGAGGTCTGCGGCGCCGATCTCGCGCAGGAGGATGTTGATCGTGAAGCTCACCAGCACCGTGAACGGGATGGCCACCAGCACGGTGGGCACCATCGAGACCCGGGCGACGAACCACGCCTGGTCGACGAACTCACGACGCTGGAAGGGCCTCGAAAAGACTGCCCTCAACGTTTCGCCCGACATCGTGAAGAACCCGCCGACCGCACGCAACGGCACCTCGAGGAGGTCTACCATCCGTCCTCCTCGTCCATGATCTCGCCCAGCACCGACTGTCAGTTCGAGCCCAGCCCCCCATCGGTCTGTGACTCAGGTCATATTAACTAGAACGTGTTCACCTGTCAAAGGTGGTCGCTCATCAGCAAGAATCGTCCCACATTCAGCACACTCCGAGGGTCGGAATTCGACCGAAAATCCGGGCGTGCCGCCCATCGATCGGACCCGGCAGTTCGTGCCGGCCGAAAGCCGGGAGCAGTGACGCTAAGATGTTATAGCACAAGAACTTTGAGTGAATATCATCACGTATGGATGGGCGTGGGAATTGCCTTCGAGCCCCGAATCCGGCGGTCGCGTTCGCCCACTGGGCGGCGGCTCGCCGAAGTCGCGCGGGCAAGGGGGATCGAACCGGTCGACGACGGAAAACTAGAACACGATCTAGTCAAATCCGGCACGCGTTCCACAACCTCTCCACCGTCACCCGGCCCCGCTCCGCAGCTGTTCAGTTACGTTCAGTATCGCCCATCGCGGACGCATTACCTGCGGAAACGATACGCAAACACGCTTCGTGTCGATTCTTCGCCCCGCTGGACGCGCATCAGCCCAGTTCGCGTAGCGCCGCGGAGGCCGAGAACATCGCGGCCGGATCCCGGTCCTCGAAGTACGTCCCGAGTTCCGCGGCGAGCGCATCGGGTGTCCAGCGGCCGTCCGCGGCATCAAAGCGCCGCTCCACGACCGGTGCCGCCATCAGCGCCACCATCGGTCCGTAGACGACGAAGACCTGACCGTTCACGGAGTCGGCGGCGGGCGATGCGAGGTAGGCGACCAGCGCGGCCACGTGCTCGGGCGACAACGGATCGACCCCCTCGGCGGGGGCCTCCCCGAAGACGTTCTCCGTCATCGACGTGCGGGCCCGAGGGCAGATCGCGTTGGCCCGGACGCCGTACCGGGAGAGGCCCCGGGCGGCGGACAGCATCAGCGCGGTGATGCCCGCCTTGGCGGCGCCGTAGTTCGCCTGCCCCTCGGGGCCGAGCAGTCCCGCCTCGGACGAGGTGTTGACGATGCGCCCGTACACGGGCGCGCCCGCCTCCTTCGACCTGCCCCGCCAGTACGACGCGGCGGAGCGGCACAGCAAGAAGTGGCCGCGCAGATGAACTTTCAGCACCAGATCCCAGTCCTCGTCGGACATGTTGAACAGCATGCGATCCCGCGTGATGCCCGCATTGTTCACCAGGATGTCGAGGCTGCCGAGCCGGCTCTGCGCCGCCTCCATGATCGCGTCGGCGGTGGACCGTTCCCCGATATCCCCTGCCACGAACTCGACCTTGGCGCCCAGGCCCCGGATTTCTTCCAGGGTTGCCTCGACGGCCTCGTTCGCGACCAGATCGTTGACGACGACGGACGCACCCGCGCGGGCCAGTGCGATCGCCTCGAACTTCCCGAGGCCGGATCCGGCACCGGTCACGACGGCGACCTTGCCGTCCAAGGTCACTTCGCGGTCAGCCGCAGCATTCATGAACACGCTCTCCTGGTTCTGTGCGCTCGCCGCAGGTCGTGAACCACGGCGCGGCGGTAGGTCGACGTCACTGTAGAACGTGTTCTCATTCCGGGCAACAATCCTCAGGGGTGCTCCGTGAGCGCGGCCCTCGGACACTGGGCGATCGCCGTACGCACGTCTTCCTCCCGGTCAGCGGGAGGAACGGCACTCGTGATGTGCAGCTGATCGTCGTCGTCGAGCTCGAAGATGTCGGGTGCGATCCCCACGCACACACCATTGGCCTCGCAACGGTCGAAATCGACTCTGACCTCCATGGCAACCCTCACTTCTTCTCGTTTCGTCACTCGCGGATCCGGGTGCGGCCGGGCTGTGGCGCACGCCGTTCCTGCGATAACACTAGAACCTGTTCCAGTCGTGTGCAATGATTCGTTCCACGACTGCGGGCACGCCTACCGGGCACGCTCCGGGGCCGGCCCGAGCCGACCCCGCCGATGCACCGCAGAGACTGGAACCTGTGCCAGATTTCAGCTGATTTCGCTCTCGGACCGGAGAGGTATTTCGATGCACATCACGTACACACCGCAGCAGCAACAGCTGCGGGAAGAGCTGCGCGCGTACTTCGCGAAGCTGATGACGCCGGAGCGTCGAGAGGCACTGGCCGCCACCACCGGCGAATACGGCGAGGGCAACGTCTACCGCGACGTCGTCGCCCAGATGGGCAGGGACGGCTGGCTGACACTCGGGTGGCCCAAGGAGTACGGCGGCCAGGAACGATCCGCCATGGAACAGCTGATCTTCACCGACGAGGCGGCCATCGCGGGCGCCCCCGTCCCCTTCCTCACCATCAACTCGGTGGCGCCGACGATCATGCATTTCGGCACCCCCGAGCAGAAATCGTTCTTCCTTCCCAGGATCTCGGCCGGCGAACTGCACTTCTCCATCGGCTACTCCGAGCCCGAAGCGGGCACCGACCTCGCCAGCCTCCGCACCACCGCCGTCAAGGACGGCGACGACTACGTCATCAACGGCCAGAAGATGTGGACGAGTCTGATCGCGTACGCCGACTACGTGTGGCTGGCGTGCCGCACCGACCCCGACGCGAAGAAGCACAAGGGCATCAGCATGCTGATCGTCCCGACCACCGCCGAAGGCTTCTCGTACACCCCCGTCCACACGATGGCGGGACCGGACACCAGCGCCACCTACTACCAGGACGTCCGGGTGCCCTCGTCCGCGCTCGTCGGCCCCGAACACGGCGGCTGGGCGCTGATCACCAACCAGCTCAACCACGAACGCGTCGCCCTGACGTCCGCCGGGCCGGTCCTCACCGCCCAGCGAGAGGTGCGCGAATGGGCGCAGAACACCAAGCTGCCGGACGGCCGCCGCGTCATCGACCAGGAGTGGGTGCAGATCAATCTCGCCCGCGTCCACGCGAAGGCCGAGTACCTCAAGTTGATGAACTGGGAGATCGCCTCCTCCACCGGGGCGAGCGAAGCGACGGGGGATGATTCAGCGCACGCTCCCGGCCCGGAGGCGGCGTCGGCTAACAAGGTGTACGGCACGGAGTTCGCCACGGAGGCGTACCGGCTGCTGATGGAGATCCTCGGACCGTCCGCCACGCTGCGGCAGAACTCCCCCGGCGTCCTGCTGCGGGGGCGGCTCGAGCGGATGCACCGGTCGTCGCTGATCCTCACGTTCGGCGGCGGAACCAACGAGGTGCAGCGCGACATCATCGCCATGACCGCCCTCGGCCTGCCCCCCGCGAAGCGTTAGGACTACCACCATGGACTTCACTCCCACCGAGGCCCAGCAGGATCTTGCCGGGCTCACCCGAGGAATCGTCTCGGATCTCGTCACCAACGACCGGCTGCGCGAACTCGACGCGGCGGAGGACCGTCTCGATCGCCGGCTGTGGTCCGCGCTCGCGTCGTCGGACGTCCTCAGTGCCGCGCTGCCGGAATCGGTGGGCGGCGACGGTTTCGGCGTCCTCGAGCAGTGCAGCATCCTCGTCGAACTGGGCCGTGCCGTGGCGGCGGTCCCCTACCTGTCGTCGATCGTGATGGCGGCCGGGGCGCTCGCGCAGTATGGAAACGAACAGCAGCGCTCCGACTGGGGCACTCCGGCAGCGAGAGGCGAGAAGATCCTCACGGTGGCGCTCGACGAGGAACTGGGCGACAACCCGGCTACGCCCACGACCCGTGCCGAACCCGGCGCGGACGGCTGGACCCTCGACGGCACCAAGATCGTGGTCGACGCGGCACCGTCCGCCGATCTCTTCCTGGTCCCGGCAACCACCCCGGACGGGGTCGCGGTCTTCCTCGTCCGCCCGGACGACGCTGGGGTGACCGTCACCCGCCAGCAGACCGTCGACCTGGCCAGCGTCGGTGAGGTGACCCTCCGCGGAGTGTCGCTGACCGGGGACCGCATTCTCGGCAGCGTCGAGCAGGGCCGCGAGATCGTCGACTGGATCGTCGAGCGCGGCACGCTCGGCGCGTGCGCGTACCAGTACGGCGTCCTCGACGAATCGTTGAAACTCACCGCGGCCTACGCCCGGGAGCGGGTGCAGTTCGGCAGGCCCATCGGCAGCTTCCAGGCCGTGGCCCAGCGACTCGCCGACGGCTACATCGACGTGAAGGGCGTCCGGCTCACACTGTGGCAGGCGGCGTGGCGGCTCAGCGAGGGACTGCCCAGCGAAGGCGACGTCCAGACCGCCAACTTCTGGGCGTCCGACGCCGGACACCGGGTGTCCCACACCCTCGTCCACGTCCACGGCGGCGTCGGACTCGACGAAGACCACCCCGTGCACCGCTACTTCCTCGCCGCCAAGGCGCTCGAGTTCCGGCTCGGTTCGGCCACGCAGCAGTTGCGGGTCCTCGGCGCCGAACTGGCCACTGTCCCGGCATGACCGTCACGCTTGCCCGGACCGTGTCGGACCTGCTGCTCGGTGTCGCGGATTCCGGCGCGCAGGGCCTGTACTTCGAGGACCGGTTCGTGTCGTGGTCCGAACATGTGCGGGCGAGCCTGCGCCGCGCCGCGATTCTCGACGACCTCCTCGACGCGCAACGGCCCCGGCACTTCGGGGTTCTGATGGACAACGTCCCCGAGTTCTCCCTCCTCGCCGGGGCGGCGGCGCTGTCCGGCGCCGTGCTCGTGGGACTCAACACCACTCGGCGCGGGGAGGCGCTGGCCCGCGACATCGCGCTGGCCGACTGCCAGGTGGTTTTCACCGAATCCGGCCGGTCCGCCCTGCTGGACGGTGTCGACGCCGGTGTTCCCGTCGTCGACGTGGATTCACCGGCATGGTCCGATCTGCTCGCCGGGGAACGCCCCGACTGCACGCCGAGGGCCGCCGCGCCCGAAGACCTGTTCATGCTCATCTTCACGTCGGGCACGAGCGGCGACCCGAAGGCGGTGCGGTGCACGCACGCGAAGATCACCGGACCCGGCGTCATGCTCGCCGAGCGGTTCGCGCTGTCCCCGGACGACGTCGTGTACATGTCGATGCCCATGTTCCATTCGAATGCCATGATGGCGGCGTGGTCCGTGGCGCTCGCGGGACACAGCTCGATTGCGTTGCGGCGCAAGTTCTCCGCGTCGAACTTCCTGTCCGACGTGCGGAGGTTCGGCGTCACGTACGCCAATTACGTCGGAAAGCCGCTGTCGTATGTGCTGGCGACTCCCGAAATGCCCGACGACGCCGACAACACCCTGCGGGTGATGTACGGCAACGAGGGGTCCGCGCCCGCGGTCGCAGCGTTCGCGCGTCGGTTCGGCACCGCGGTGATCGACGGGTTCGGCTCCACCGAGGGCGGCATCGCCATCTCCTCGGCACCCGGGACGCCGGCGGGTTCTCTGGGCAGGCTCCCCGACGGTGTCGCGGTCCTCGATCCCGACACCGGTGATCCTTGCCCGCCTGCCGAATTCGATACGGCCGGCCGGGTCGTCAACGCCGAGGCCGCGACGGGTGAACTCGTCAATGTCGCGGGGTCGGGGGCGTTCGCGGGCTACTACAAGAACCCCGAGGCCGATGCCGAGCGGATCCGCGACGGAAAGTACTGGAGCGGCGACCTCGCCTACCGGGACGCCGACGGATTCGTCTACTTCGCGGGCCGCAGTTCCGGGTGGCTGCGTGTCGACGGCGAGAACCTCGGTTCGGCCCCCATCGAACGCATCCTCCTGCGATACGACGGCTTCGCCCAGGTGACGGTGTACGGGGTGCCCGACGTCGAGGTCGGGGACCGGGTGATGGCGGCCGTCATACCGACCCGGGATTTCGATCCTGTGGCGTTCGCGGACTTCCTCGACGCACAATCCGATCTGGGTCCGAAGCAGCGCCCGACTCTGATCCGGGTGTGCGCGGAGTTCCCGCGGACGGCCACGTTCAAGGTGCTCACCCGCGTGCTGAGCGCCGAGGCCACGCAGTGCACCGATCCGGTGTGGGTCCTCGCCGGAGACCGCTACTCCCAGGTGAGTGGCACGGTGTGCTGACGCACACCGTGCCACTCACCTACCGGAAGCTGTCGAGGCGCGAGACCGCCGAGTCGAAGCCCTTGACCAGTTCGTCCATCACCTCGGCCACCGGCCGGATCTCGTTCATCCGCCCGACGATCTGCCCTACCGGCATCGCCACGACGTCCGGGTTCTCGGACGCCGCGATCCGCTGATGCGCCTCGCTGACCAGCAGGTTCTGCAGCGGCATCGGCAGCGGCGCGGGCGCGTCCGGCTTCGACCAGGCGTCGGTCCACTTGGTCTTGAGCAGGCGCGCGGGTTTGCCCGAGTAGATCCGGGACCGCACCGTGTCCGCCGACGTCGCCCCGAGGAGAGCGCGCTGGATCGCGGACGGGCCCTCCGCCGACGCGCTGCCGAGTTTGTACTCGGACGTGGTGAGCCAGTACGACCCCATCCACACCCCCGACGCTCCCAGCGACAGCGCCGCGGCCACCTGGCGTCCGCTGCCGATACCACCGGCCGCAAGGACGGCGGTGGAATCACCGATGGCATCGACGATCTCGGGAACCAGCACCATCGACGCGATCTCACCGGTGTGCCCACCCGCCTCGTACCCCTGCGCGATGACGATGTCGACACCGTTCGCGACGTGCCTGCGAGCGTGCTCCACGGCGCCGGCCAGCGCGGCCACTGGAACACCCTTCTCGTGGGCCTGGTCGATGACGTCTTTCGGGGGTGAACCGAGGGCGTTGGCGATCAACGCAATTCGATGATTCAGAGCAACGTCCACGTGCGACCGCGCCACCGAATGCAGCCAGCCGAGCACGCCCGTCGCGTGTTCGGCACCCGAATCCAGCGGCGGCACCCCCAGTTCGGACAACGTCCGGTCGACGAACGCGCGGTGTTCCGCCGGGATCAGCGACTCCAGGTCCACCGACGTGCCCTCGGTGGGCACCTTCGCGGGCATCACGATGTCGACGCCGTACGGCTTGCCGTCGGTGTTCTCGTCCATCCACGACAGGACGGACTCGAGTTCCTCCGGATCGTTGAACCGGACGCAGCCGAGCACTCCCAGGCCGCCGGCCCGGGAGATCGCCGCCGCCACGTGTTCGGACGGCGTGAACCCGAACACCGGGTACTCGATGCCGAACTTCTCGCTCAAACTCGTATGCATTTACGCGCCCCGACTTTCCATGGTTGTGCTTTCGGGCGAACCGTTGCCGTTGTGGTCGTCGGCCGGCCGGGTCTCGGTCTGTTCCTTCGCCCAGCGGTAGTCGGGTTTGCCCGCCGGCGAGCGCTTGATCTCGTCGACGAACCAGAGACTGCGCGGAACCTTGTATCCCGCGATCTCCTTGCGTGCCGCGTCGGCAATCTCGTGCAGACTCGGGCGCGTCGCACCGCGGGTCTGGATGACGGCGGCCACCCGCTGGCCGAAGCGTTCGTCGGGGATGCCGACCACCAGGGCGTCGAAGACGTCGGGATGCGATTTGAGTGCGCCCTCGACCTCCTCGGGGAAGATCTTCTCGCCGCCACTGTTGATGGATACCGAACCGCGGCCGAGCATCGTCACCGTTCCGTCCGCCTCCACCTGCGCGAAGTCGCCGGGAATGGAGTAGCGGATGCCGTTGATCTCCTTGAACGTGGCCTTGGTCTTCTCTTCGTCCTTGTAGTAGCCGATCGGGATGTGCCCCTTGCGCGCCAGGATGCCGACGACGCCGGAGCCGGGCTCCACCGGGTTGCCGTCCTCGCCGAGGACGGAGGTGGACGCGTCGATCTTCACCGTCGGGCCGCCACCGTGCGAGTCGCCCTTCGCGACCACACTGAGGCCGCCGAACCCGGTCTCGGACGAACCGATGGAGTCGGTGATCATCCGGTTGGGCAGCAGTTCGAGGTACTTCTCCTTGATGCTGGGCGAGAAGAGCGCCGCCGAACTCGCCATCAGGAACAGCGACGACAGGTCGTAGGGTTCGCCGCTCGCCTCGTTGCCTTCCACCAGTGCGTCGAGCATCGGGCGCGCCATCGCGTCGCCGGTGATGAAGATGAGGTTGACCTTGTGCTGATCGACGATCCGCCACACGTCGTGGCCGTCGAATTCGGGGTGCATGACACACTTTCCGCCGCCGAACAGACTCTGGAACACCGCCCACTGACTGCCGCCGTGGATCATCGGCGGGATCGGAAAACGGGTCATGCCGGGGCTTTCCGCGCCCAGCTTCGCGAGATCCCACTCGTCCTCGACGTATTCACCGGTCATGAAGTTGATGCCGCCACCGAGCACCCGCCAGACGTCCTCGTGACGCCACATGACGCCCTTCGGCTTTCCGGTGGTGCCACCGGTGTAGAGCATGTACAGGTCGTCGTTGCTGCGCTCGCCGAAGTCGCGGTCGGGGGAACCCTGCGCCAGCGCGGCCTCGTATTCGACACCCTCGTAGTCGAGATCGGTGCCGTCCTCGACCACGACGGTGGTCTTCAGGAGCGGCGTCTCGGGGAGCACGTTCGCCACCTTGTCGGAGTACCGGCGTTCGTGAACGAGCGCGACCATGTCTGAATTGTCGAAGATGTATTGCAACTCGTTCTCGATGTAGCGGTAGTTGACGTTCACCATCACCGCACGGATCTTGAAGACCGCCACCATGGCCTCGATGGCCTCGATGCGGTTCCGGCAGTAGATGCCCACCTTGTCACCGGGCCGGACACCCTGTTCGCGCAGGTAGTGGCCGAGGCGATTGGCCCTCTCCTCCATCTGCGCGTACGTCACTTCCCGGTCGTCGGACACCAACGCGACGCGGTCCGGAACGAGGTCGATTGCGTGCTCTACGAGGTCTGCGATATTAAGGGCCACGTCAACAAAGTAGAACGTGTTACCGTTTCTGGCAAGACCTAATTTGAGAGCCAGCTCACACACCCTTCGGGAGACTTCAGTGTCCTCTACAACGACCGAGAAATCCGACATTTCGGCACAGTCGCCGCACTGCCTCGTCGAGAAACGCGGGCACGTCCTGATCGTCACGATGAACCGCCCCGAGGCGAAGAACGCGCTGTCCGGCGAAATGATGGCGATCATGCGGGACGCGTGGGACCAGGTCGACTCCGACCCGGACATTCGGGTCGCCATCCTCACCGGCGCCGGCGGCGCCTTCTGCGCCGGCGCCGACCTCAAGGCCATGACGTCGCAGCACCCCAGCGACTCTTTTTCGGGGGGCGGCTGGGACCTGTCGAAGATCGAGGCGCTGCTCAAGGGTCGGCGCCTCACCAAACCCCTCATCGCCGCAGTCGAGGGTCCCGCCATCGCCGGCGGCACCGAGATCCTGCAGGGCACCGACATCCGAGTCGCCGGAGAGAGCGCCAAATTCGGTGTCTCCGAAGCGAAATGGGGACTCTTCCCCCTCGGCGGCTCCGCCGTCCGCCTCGTCCGGCAGATCCCGTACACCGTCGCCGCCGACATCCTCCTCACCGGACGTCACATCAAGGCCCCCGAGGCCAAGGAGATCGGGCTCATCGGGCACGTCGTCCCCGACGGCCAAGCCCTCGACAAGGCCCTCGAACTCGCCGACCTCATCTCCGCCAACGGCCCCCTCGCCGTCCAGGCTATCCTGAAGACCATCCGCGACACCGAAGGCATGCACGAGGAAGAGGCCTTCCAGATCGACGCCGCCCTCGGCACCGAGGTCTTCAAGAGCGCCGACGCGAAGGAAGGCCCCCGCGCCTTCTCCGAAAAGCGGGCGCCGAAGTTCGAGGGCCGCTGACCTCGATCCCTTCCCGCCGGGCGAATGTACCTTTCAGCGCATCTGAGGCGCCGAGAGGTACATTCGCCCAGCGTGTGACGGTTATCCACAGCCTCTAGTTATCCACAGGCCACATTAGAACGCCTGGTGACCGGGACTGCCGCCGACGTCGGGTGGGCCATGATCGACTCCATGCGACGCGGAGAGTGGTGGCATCGCCTCGAAGACCTGTACGGAGTGAGCCGGTCCGGAATCATCCGCACCGCCGAGTTGAGGCGATGGGGTGTGCCGAATTCGGCGATCGACGCTCGATGCCGTCCGGGCGGACCGTGGCAACGCCTCCTTCCGGGCGTCGTGATGCTCGGCAACGGCCACCCCACTGCGCGTCAGCGTGCAGTGGCGGCGATCGTGCTCAGCGGTGAGAACGCAGTCCTCACCGGTCGTGCCGCGCTGCACGAGTACGGCTACGGAACGTCGTACTCCGGTGATGCCCACGTCCTGATCGCCACGCACCGGCGAGTGCAGTCCACGGGCTTCGTTCTCGTCGAACGTACGACGAGGTTGCCGGTACCGGTGACGCGCAACGGACTTCCCTGCGCGCCGCTTCCGCGCGCGTTGCTCGACGCGGCGCGACGGTGCCGCACCCTCGACAGCACTCGATCCCTCATCGCCGAGGTCGTCCAGCGGGGCGAGGTGAGCGTCGCCGAGCTGATCGCGGAGTTGGACTCGGGCAGCGGCCGCGGCGCAGCACTCCCCCGCGCCGTACTGCGCGAGGTGAGCGCCGACGTCCACTCGGTGCCCGAGGCCGAGGCCCGCAGACTGTGGCTGCGTAGCGGATTACCTCCAATGGTCTTCAACCGCAGGATCGTCGACGCCGCCGGGCAGTTCATAGCCATGCCGGACGGGTGGATCGACGAGGTCGCGTTCGCGTGGGACATCGACTCTCTCGACTGGCATCTGGCGCCCAAGGCGTACAAATCGACCGTCGAGCGCCGCACCCGGATGCAGAACCACGGCATCATCGTCCTTCCGACGCTGCCGAGCGCCGTCCGCGACGACCCCGACCGCGTGATCACCGACCTCCGGTCGCACTACGAACTGGCGTCGTCCCGCCCCCGGCCGACGGTCCGGATGCTCGACGCGCGCAGGTGAATGTACCTTTCAGCGCCTCAGGTGCGCCGAAAGGTACATTCGCCCGGCGCGCGGGAGGTCAGTGGCGCGCGGGAGGTCAGCCGAGGACCGCGGCGGACAGTTCGCGGACGTGGTCGGCGTCGCGGCAGGAGACGAGGAGCATGGTGACGCCGGCGTCGGCCCAGCGTTTGACGTCGGCGCGGACTTCGTCGACGTTGCCGATGATCATGGTTTCGGTGACCATTTCGTCGGGGACGACGGCGGCGGCTTCGTCCTTGCGGCCGGCGCGGAAGAGGCGCCCGATTTCTTCGACCTGCTCGCCGTAGCCCATGCGGGTGTAGACCTGGGCGTGGAAGTTGAGTTCGGGGGCGCCCATGCCGCCGACGTACAGGGCGGTAATCGGTTTGAGGCCGGCGATGGCGGCGTCCCGGTCGTCGGTGACGATGACCTGGCAGGTGGCCGCCACTTCGAAGTCTTCGCGGGTGCGCCGGGCGCCGGGGCGGGCGAAGCCTTCGTCGAGCCATTCGTTGTACATGGGGGCGAGGCGGGGTGAGTAGTAGATGGCGAGCCAGCCGTCGGCGATCTCGGCGGTGAGCGCGACATTCTTGGGGCCTTCGGCGCCGAGCCAGATCGGGATGTCGGGGCGGAGCGGGTGGGTGATGGGCTTGAGTGGTTTCCCCAGGCCGGTGCTGCCGGGACCGGTGTAGGGCAGGGGGAAGTGCGGGCCGTCGCTGGTGACGGGTTCCTGCCGCGACAGCACTTTGCGGACGATGGAGACGTATTCGCGGGTGCGGGCGAGCGGTTTGGTGAACGGCTGCCCGTACCAGCCTTCGACGACCTGCGGTCCGGAGACGCCGAGTCCGAGGATCGCGCGGCCGCCGCTGAGGTGGTCGAGGGTGAGGGCGTGCATGGCGGTGCTGGTGGGTGTGCGTGCCGAGATCTGGACGACGGACGTGCCGAGCCGGACACGTTCGGTGCTCGAACCCCACCAGGCGAGGGGGGTGAAGGCGTCGGATCCCCACGATTCGGCGGCGAAGACGGCGTCGAATCCTTCGGCTTCGGCGGCGGCGATCAACTCCGGGGCGTTCGCCGGCGGCTGTGCGCCCCAGTATCCCAGTTGCAACCCGAGCTTCATCGTGTGCCTCCGCATCGACCGTCGTCAGAAGTGACCCTTGCCACAAACACTAGAACCTGTTCTACTCGAAGTTGTGAGCATGGGAAAGAGCGCGGTGGCCGAAAAATTCTCGAACGAACCGTTGAGCGCCCCGCTGAAACTTCAATTCGACTACACCCGATCGGTGGGCCCGACCGTCGGAGCCTTCGTGACCGCGCTGCGCGACCGTAAGGTCATCGGCGCCCGCGGCTCGGACGGACGCGTCTACGTCCCACCGCCCGAATTCGACCCGAACACCGCCGAACCCCTCACCGACTTCGTTGGGGTCTCCGACGCCGGGACCGTGGTGAGCTGGACGTGGATGCCGGATCCGATTGCCGGACAGCCACTCACCACCCCGTTCGCGTGGGCGCTGATCAAGCTGGACGGCGCCGACACGTCGCTGGTGCATGCCGTGGACGTCGACTCCCCCGCCGGGATGAGCACGGGCATGCGGGTGCGGGCACGGTGGGCGCAGGATCGCGTCGGGCGGATCCAGGACATCGTGTGCTTCGAACCTGGGGAGTCGACCGGCGAATCCGGACCGGACTCGAAGTCGGAACCGGTCACGATGGTCACGATGCCGATCGATCTCGACTACCTGCACTCCGCGTCCGCCGAGGAGAGCTTCTACCTCCGAGGGCTGAAGGAGGGCAAGCTGATCGGTGGGCGCTACGGGCCGGGCGGCAAGGTGTACATCCCGCCGCGCAGCGCCAACCCCACCGACGGCATCCCGACGAAGGAGCAGGTGGAACTGCCGGACCGGGGCATCGTCACGACGTTCTGCATCGTGAACGTTCCCTTCCTCGGGCAGCGGATCACGCCGCCGTACGTCGCCGCCTACGTCCTGCTCGACGGCGCGGACATCGCGTTCCTGCACCTGATCCTCGACTGCGACGCCGCCGACGTGCGGATGGGCATGCGCGTGGAGGCCAAGTGGAAGCCACGCGAGGAGTGGGACTACACGCTCGAGAACATCGAGTACTTCCGGCCGACGGGCGAACCCGACGCCGAGTACGACACCTACAAACACCACCTGTAAGGGCGCGGCACAATGACAGATATCGCAGTCGTCGGGTTCGCGCACGCACCGCACGTGCGCGAGACCTCCGGCACCACCAACGGCGTCGAGATGCTGGTTCCCTGCTTCCAGCAGCTCTACGAGGAGCTGGGAATCACGAAGTCCGACATCGGCTTCTGGTGCTCGGGCTCCTCGGACTACCTGGCCGGCCGTTCGTTCTCCTTCATCTCGGCCGTCGACTCGATCGGCGCGGTGCCGCCGATCAACGAGTCACACGTCGAGATGGACGCGGCCTGGGCGTTCTACGAGGCCTGGATCAAGATCATGACCGGCGAGGTCGACACCGCCCTGGTCTACGGCTTCGGCAAGTCGTCGGCGGGCAATCTCCGCAAGATCCTCTCGATGCAACTCGACCCCTACCTGGTCGCGCCACTGTCCCTCGACTCGGTGTCGCTCGCCGGACTGCAGGCGCGTCTCGGACTCGACGCCGGGAAGTGGACGTCCGAGGAGATGGCGGCGGTAGCCGCGCGCAGCCGGGCCGCGGCCGAGAGCAACCCGAACACCCAGTTGTCGGGGCACGTCGACATCAACGAACTTCTCGCCAGCCCGTTCGTCGCGGATCCGTTGCGCGCCCACGACTGCGCACCGATCACGGACGGCGCCGCCGCAGTCGTGCTCGCGGCAGGCGACCGCGCGCGTGAACTGTGCGAGCGGCCGGCCTGGATCACCGGGGTCGACCATCGGATCGACTCGCCCGGGTTCGGCGCCCGCGACCTGACGGTCTCGCCGTCGACGACGGCCGCCGCCCGCGCCGCCACCGGCGGGGACGTCGGCGGTCTCGACGTGGCCGAACTGCACGGACCGTTCACCCATCAGGAACTGATCCTCCGCGAGGCCATCGGACTGTCCGATGCGACGACGATCAACCCGTCGGGTGGCCCGCTGAGCGGGAACCCGATGTTCTCCGCGGGTCTGGAACGCATAGGTTACGCAGCCAAGGCCATCATGGACGGCAACGCCGGGCGCACGCTGGCGCATGCCACGAGTGGTGCTGTGCTGCAACAGAATCTGGTCGCAGTCTTGGAGGGACGCAACTGATGGCGAAGCAATTGGCCGCCGTACTGGGCACCGGTCAGACCCATTACGTGGCGAAACGGCACGACGTGTCCATGGCCGGGTTGGTGCGCGAGGCGATCGACCGCGCGATGGACGACGCGCGGGTGGGCTGGGACGATATCGACGCCGTCGTGGTCGGCAAGGCACCGGACCTGTTCGAGGGGTCGATGATGCCGGAGCTCGCGATGTCGGACGCACTGGGCGCCAACGGAAAACCGCTCCTGCGTGTGCACACGGCGGGCTCGGTCGGCGGTTCGACCGCGTGCGTGGCGGCGAGCCTCGTGACGTCGGGGGTGCACAAGCGGGTGCTGACGGTGGCGTGGGAGAAGCAGTCCGAGTCGAACGCCATGTGGGCGCTGTCCACCCCGATTCCGTTCCACATGCCGGTCGGCGCAGGCGCGGGCGGGTACTTCGCCCCGCACGTCCGCTCGTACATCCGGCGGTCCGGCGCACCCGATCACATCGGCGCGATGGTGGCGGTGAAGGACCGGCTGAACGGCAGCCTCAACCCGTACGCCCACCTCAAGCAACCCGACATCACCCTCGAATCGGTGCAGTCCTCGCGGATGCTGTGGGATCCCATCCGCTACGACGAGACCTGCCCGTCCTCGGACGGCGCCTGCGCGCTGGTGATCGGAAACGAGGAGGCCGCCGAGCAGGTCGTCGCGGACGGTCATGAGGTGGCGTGGATTCACGCGACCGCGATGCGCACCGAGCCCACCACGTTCGCCGGACGCGACCAGGTGAATCCCCAGGCCGGCCGGGACGCGTCGGCCGCGCTGTGGAAGGCTGCGGGCATCGAGGATCCGCTCGACGAGATCGACGTGGCCGAAATCTACGTCCCCTTCTCCTGGTTCGAACCGATGTGGCTCGAGAATCTGGGCTTCGTCGCCGAGGGTGAGGGCTGGAAGCTCACCGAGGCCGGCGAGACGGCCATCGGCGGCCGGCTCCCGCTCAACGCGTCCGGCGGCGTCCTGTCGTCCAACCCGATCGGCGCCTCCGGGATGATCCGGTTCGCCGAGGCGGCGATGCAGGTGATGCACCGCGCCGGCGACCATCAGGTGAAGGACGCACGCAAGGCACTCGGCCACGCCTACGGCGGCGGTTCGCAGTACTTCTCGATGTGGGTGGTCGGTTCCGACCGGCCGAACAACTAGTAGTAGGGACGTCACCAGTGAAATTCACCGTCGGCATCGCCATGAATCCCCTCGATCAGTTGCCGGCTCTCGCGAAAACCGCCGAGGAGTGCGGGTTCTCGTCCATCGCACTCCCCGACTCGCTGTTCTTCATGGAGAAGCAGAGCGCCGACTACCCGTACACACCGGACGGCTCCCGGATGTGGACCGAGGAGACGCCGTGGGTGGATCCGCTGATCGCGGCGGCCGCCATGGGCGCGGTGACGTCGAAGATCGAGTTCTACACCCAGGTCCTCAAGCTGGGGTCCCGCAATCCGGTGCTCCTGGCCCGCCAGGTGGGATCGGTGGCGAACCTGATCGGCAACCGGTTCGGTTTCGGAGTCGGGATCGGCTGGGCACCGGAAGAATTCGAATGGTGCGGGGTGCCGTACGCGAAGCGCGGCGCACGCGTCGACGAGATGATCGACGTCATCAAGCTGATCCTCGGCGGCGGGATGGTGGAGTATCACGGCGAGTTCTACGACTTCGACCGCCTGCAGATGAGCCCGGCCCCGACGAAGCCGGTGCCGTTCTACGTCGGCGGGCACACCGACGTGGCCCTGCGCCGCGCGGCCCGGGTCGGCGACGGCTGGACGTCGGCGATGATCAAGTTCGACGATCTCGTCCAGGTCATCGCGCGACTGCGGGAACTGCGGGAAGAGTACGGCCGCGCCGATCTGCCGTACGAGATCCAGACCGTCTGCATCGACCGTTTCGGCAAGGACGGTTACGCCGAACTGGCCGATGCCGGGGTGACCGACACGATCGTCGTCCCGTGGGTGTTCGACGGCATCGGCTTCGACGGACCCCTGGACGCCAAGCAGGAGTCGCTGCGCAAGTTCGCCGACCAGTACATCGGATAGGAGTGTGGACATGACGACGACCGACCATCCTGCCCGACTCGCCGGAGCGGCGTCCCGCGCGGCGGCCAGCGGCAGGCGCAAGGACGAGTGGCTGGCCCTGTTCGCCGAGGACGCGTGCGTCGAAGATCCCGTCGGCCCTTCGGGTTTCGACCCCGAGGGGAAGGGTCATCACGGCCTCGACGCGATCTCCCGGTTCTACGACATGACGATCGCGACCACCGAATCGCTCGAATTCCTGATCACCGATTCATTGGTGTGCGGCAACGAGAACGTGAACATCGGGACCATCCGGTCCACGGTGGCGGGATCGCAGATCGACGCCGAGGGCGTGTTCGTCTACCGCGTGAACGACGAAGGCAAGATCACGTCGCTGCGGGCCTTCTGGGAGGTCGAGCGGGCGATGAAGACACTGCGCAAGGCCTGAGGGTTCGGGTCACCCCGCGGTCTCGTCGACGTGCCGCAGGAAGAGGACGGCGTCGAGTTCGCCGAGGCACGCGGGGTCCAGCGGGAAGTACGTGGAGTTGCCCGACGCGTCGGCGCGCTTCTCCGCACCGCGGATAGCGTCCGCCACCGGCGCGGCAGGCACGAGACAACTCTCGCCGACCGCGAAGAGCCGATCCTCGAGGGTGCCCGGTGGCGGCTGTCCGATGCCGTGGCCGGGCGCCTCACCGACGGCGGAACCGATGACCGTGTAGGCGTCGCCGAACCGCAGGTCCAGGTGGGCGCCCGCGCACGACCACTGCAGGTGCATTCCGGCGAGATCCCAATGGGTTTCGCCCTTCAGCAGGTGGCCGTTGTGGGCGAAGACGAACGTCGGGCCCCGATCGGCCTCCCGCCGCGCCAGCGCGGACAGGTTGTCCGCCATGAGGGTGTCGCGGATACCCAGAAGCCTCGCGATGCGGCGTGGGGAGTTCTCCGCCATTCCGGCGTGGTAGCTGAGTAGGCGGGTCGCGACGCGGCCGTGCAGTTCGGCCTCCCACCATTCGTCTCGGGTGCCCGCAGCGACGAGGCGAGGCGCCTCCGACGCCAGCAGCGTCATCAGGTCGTCGGCGATCAGACGCAACTGTCCGGCCTCGGCGGTGGCGCCGACGGATCGGGTCGGGTCCATGGCGACGGCCGGGTCGCTCCAGCGGTCGTCGTCGCCGATCAGCGCGGAGATCCGGTGCGGAGTGCAGGGCAGGTCCCGCTCGTCGAGGTGGGTCCGCAGGTAGGAGTCGAGGAAGGTCAGGGCCTGTCGGGGACTGTCGGCGGACGTCATCTCGATGGGAGCGTCGAAACCGGAGAACCGCACGTGCTCGCCCGGTTCGCGTCGGCTGTTGTAGTCGGCCATCCATCCGACCAGATCGCGGTTGGCCCGGGACTCGCCGAAGCCGTGGCTGAAACCCTGGGCCATGACGTCGGCGAGGGGCAGGCCGCTCGCGCCCCGCACGAAGGAGTCGACGAGTATCCCCTTCAGGCAACTGCTTTCGATGGCGAGGGAGCGGTAGCCCTCGTGTTCGACGAGGTACCGGAACATCTGATTGCGGAGCAGCAGAAAGCTCTCCTCCCCGTGCATGGGCTCGCCGAACCCGAGCAGGCGGGGCGCCGTGTCCAGGCGGCGAAGGAACGCGCCGAGGGCGGCGGTGACGCTCGGATCACCCGGGGCCGAGAAACCGGCACCCGAGCCTTCGACGACGGCCCGCACGGTCATGGTGGCTCACCTTCCCTCGGACACCACGCCGGCGAAAGGGAACAGCGGCGTCGGAGAGGATGAGGGTGCCCTCCGACGCCGCTGAATCAGGGGGGTCAGTGCCTGACCGGGCAACCGCCTGACGCAGTCTTGTAATCGACCTGAAACTCCTTGATACCGTTGAGCCAGCCCGAGCGCAACCGACGCGGATCTCCCAGCTTACTGATATCGGGCAGGTGGTCCGCAATCGCATTGAAGATCAAGTCGATCTCGAGGCGCGCGAGGTTGGCGCCGAGGCAGAAGTGCGCGCCCGTGCCGCCGAATCCGACGTGCGGGTTGTTCTCCCGCAGGATGTCGAACTGCTCCGGATTCTCGAACGCGTCCTCGTCGAAATTCGCGGAGCCGTACAGCATTACGACCCGCTGCCCCTTCTTGATGGGCACGCCGCCGAGCTCGGTGTCTTCGAGCGCGGTGCGCTGGAACGAGTTGACCGGGGTCGCCCACCGGACGATCTCGTCCGCCGCCGTCTTGGGGCGCTCCTTCTTGTAGAGCTCCCACTGATCGGGATGGTCGAGGAACGCCATCATGCCGTGCGTGATGGCATTGCGGGTGGTCTCGTTTCCGGCGACGGCCAGCAGGATCACGAAGAAGCCGAATTCCTCGGGAGAGAGCTCATTTCCATCGATGTCCGCTTCGATCAGCGTCGTGACGATGTCGTCGGCGGGGCACTTCTTGCGCTCGTCCGCCATCTGGTACGCGTAGCCGAGGATCTCCATCGACGCGGCGTTCGGGTCGATGTCCAGTTCGGGGTCGTCGTAGCCCGTCATCTGGTTCGACCAGTCGAATACCTTCTGTCGATCCTCCTGCGGCACGCCGAGCAGTTCGGCGATCGCCTGCAGTGGAAGCTCACATGCCACCTGGGTGACGAAGTCGCCGGCCCCCGAGTCGGCGGCGGCCTTCACGATCCGCTCGGCGCGTTCGGTGAGTTCTTCGCGCAGGCTGTTGATCGCGCGCGGCGTGAAGCCGCGGGAGACGAGTTTGCGGAGTTTCGTGTGCTCGGGAGCGTCCTTGTTGATGAGGATGAAACGCTGCATCTCGATGTTTTCGCGCGGGATGTCGTCGGCGAAGCGCACGATCGCGGTGTTCTCGTGGGTGGAGAAGACGTCGCTGCGCCGCGACACCTCCTTGACGTCCTCGAGCTTGCTGACGACCCAGTAGCCGTCGTCGTGGAAGCCACCGATCTCCGGCGGCTGCGGGTTCCACCAGATCGGCGCAGTCTTCCGCAGTTCGGCGAACTCCTGGTAGGGGATGCGTTCTGCGTAGATGTCCGGGTCGGTGAAGTCGAAACCCTCTGGAAGATTGGGCTGCGCCACTGCTGTCTCCTGCCCTAAGCCATACACCACTCAGTGATGTGGAACACGTTCTACTAGCATTGAAGCACAAGCCGGGCGACTAGCAAAGGAAAGCTCATTCAGACCTTGCCCGGATAGCAGAACCTGTTCTATTTTCTGAGAACAAGGAAAGGAGCCCGCCGTGGGCACACCCGTCATCGTCGAGGCAGTTCGCACCCCCATCGGAAAGCGCGGTGGCTGGCTGTCCGGATTGCACGCCGCCGAGATCCTCGGCGCCGCTCAGCGGGGCATCCTCGACCGCTCCGGCATCGACCCCGAACTGGTGGAGCAGGTGATCGGTGGTTGCGTCACCCAGGCCGGCGCGCAATCGAACAACATCACCCGGACCGCGTGGCTGCACGCCGGACTGCCCTGGCAGGTCGGTGCCACCACCATCGACTGCCAGTGCGGCTCCGCGCAGCAGGCCAACCATCTGATCGCGGGCCTGATCGCCACGGACGCGATCGACGTCGGAATCGCCTGCGGCATCGAGGCCATGAGCCAGGTGCCGCTCGGGGCGAACGTCGGGGAGAACGCCGGCCCGCGCAGGCCCGCCGACTGGGACATCGACATGCCCAATCAGTTCGAGGCCGCGGAGCGCATCGCCCGCCGCCGCGGAATCACCCGCGCCGACGTCGAAGCCCTCGGGGTGCGGTCGCAGGCCCGCGCCAAGCAGGCGTGGGACGAAGGACGTTTCGACCGGGAGGTGCTGCAGGTGACGGCACCCGTCGTCGACAAGGACGGCAACCTCACCGGTGAGACCCGGGTCGTGACCCGCGATCAGGGTCTGCGCGACACCACCGCGGAGTCGCTCGCCAAGCTGAAGCCCGTCCTCGAGGGCGGCATCCACACGGCGGGCACGTCCTCGCAGATCTCCGACGGCGCCGCGGCCGTCATGCTGATGGACGAGGCCAGGGCGCGCGCCCTCGGCCTGAAACCGCGGGCCCGCATCGTCTCCCAGGCACTCGTCGGTTCCGAACCCGAATTCCACCTCGACGGACCCGTCCAGGCCACGGCACGCGTCCTCGAACGCAGCGGCATGAAGATCGGCGACCTCGACCTGTTCGAGGTGAACGAAGCCTTCGCGTCGGTCCTGCTGTCGTGGGCGTCGGTGCACGAGCCCGACATGGACAGGGTGAACGTCAACGGCGGCGCGCTCGCGCTCGGACATCCCGTGGGCAGCACCGGGTCCCGGCTCATCACGACGGCCCTGCACGAACTCGAGCGCACCGACGGGTCGACGGCCCTGATCACGATGTGCGCCGGCGGCGCGCTCGCCACCGGCACCATCATCGAGCGGATCTAGGGCCACCCGTGAATGCTCCCGCCGCCGCCCGGCCGCCCGGTCTCGACTCGAAGTGGACGGTCTCCTTCATCAAGTGGATGTCGAAGGTCAACGTCGTGCTGTACCGGCGGACGGGCGGGCGACTGGGCAGCAAGTGGCGGGTGGGCAGCGCCTTCCCCCGCGGGTTGCCCGTCTGCCTGCTCACCACCACCGGCCGCAAGAGCGGCGAACCCCGGATCAGCCCGCTGCTGTTCCTCGAGGACGGCGACCGCATCATCCTCGTCGCGTCGCAGGGCGGCCTCCCGAAGCACCCGATGTGGTACCTGAACCTGCGCGCGAACCCGCAGGTGACCGTGCAGGTGAAGTCGCGGGTCCGGCCGATGACCGCCCAGGTGGCCGACCCCGACGAACGCGCGCGACTGTGGCCGCGGCTCGTCGACATGTACGCCGACTTCGACAACTACCAGGCGTGGACGGAGCGCACGATCCCCGTCGTCGTCTGCACGCCCCGATAGCAGTTGTATGTACCGTCGGGTAACGCGTGCCATGTCGGAGGACATCTTGCAGTATTGACGCGTACGGACTTGTACGACGGCCGAGGGCGAGGAATTGCAGATGAGTACACAGGTTCAAGATCGGATACACGACCGTCGAGAGCTCACCGCGGTCCTGCTGCGCGCACTCGAGCAGCGGCACGAGGTTCTCGACGCCATCGTCGACAGTGAGGACCACGCCGAGGCCCTCACCACTGTCGCCGGACTCCTCGAGACGACCGAGGCGTACGCGGAAGCCGTCCTCAACCTGACGTTCCGCCGCCTCACCAAGGTCGAGCGGCGCCGCATCCAGTCGGAACTGAAGGACCTCGACGCCACACTGGAGTGGACCGCGACGGACCGGCCTGCGAGCACGGGCCGCAACTTCCGCCTCCGCCCGTTCACCGAAACCGACGAGGACGCCGCCCTGTTCCGGCGCCGCTGCGTCGAGCAGGTCGACGACGCGGGCACACCATGGTCCGAGGAGCGGGTCGAGAAGGAACGTGCGGAGGGCCTGAGCCGGGTCGACGACGAGTCTGCCGCGTGGTTCGTGTGTGAGGACACCGCGGAGAACACGGCCGTCGGCATGGTGTTCGGCGAGTTGTCGGGACGCGAGGTCGACGTTGCGATCTGGATCTCCCCCGACGCCCGGAAGAAGGGCTACGGCACCGCGGCCGTGAAGCACAGCCGTCAGGAACTCGCCGCCGAATTCCCGGGAACGGTCCTGGTCGTCCGCGCTCCCGCCTGACCCCCAGGTGAGTGGCGAAGCGTGCGGGAGCACACTTCGCCACTCACGTGCGGTGGTCGGGGTCGCGCTGTTTGGTGACGCCCTGGGCCCAGCGGTAGTCGGGTTTGCCGCTCGGTGTGCGCTGGACGGTGTCCTCCACCCACACCAGCCGCGGAATCTTGTAGCCGGCCAGGCTCTGCCGCACGTGGTCCTCGAGACCGGCGAAGTCGACGCCCCGGCCGTCGCGCGCCTGCACGACCGCGGAGACCCGGTGCCCCCACCGTTCGTCGGGGACGCCGACCACGATGGCGTCGTAGACGTCGCAGTACGCCTTCACTGCGCTCTCGACCTCTTCGGCGAACACCTTCTCGCCGCCGCTGTTGATCACCATGTTGCCGCGCCCGAGCAGGGTGATCGACCCGTCGGCCTCGATCCGCGCGCGGTCGCCGGTGACGACCACCGGTTGTCCGTCGACCTCGCGGAAGATCTCCCGGGTCTTCTCCGGGTCGTTGTAGTAGCCCAGCGGAACGTACCCACCCTTGGCGAACCAGCCGTCGATCCCGGAGCCGGGTTCGACGGGACGACCCGCGTCGTCGATCACCAGCGCGTACCGCCCCGCCGGCACCCGTGGACCACCCACCTGCGTCTCCCCCTTGGTCGCGAAACCGATTCCCCCGAAACCAGTCTCGGACGCGCCGATCGAATCGGACACCAGCAGCCCCGGGAACGCCTCGAGGAACGCGTCCTTGATCACCGGGGAGAACAGCGCGGCGCCCGACGCGACGACACCGAGGCTCGACGTGTCGGTCCGGGCCGGATCGAGGGCCTCGATCAGCGGCCGTCCCATCGCGTCGCCGGTGATGATTAGGATCTGCACCCGGTGCCGCTCGACGAGTTCCCACGTCCGGTCGGCGTCGAATTTCGATTCCAGCAGCACCGTGTTTCCGCTGAACAGCGCGGTGAACGTCGGCATCATCGCGGCCGCGTGGATCAGCGGGGGCAGCGCGAACCACAGCGTCGGCTCCCCCTGCGCCCCGACCCGCGACTGCTGGTACTCGTCGTCGATCGCCTCACCGGTGTAGAAGTCGAGACCACCGGCGAGGACGCGCCAGATGGCCTCGTGCGTCCACACCACGCCCTTCGGACGCCCCGTGGTGCCGCCGGTGTACATCATGAACAGGTCTTCGGAACTGCGTTCGCCGAAGTCGCGGTCGCCGCTGCCGGACAGCGCCTCCTCGTACGGGACGGAGTCGCTGGGCAGACCGGCGCCGCCGAGATCGTCCTCGACGACGACGGCGTGCCGGATCCTCGGCAGCGAGGGCAGGACCTCCGCGATGCGCGGCGCGTAGACCCGATGGTGGACCACGGCATCGAGTTCCGCGTTGCCGTACACGTAGGCGAGTTCGTCGCTGGTGTACCGGTAGTTGATGTTCACCGGCACCGCGCGAATCTTGTACGCCGCCAGCAGCGTCTCCATGGTCTCGATGGAATTGTGCAGGTGCACGCCGATGTGCGAACCGGCGGTCAGTCCCGCGTCCAGGAAGTGATGGGCCAGCCGGTTGGCGCGGTCCTCCAATTCCCGGTACGTGACGCGGCGAGCGCCGCAGATCAGCGCCACCCGCTCCGGCATCACGTCGACGGAGTGCTCGAACAGGTCTGCCAGGTTGTAGGCCACGGAGTGTCCTCTCAGACGACTGTGAGTGGGAGGGGAATTCCTCGATCGGTGAAGGCGAAGTCGGCCCCGGTGCTGAACCGGGTGAGCGCGACCTCGGGCGCCTCCTTCGCCGGCGGTTCACCGGTCACGACCTCCACCGTCAGCGCCGTGTCCGTCTCCTCGACCACCTGCACGGCGAACTTCGGCGACACTCCGCGCACCAACGCGGTCAACGGCGCCAGGTGCTTGCCGTCGATCATGGACGGCCATGCCCCGTCGTCCGACGCGCCGCACTCACGGCCGAGAGTCAGCAGCAGTCGGTCGCCGAGGGAGATCGCGACGTCCACGTACTGTCGGGGATTCAGCGCCGGATGCACCGCGAGGACGACGGCCAGGCCCTCCAGATCCGCGGGCAGGCCCAGCGCGTTCCGGATCCGCTCCGACGTGAGGCCGGCGATGCCGGTGAGTTGCTTACGGGCGATGTCGAGCGCGGCGCCGGGATCGGTGCGTGCCCGCACCGCGAGCAGGAAACCCAGGGTCAGCAGGTGTTGCTGCACACACACCTCTTCCGCGATCCGGGTCAGCGCCGAATGGGAGAAGTCCGGGAACCGCAGGTCGGCGAGGAGCGCACCCGCGTAGTCGTGCTGCCCCGGCCCGCCGGTGTCGATCGGCGACAGCCCGACCGTCGCCGCCCGCGACTTCCTCACCGTCACCAGCCCTTCCGTGACCGGCGGCGGCTCGTGCGCGTCGTCGATGGTGACCGTCCAGAGGCAGTGCGGTGTCCGGTCCGCGGGCCGTCGCGGCGGACGGTGCACCGGACGCACCTGCGCGTGCGGGTTGGTGGCCAGGGCGGTGGCGTCGAACGTCGGGTCTTCGATGTCGTGGCACATGGCCGTGACGTACTCGTCGCCCATCGGTTCGACGTCCATCAGCGCCCCGCAGTGGTCCAGCCAGAACTCGCCGTGGTCGTGATCGGTGACGCGGTACCGGAAGTCCATGAACTGGGGCGGCGCACCGATGTCGAGTTGCAGGCCCTTGAAGATCGTCACGACGCCGTCGCCCTCGAACCCCAGTGCGCGTTGCATCCGCCGCGCGTAGATCGGGCTCGACGCCATCCATTCCTCGATCGCGACCTGCGTCATGCCCTCGCGGCCGAACGCCCCGATCAGGTGCGGCATCCCGGAGCGGTCGATGAGGTGACCGCACAGCAGCAGTTCCGGGACGAGGATCGCCAGATCCTCGCGGGACAGATCCGCGAACGACGCCGGCACCTTCACCGTGCTCACCACAGCGGGACCGGGGCCTTCCCGACCGGATACCAGCCCGGCGGCCGACCGGACGTCGCGCGCTGGATCCGCGCGTTCATGCCGTCGGACATCGCGTTGTTCGTGATCATCTCGAGGAACAGGGCCGAGACGTTGCCGAAGTCGAAGAAGTCACGCTGCCAGGACCATTGGAAGTTGCCGCCGTACCGGAACCAGCTGCCGCCGATCCCGGTGACTTGATAGTGGGTGCCGTCGTCCCGGGTGCGTTCGGACACTTGTTTCCAGAATCCGATGACGTCGCCGCTGCGGTCGTCGACGACGAATTGCTGATAGGGATATTCCCAGCCCTCGAGGCCGTCCATTTCCTGCCCGAGAGCCAGTTCGCGGATCTCGTCCCGGCCCACGGCCATGAAGTCGTCCTTCGGTCCGTAGTTCCACCCGTATGTGGCGTCCTCGGTGTACATCTCGGCCAGCGGCTTCCAGTCGCCGAGGGCCTCGCACCGCTTGTTCTCGTCCACCCAGCGCTGCACCATCTCGTCGAGTTCGGCGCGGTCGAAAGGGGCCATCAGGATTCTCCTTCTGAGTCGGTGTCCGCGAGGATCCGCAGGGCCTGGGTCGGGCAGAATCGCACGGCGCTCTCGACCTCCGCGCGCAGGTTCCCGGGTGGGTCGGCGTCGAGGATTTCGACCTTGCCGTGCTTGGGGACGACGAAGACGTCGGGCGCCTCCATCTCGCACACGGCATGGCCCTGGCACAGGTCGAGATCGGCTTCGACTTTCATCACGTGCTTCGCTTCCGGTACCTCACCGTGCAGGGCTGCTGCAGCTGAACCACCATCTTGCTGTGATCGTTGCGGTACGTCTCGGACGGTTGCGCCATCTCGAACTCCCAGTCCTGCAGAAGGATCGAGAAGATCGCCTTCAGCTGCATCAGCGCGAACGCAGCTCCGACGCAGCGGTGCCTGCCCGCGCCGAACGGGATCCACGTCCAGCGGTTGAGGATGTCTTCCTGGTTGGGGTCGATGTACCGTTCGGGGTCGAACGTGTCCGGGTTCGGGAAGTCCTCCGCGATCCGGTTGGAGATCGCCGGTGTCGCCGCCACGAGGTCGTTCTCGGCGATCTGGTAGCCGCCGACCTCGAACTCGCCTCGTGCGACGCGCAGCAGGATGATCAGCGGAGGATGCAGCCGCAGCGTCTCCTTCAGTACCGCTTCGAGTTTCGGGATCTGTCTGAGCGCCCCGAAGCTGATGTCGGAGCCGTCCGAATAGAGGTCGTCGAGTTCCGCGACCACCTGCTTGGCGTAGTCGGGGTGCCGCAGCAGTTCGATCAGCGTCCAGGCCGCGGTGCCGGACGTGGTGTGGTGCCCGGCGAACATCATCGAGATGAACATGCCGGTGATCTCGTCGGCGGTGAAGCGCTCGTCGCCGTTCTCGTCCTTGATCGAGACGAGCACGTCGAGCATGTCCCGATCCTCCCTGCCCTGCGGAGGATTCTGGATGCGCCCGGTCATGATCTCCCGGACGAGGGCCACCAACTGCACCCGCGCCTCGTCCCGCCGGCGGAAGCTCTCGATGTCGGCGTACGCGTCGACGTAGGCGATGGGATCGGTGCCCTGCTCGAGTTCGTGGTAGAGGTGCGCGAACCGGCCGTCGAGTTGCTCCCGGAACTTCTTGCCGATCAGGCAGGCGGAGGATGTGTAGATGGTCAGCTCCGCGAAGAATTCGAGCAGGTCGATCTCCCCCTCGTCGCCCCACTGCGCCACCATCCGGTCGACCTCGTGGGCGATCGTCGCGGCGTGCCCCTTCATCTGCTCACCGCGCAACGCTTGGTTGTGCAGCATCTCCTTGCGGCGCTCGGGGCTGGCGTCGAACACGACTCCCTCGCCGAAGATCGGCTTCATGAACGGGTAGGCGGCCTGCTGGTCGAGATCCTCGTCGGTGGAGCGGAAGAAGAATTCGTTGGCCTCGGCGCCGGACAGCAACACCACCTTCTTGTCCGCGAGCTGGAAGACGCCGACGTTTCCGCATTCCTCCCGGACGCGGCGCATCAGCGCGATCGGGTCGGTGCGCAGCTCGTCGAGATGTCCGTGCTCGTGCTCACCACCGGACACACGTTGCGGGGTAACCAGATTCATTCTCCATCCTTTCGGAGGGGCGCCTCGGGCTGCACCTCGATCAGCACCAGGTGTGCGCCGCGGGGCGCACTGACGGTCGCGACGACGGCGTCGGCGATCGCGGAGGCGCGCAGGAAGTACGAGTGCCGAGCGAATCCCCATTTCGCCCAGTCGTCGAGGACGGGTCCGATGACCTCCTCGGTGGTGTTCATTCCCATCGACGTCTGGGTGGGTCCCGGGCGCACGACCGATGCCCGGACACCGGTGCCCTCCAGTTCCATCCGCATCTGCCTGCCCATCATTTCGACCCCGGCCTTACCGGCGTTGTAGGCGCCCATCCGGGGCCGCGGCGTGTCCGCGCAGTCGGATCCGATGAGGACGAAGTCTCCGCGCCGGCGGTCGATCATGCCGGGAACGATGCGGTGCGCGAGACGCTGCGCCCCTACGAGGTGGACGTTGATCTGGTCCAGGAACTGGTCCGGGTCCATCTCGTGCGCGACGGAGAACTCGAGATCGCCGGCACCCGACAGCGCGATCTCGGTGGGGCCGAGCGCGCTCTCCGCCGCGGTGACGAAGTCGTCGACCGACGCGGTGTCGGTGACGTCGAGGAAGTGCGCGAACGCTTCTCCCCCGTTGCTGCGGATCTTCTCCGCGATCTCCTCGCACTCCGCGACCCGGCGGGCGCCGAGCGCGACGGGGTGGCCGGCCTCTGCGAGTGCGTACGCCGTCGCCGTGCCGATGCCCGACGACGCCCCGGCGACGATCGACGGCCGGCGCTGCGGATTGGGCTCGAACCTAGGCATCGCGGACCTGCACTTTCAGGGGAAGGGTGGCGAAACCGCGGACGTTGGTCGAGTGGACCCGCACGCTGTTCGCCTCGTCGATGTCGTAATCGTCTATGCGGGAGACGAGTTCGGTGAGGGCGATCCGCGCTTCGAGCCGCGCCATGTGGGCGCCGAGGCAGAAGTGGGTGCCGCCGCCGAAGCTCGCGAGCTTGTTGGACGTGTCCCTGCCGATCCGGTATTCGTCGGCGTCCTCGAATACCGCCGAGTCGCGGTTCGCGGAGCCGATGAGGATCAGCACCTTGTCGCCGGCGGGAATCGTCCGGTCGTGGAAGTCGAGGTCGACGGCCGCCGTCCGCGCGACCATCTGGCTGGACGTGTCGAAGCGGAGGGTCTCCTCCACCCAGTCCGGCACCCGGCTCGCGTCCTCGAACACGTGCCTGGCCTCGCCCGGATAGCGGAACCCCCAGTACAGCGCGTTGCCCAGCAACTTGGTGGTGGTCTCGTTGCCCGCCACCACCATCAGGAACATGAAGGCGATGATCTCGTCGTCGGTGAGCCGGTCACCGTCGATCTCCGCCTCGAGCAGCGCGGACGTCAGATCCTCGGTCGGCTTCCTGCGCCGCTCCGCCAGCATGTCGGCGTAGTAGCCGACGAGGTAGAGCGACGCCTCCATCGCGGCGTGCGGCACGTCGAGGACGCCCTCCTCGCGGTGCACCACCAGATCGGCGAGCCGGCGGAGTTCGCCGCGGTCGGCCTCCGGCACCCCCATCAGTTCCGAGATCACGTCCATCGGCAGTTTGCCCGCCAATTCGGCGATCCAGTCGAACTCGCCCGCCTCGAGCGCCGGGTCGAGGTACTGCCGGGTGAGGTCCAGGATCCGCCCCTCGAGTTCGTTCACCCGCCTCGGGGTGAACCCGCGGGACACCAACTGACGCATCCGCATGTGCCGCGGATCGTCCAGCGCGAGAAAGGACATCGTCTTGTGGGCGTGCGGACCGTAGGCCGCGGGGTCGAGCGACACCCCGTTCGCGCTCGACAGGCGCTGGTTGTCGCGAAACGCCGCGACCACGTCCTCGTGCCGGGACAACGCCCAGAAGTCGAGTTCCTCGTTGTAGTAGGCCGGCGCTTCTTCCCGCAGTCTTCGATACGTGACGTACGGATCTTCGTGGAAGCCATAGTCGTACGGATTGAACGTCACCGGATTGTGTGGCACCCCGGGCATCGAGGCTGCGGTCATGGCATCTACTCCAGAATCAGCTTGGCGGAAGTTTCGAGTCGATCGGCGAATTGGGCGTAGGACCCGTATCCCATGCCCGCGCGGACCAGGCCGCCGGCGTACAGCAACTCCAGCGCCTCGAGGACGTCGGGGTCGTGGCCCTCGCCCAGTGCCGTGGCGAGGCGATCACGGATCTCCAGCCCGATGCGGGCGCGGAGGTGCTCCACGTCGGGGTCGCGGCCGAGTAGCGCGTTGGTGACGGCTCCGGCGAGTTCGGGTTCGTCCGCCACCAGCAGGGCGATGTGGCGGAGCACAGCGACGACGCGTCCGGTGCGATCGAGTCCGTCGTCCACCGGCTGCGGTGCCGCGGCGAGACGCCGCCAGAAGACCTCGGCAACGAGGTGCTCCTTCGAGGAGAAGTACGTGTACGCCGTGGCGGGCGCGACACCGGCGATTCCGGCCACCGAGCGGACGGTGAGCCCGGCGAATCCCTCTTCACGCAGTACTTCGACTGCCGCCCTGGTGAGGCGGTCGACGGTGTCGGCCTGCTTCTCGGTGAGACGGCGGCGGGTGGACTCGAAATTCATACTACTGGACACGTGTCTGGACGCTACTACAGTTACCGGCCGCTGGCAACGAAAATCGGGGTCTCACACCGGACTGCGCGGGTGAATCCGCACGGGCATCGTCTTGATGCCGCTGATGAAATTCGACCGCAGCCGGGCCACCGGCCCGGTGGATTCCACGCGGTCGATTCGCGCGGCGAGGGTCTCGAACAGGATCCTCAGTTCGAGCCGCGCCAAGTGCGCGCCGAGGCAGAAGTGCACCCCGCTGCCGCCGAATGCGATCTGCGGGTTGGGACTCCGGCCGATGTCGAACCGGTACGGTTCGTCGAACACCGCCTCGTCCCGGTTCGCGCTCGGGTAGTAGATCACCACCTTGTCGCCGGCCCGGACCAACTGGTCGCCGATGTACGCGTCCCGGGTGGCGGTGCGCCGGAAATCCATCACCGGGGTCACCCACCGCAGGATCTCCTCCACCGCGCTCGAGGCCAGTTCGGGTTCGGACTGCAGTCGCCGCCACTGATCGGGATGATCGATGAACGCCTGCATCCCACCGGCGGTCGCGTTGCGTGTCGTCTCGTTCCCCGCCACCACGAGCAGGACGAAGAACATGTTGAATTCCATCTCGGTGAGCGTGTCGCCGTTCTCGTCCGGCTGCACGAGTTTGGTGACGATGTCGTCCCGCGGCTCGATGCGGCGTTGCGCGGCAAGCTCGTTCGCGTACAGGAAGATCTCGGCGGCGGCCATCTCGCCGTCGGCCTGGGTGGTGCCGTACTCGGGATCGTCGAAGCCGATCATCCGGTTGGACCAGTCGTACAGCCTGTCGACGTCCCCGGGCGGCGCCCCCAGCAGTGCCGCGATGACCTCCAGCGGTAGCGGCGCCGCCGCCTCGGGGACGAAGTCGACGTCACGCGCCTCGAGGAGTCGGTCGACGATCCGGGTACAGATGTCGCGGATGTGCCCCTCGAGCACCTTGACCGTGCGCGGGGTGAATCCGCGACTGACCAGTTGCCGCAACCGGGTGTGGTCGGGCGGGTCGAGGTTGACGAGCATGGCGGCCTGCTTCGCGCGGGTCTGCTCGTCGAAGTCGTCGATCTGGGTGGTGCCCACCGCCGACGAGAACGTCGCGCTGTCGCGGGACACGGCGACGACGTCGGCGTGCCTGGTCACCGCCCAGAATCCGGTGCCGTTCTCCTCGGGTTGCCAGTAGACGGGTTCGCTCGACCGCAAGTGGTCGAAGAACGCGTAGGGCACACCCTCGGTGTAGACATCGGGAGATTTCAGATCAATCCGAGACGCGGTCATTCACTGCTCCTCGATCGATAAACGAATGGGATGCGTCTTAAACTACACACTTTCATTTAGAATGGAAGACCGTATGCTGAGGCCATGGCGAAAGGGCAGAACGCACCGATCCGACGTCGCACCCTCACCCGCGACAAGGTCGTCGATGCCGCGATCGAGATCATCGACGAACTCGGCTGGGAGCAACTGTCGATGACGAGCCTCTCGGCCCGGCTGAACGTCGTCACCGCCTCGCTGTACAACCACGTCCGCAACCTCGACGACATCCGCGGCGCCGTCCAGGTGCGCACCATGACGGAACTCGGCGCACATCTGCGCGAAATCGCCATGGGCCGAACCGGTCCCGACGGGCTCCGCGCCCTCGTCGACGCGCACCGCGCCTGGGCGACCGCGCATCCGCACCGGTATCAGACACTCACCACCAGCCCCGTCGACCGGGACGCCTTCATCTCTGCCGCACTCGACGCCAACACGGCACTCCGCACGATGCTGGCGTCGTGCGGACTGCCGCCCGAGGACACCCTCGACGCGGCTGTCAGCGTCTTCGCCGCCATGCACGGCTTCGTGATGCTGGTGAACACCGACTTCCTCGGCAACGAACTGGACCTGGACTCGATCTACGAATCCGTACTGCGCGGCGCACTCGCCAGCGTCGGGTGGCCGGAGCACACGCCCGCACGGTCCTGAGAGCAGCGGTCTGCGACGTCAATTCTCCGAAACCATTCCGATCGGTCGCTTTGTGCTGCACCATTCACAGAGGACGACCCACGGCCCGACGAACAGGACACAGATGCGCACGATCGCCCGCACCACCCTCCTCGCCGCAGCGACCATCCCCCTTGCAATCGCCGCCGCCCCGGCATCGGCCGCTGAAGCCACCGACGTCACCTACGCCTTCGGCGTCGACGGATCGACCGTCACCAACACGATCACCAACAACACCGGTGCCACCATCGGCTGCACGACCTCGCTCGCCCTCGCCCCCGACGGCATGCTCCCACCCATCGCCGAAGTCGTCGGCCCCGGGCAATCCCTCTACCAGCAAGACGACATACCGCCCGGGACGACCACACAGTCGGTGCTCGACGTCCCCGACGGCTCCTACGTCGCACTCGCCTCCTGCGGGAGGGAGGGCGAAGACCCAGCCCTGTGGGTGTCCGACTACCCCGGCATCGAACAATTCCTGGTCCAGTTCCCGATGCCCGCCTACACCGTGGAGCAAGCATCCTCGGTCGTCACGGTGCCGAGTGTCGCCCCCGCGCCACCCGCCGCAACCGTCCCCGACGCGAGTGATCTGGGCAAGATCTTCGGCAGCTGACCGCAGGTGTCACCGCACACGTCGACGCCCTCGATCAAACCGAGTAAGTACCACCGAACACTGAAGAGCCCCAACATCGCTGCAGACTGCATGCCACGACCATCACCACCGGACCCGCCCAACTGACCCAGTACTCGACCGGCGGCGGATCAGATCCGAACGAGGTGAACGAGCCGTGCGGATACACCCGCGGCTGCGGAGTTTCCGCGAAGCGCTGCCACACCATCACCGTCGGCGCATACGCGAAGAATCCCGATAGCGGTCACGCCCAGCGAAATCCGCCAACCCCTCCCCGACCCTGCGGGTGTCACCACCGACCTCCCCTACCAGGACGTTCCCGGGGCTGCTCGACGACCTGGCGGTCACACCGTCCGTGGCGGGACGGACCACGACCGGCAAGTGTCCCGCCGCCACGATCTAGACATCATCATCGACGAATTGCGTTGTTCGGGAACAACTCCGAAAACCACGACACCCCCGGGTCAGACCCGGGGGTGTCGTGATTCAGGCTCAGTCCCGCACGGCCTCGAGCGCGCTGTTGAACGTCGCGCTCGGACGCATCACGGCGGCGGTCTTCTCGCCGTCCAGCTTGTAGTAGCCGCCGATGTCGACCGTGGTTCCCTGCACCTCGATGAGTTCCCGCACGATGGCGTCTTCGTTCTCGTCCAGCGCCTGGGTGAGCGTGGCGAAACGTTCCGCCAGTTCCTTGTCCTCGCTCTGCGCGGCAAGTTCCTGCGCCCAGTACTTCGCGAGGTAGAACTGGCTGCCCCGGTTGTCGAGTTCACCGGTCTTGCGCGACGGGTTCTTGTTCTCGTCGAGCAGCTTGCCGGTGGCCGCATCGAGCGTCTTGGCCAGGATCTTCGCGCGCTCGTTGTCGGTCTTGGTGCCGAGTTCCTCGAGGCTGACGGCCAACGCCAGGAACTCACCGAGCGAATCCCAGCGCAGGTGGTTCTCCTCCACCAACTGCTTGACGTGCTTGGGCGCCGAGCCGCCGGCACCCGTCTCGTACATGCCGCCGCCGGCCATCAGCGGCACGATCGACAGCATCTTGGCGCTGGTGCCGAGTTCCAGGATCGGGAACAGGTCCGTCAGGTAGTCGCGCAGGATGTTGCCGGTCGCAGCGATGGTGTCCAGACCGCGGATCAGGCGTTCCAGGGTGTACCGCATCGAGCGCACCTGCGACATGATCTGGATGTCGAGGCCCTCGGTGTCGTGATCCTGCAGGTACAGGTTGACCTTCTTGATCAGCTCGTTCTCGTGCGGGCGGTACGGGTCGAGCCAGAACAGGACCGGCATGCCGGAGTTGCGTGCCCGGGTGACCGCGAGCTTGACCCAGTCGCGGATCGGCGCGTCCTTGACGGTGCACATGCGCCAGATGTCGCCGGCCTCGACGTGCTGGGTGAGCAGCACCTCACCGGTCTCGACATCCACGAAGTTGGCGTCGCCCTCCTCCGGAATCTCGAAGGTCTTGTCGTGCGAGCCGTACTCCTCGGCCTTCTGCGCCATGAGCCCGACGTTGGGGACGGTGCCCATGGTCGTCGGGTCGAATGCGCCGTTGGTCTTACAGAAGTTGATGATCTCCTGGTAGATGCGCGCGAACGTGGACTCCGGCATCACGGCCTTGGCGTCCTTGGGCCGCCCGTCGGCGCCGTACATCTTGCCGCCGGAGCGGATCATCGCGGGCATCGAGGCATCCACGATCACGTCGCTGGGCGAATGGAAGTTCGAGATGCCGCGTGCGGAGTCGACCATGGCCAACTCGGGGCGGTGCTCGTGGCAGTCGTGCAGGTCCTGGATGATTTCCTCGCGCTGCGTGCTGGGCAGCGTCTCGATCTTGTCGTAGAGATCACCGAGGCCGTTGTTGACGTTGACGCCCAGTTCGTCGAACAGCGCCTGATGCTTGGCGAAGGCATCCTTGTAGAAGGTCTTCACCGCGTGGCCGAAGACAATGGGGTGCGAAACCTTCATCATCGTCGCCTTGACGTGGAGCGAGAACATGACGCCCGTCTTGCGCGCGTCCTCCATCTGCTCCTCGTAGAAGTCGAGCAACGCCTTCTTGCTCATGAACATGCTGTCCATGATGTCGCCCTCGCCCAGGTCCACCTCGGGCTTGAGGACGACCGTCTCGCCGGCCTTCGTGACCAGCTCCATCCGGACCTTGCGCGCCCGGTCCAGCGTCATCGACTTCTCGGAGTGGTAGAAGTCGCCGTGCCGCATGTGCGCGACGTGGCTGCGCGAGGCCATCGACCACTCGTCCATGCTGTGCGGGTGCTTGCGGGCGTACTGCTTGACAGCCCGGGGTGCGCGACGGTCGGAGTTGCCCTCACGCAGGACCGGGTTCACGGCGCTGCCGAGGATCTTGCCGTAGCGCTGACGGATGTCGCGCTCCTCGTCGGACTTGGGGTCGTCCGGGAAGTCGGGAATCTTGTAGCCCTTGCCCTGCAGTTCCTTGATGGCGGCCAGGAGTTGCGGCACGGACGCGCTGATATTGGGCAGCTTGATGATGTTCGTCTCGGGCAGCTGCGTCAGGCGACCCAGCTCCGCGAGGTTGTCGGGGACGCGCTGCTCTTCGGTGAGGTTCTCGGGGAACTCTGCCAGGATCCGCGACGCCACGGAGATGTCGCTGGAATCGATCTCGATGCCCGCGGCACCGGCGAAGGTCCGCACGATCGGCAGGAAGGCGTACGTCGCGAGCAGCGGCGCCTCGTCGGTCAACGTATAGATGATGGTCGGCGGCTTATGGGCGCTCATTTGTTGTTGTTCTCCCGCGTCAGTTCGGTTAAATTCACAGGTTCAGCGTGCAGTTATCGGATCGCGACGAGTATCAGGTTACGTTGCGGCATCGCCGGCGACTTGTCCGAGCACCGCTACCGGCGAGTAACAAACCCCACTACCGACGCGCGCTCTCACGCCGTGATTCGCGGCCTACTTCTCCAACGCCTCGTCGATGAGTTTCTTCTGTTCCTGGGCGTGGCGTTTGCTCGATCCCGTCGCCGGGGCCGCGGACGCCGGGCGCGACACGAGGCCGATGCGACGCGAGCCGATGGTCCCGAGCTCGCTGAGGAGGAACGTCCAGGCGCCCTGGTTTCTCGGCTCTTCCTGTACCCACACCAGTTCGGCGTTGGGATAGGAGCCGACGACCTCGGCCAGCTCCGCTTCGGGCAGTGGGTAGAACTGTTCAATTCTCACCAGCGCGATCTGCGGATCCGGAGACTTGGCGAGCCTGTTGTACAGCTCGTGATAGAGCTTCCCTGTCACCAACAGCACGCGGCGGACGTCGGCCTTGTCTATCGCCCGCTGATCGTCGATGACGGGTTCGAACGTGCCGCCGGTGAAATCGGTCAGCGCGCTGGTCGCGCCACGCATACGCAACATCGACTTCGGGGTGAACACGACGAGCGGCTTGCGGGGGTGAGCGTAGGCCTGACGGCGGAGGAGATGGAAGTAGGACGCGGGCGTCGACGGTTGCGCCACCGTCATGTTGTTCTCCGCGCAGAGTCGCAGGAAGCGTTCGATGCGCGCCGAGGAGTGATCCGGTCCGCTGCCTTCGTAGCCGTGCGGCAGCAGCAGTACCAGCGAGGACTGCTGTCCCCATTTCTGGTCGGCCGAGCTGATGAACTCGTCGATGACGATCTGGGCGCCGTTTGCGAAATCACCGAACTGCGCCTCCCACAGAACCAGCGCGTCGGACCGTTCCACCGAATAGCCGTACTCGAATCCCATCACGGCGTACTCACTGAGCAGCGAGTCGTAGATCCAGAACCGGCCCTGCCCCTCGGCAATGTTGTTGAGCGGGAGCCATTCCTGACCTTTGTCACGGTCGTGGAGCACCGCGTGGCGTTGGACGAACGTGCCGCGGCGACTGTCCTGACCGGTCAGCCGGACGGGTGTCCCCTCCACCAACAGTGAGCCGAATGCCAGGAGCTCGGCGAAGGCCCAATCGATGTTCCCGTCGCGGCTCATCTCCACTCGTTTGTCGAGCAGCTGTTGCAACTTCGGGTGGACGGTGAAGTCTGGCGGCCGTTTGTCGAAGGCATCTCCCACGAGGGCGATCACGTCGGGACTCACCCCGGTTCCTTCGGGCCTGCTCGGTGGTTCGGATTCGAAAGCAAGCATCTTCTCCGGCACGAGGTCGTGCTGTCCGGCCCGAGTCTCGGCGAAGGCGTTCTCGAGCCGGCCGCGGAAGTCCCGGTTGGCCTGCTCGTACTCCTCGATCGTGATGTCACCCCGCCCGATCAGCGCCTCCGTGTACAGGGTCCGGACGCTGCGCTTGGTCGCGATGAGATCGGACATGTGCGGCTGTGTCATCGACGGATCGTCGGCTTCGTTGTGCCCGCGCCGGCGGTAGCAGACGAGGTCGATGACGACCTCGCGATGAAACTTCTGGCGGTAGGCGAACGCGAGTTCCGCGACCCGGACGACCGCCTCGGGATCATCGCCGTTGACATGGAAGATCGGCGCCTGGATCGTCTTGGCGACATCGGTCGAGTAGACCGAACTCCGTGCCTCACCGGGCAAGGTCGTGAAGCCCACCTGGTTGTTGATGTTGATGCGGATGGTGCCGCCCGTGCGGTAGCCGCGCAACTGTGACATCTGCATGGTCTCGCTGACGACACCCTGACCGGCCATTGCCGCGTCGCCGTGGATGATGATCGGCAAGGTCGGGAACGTTCCGGCCGGCCTCCGGTCCTGCCGGGCACGCACGATGCCCTCCAGCACGCCGTCGACCGCGTCGAGATGGGACGGATTTGCCCCGACATAGACGGGGATCTTCTCGCCATCGGCGCCGGTGAAGATTCCCTCGGTACCCAGGTGGTACTTCACGTCCCCCGAGCCATCGAACGTGTCCGAGAGATCAGTTCCCTCGAACTCGTGGAATACCTGACCGTAGGTCTTGCCCGCGATGTTCGTGAGCACGCTGAGTCGTCCCCGGTGCGCCATCGCGATGGCCACATCGTCGAGACCACTCTCGGCCGCCGCACGCATGATCGCGTCCAGCAAGGGGATCGTCGACTCGCCGCCTTCGAGGCTGAAGCGCGTCTGGCCGATGTACTTCGTCTGGAGGAAGGTCTCGAACGCTTCCGCTTCGTTGAGCTTGCCCAGGATCCGCAGCTGCGCATCGTGGGTCGGCTTCGTATAAGGCCGCTCGACCCGGTTCTGGATCCACGCGCGTTGCTCCGGATCCTGGATGTGCATGTACTCGATGCCCACGGTGCGGCAATAGGCGTCACGCAGAACACCGACGATGTCGCGGAGTTTCATCTGCCGCCGGTCGCCGCCGAAATCGCCGGTGACGAACTCCCGGTCCAGATCCCAGAACGTGAGGCCGTGACTTTCCACGTCCAGATCGGGGTGTGACCTCTGGACGTACTCGAGAGGGTCGACGTCGGCCATCAGGTGCCCGCGGGTGCGGAACGCATCGATGAGTTGCTGAACACGCGCTGTCTTGTCGACCGCGCTCGTCGGATCCACCCTGATGTCGGGTGCCCAATGGATCGGTTCGTAGGGGATTCGCAAGGCCGCGAAGATCTCTTCGTAGAACCGATGCTGCCCGATGAGGAGTTCATGGACCCGCCCGAGGAATTCGCCGGATGCCGCGCCCTGGATGACTCGGTGATCGTAGGTGCTCGTCAGGGTGACCGTTTTGCCGATGGCGAGATCGGCGAGGGTCTGTTCGCTGGCCCCTTGAAACTCCGCCGGATATTCCAGTGCGCCCGCACCGATGACACAACCTTGGCCCTTCATCAGGCGGGTGATCGAATGCTCCGTCCCGATGCCGCCGGGGTTGGTCAGCGACAGCGTCGTATCGGCAAAATCCTCGACGGTCAGCGCGTTGCTTCGCGCCTTGACGATGAGAGCCTCGTACTCCGACAGGAATTCACCGAAACTCATGTCGTCTGCGCGCTTGATGTTCGGGACGACAAGGAATCTCGATCCATCGGGTTTCGCGACATCGACGGCGATCCCGAGGTTCACGTGCTCGGGTGTCACGGCGAACGGCTTGCCGTCCACTTCGGCGTACGACACGTTCTGGCTCGGAAAATCCTTCAGGGCCTGTACGAGCGCCCAGCCGATCAGGTGCGTGAAACTGATCTTGCCCCCGCGCGTTCGGGTCATGTGGCTATTGATGACGATGCGATTGTCGATCATCAGCTTCGCCGGGATCGTGCGGACGCTCGTCGCGGTCGGAATACTCAAGCTGGCGGTCATGTTGGTGACCAGTGACCTGGCCATCCCGCGAATCGCGGCCGTGTTTGATCCGCCCGCGACGGGTTCAGCCTCCGCCTCGGTCATGGTTTCGGGTCCGATCACAGTGACTGACACAGCCGGTCTCCTACGTCTGTTCGCTTCGATACGTTTCTGCCGGAGCGCAATTGGGTCGATCTGGACCTGCGCCGGCCACGTCTTCCGGCTCGAACTTCGATGGCCTGCCGGATGCTCTCCACTCCCAGGGTAGGACTATTTTGTACCTTGCAGTCAAATACCCGGTGTGCGGTATGTCACTCGGATGCGTTCGTAATGGTTTCTCACGAGCACCCCGACACCGGAACCGTGGGTGCGGGTTCCGGATCGGGGTGTTCGACGGATTCTCGCTAGTCGGTGACGCCTTCTGCGCGAGCAGCGGCGGCGACTGCCTCCGCGACAGCGGGGGCGACGCGAGGATCGAGCGGGCTGGGAACGATCTTGTCTACAGCCAGCTCGTCACCGACGACCGAGAGGATTGCCTCGGCGGCGGCGAGCTTCATGCCTTCGGTGATCCGCCGGGCGCCGGCGTCCAGGGCACCGCGGAACACACCGGGGAAGGCGAGCACATTGTTGATCTGGTTCGGGAAGTCCGAGCGGCCGGTGGCGACGATCGCCGCGTGCTTGCGGGCGACGTCGGGGTGGATCTCCGGGTCCGGGTTCGACAGCGCGAACACGATGGAGTTCGCCGCCATCGTCGCGATCAGCTCCTCCGGGACGGTGCCCGCGGACACGCCGAGGAACACGTCGGCACCGTCGAGTGCTTCGACGACACCACCGCGGCGACCTGCCGGGTTGGTGCGGGCGGCCAGATCCACCTTCACCGCGTTCAAATCCCGACGATCCGGAGAGACGATGCCCTTCGAGTCCAGGACCGTCACGTCCGCGATCCCCGCGGCGAGCAGGATGTTCGCGCACGCCACACCGGCGGCGCCGGCACCGGAGATCACCACCCGCAACCCACGAATGTCCCGGTCCTGAACCTTGACCGCACCCTTGAGCGCCGCGAGGACAACGATGGCGGTGCCGTGCTGATCGTCGTGCATGACCGGGCAGTCCAGGGCCTCGATGACCCGCTTTTCGATCTCGAAGCAGCGGGGTGCGGAGATGTCTTCGAGGTTGACGGCGCCGAAGCTGGGGCGCAGCCGGATCAGGGTCTCGACGATCTCGTCGGGG